>JBOIDT010000047.1:0-19658 GCA_050740755.1 Gammaproteobacteria bacterium
ACTGAAAATCCCTGTGTCGGCGGTTCAATTCCGTCCCTGGCCACCAGAAACGAGGTATTCCCGGTCCGACTCGCTGGGATGCGTCCGGAAATACTGCTCGTGCCCGCATCACGCGCCGCCTGCCATTCGGCCTGGAGACTGCCGTCGATCTCCGGTCTGCTCGCCGATGCGGGCGCGGAGATCGGCTTCGAGGGTTTTTTGGAGGCGTTGCAGATCTGTGAGCAGCACAGGGGCGTGGATCATGGACGGACGGCTTTGACCTGTTGCACCAGCTCGGAATAGCGCATCAGAATCGCGTCGGCCGTCAGCAGTCGGGCCGGCAGGGAGAGAGCTTGGGCAATCAACAGGCGGTCGAAGGGATCGTTGTGGTGGTGGGGGAGATCCACGACGCGAGCCGCTTGGTTGGCCGACACACAGACTTCGACCATGCCAGTCTGACGGGCCGCATTGGCGATCTCTTCCGGGCGGTACCGGAAGTTGACTCTTTTCAAGGCCGCCTTGACCGCAATCTCCCATATGCTGGCGGCGCTGAAACAGACCTCGTGGTCGGGGTCGGCGAGGGTTGTTCGCAGGTCCTCGGGGAGGCGCCGTGGTGTATCCAGCGCCCACAGCAGGATATGGGTGTCGAGGAGCAGCACCATTCAGCGCTCCTCGGCAGGGGAGTCGGACTCGGGCGGAAAGATGGAACTGTTGTAGAACGAGTCGATGACCTCGTCCGGCAGGGGTGCATCGAAATCGTCGGGGACCTTGAGCTTGCCCTTGAGCAGCCCAAGTTGCCGTGGCTGCCTACTTGGCGCCTCCAGCGGCACCAGCCTGGCGATCGGCTTGCCCGCCTTGGCGATGATGATCTCCTCACCGTTCGCGGCCTGTTCGACATAGCGGGACAGGTGGGTTTTGGCCTCGTGGATATTGACGGTACGCACGTTGTAGCCCTTTATGGTGGATCTAGTTGGACTAAGTTTAGTCCTACCGGCTGTCCGCGTCCAGCGCCGATGAACTCGAAGTTCGTCCACACATGCCAGGGGCCATAATTCGGTAGCTGGCCACGCAGCCATTTGAGCGCCTCACGCTCCCAGGGGAATCGGGATACCGCGATCGCACTCCAGAGCGGCGAGCTCATTGCCATAGGGTCATCCCTGGACGCCGCATGTTTCGCGCGCGCTATACTTCGCATGAGTACATATGCTACGGCGTGGACCTTCGAGGGGATCCTGTGACGAGCGAACAATCCAGCCATCAAGACGATCGGCCTTGGGGGGGCAGATTCTCCGAGCCCACCGACGCCTTCGTCCTGGGTTTCACAGCCTCGGTCGGCTTCGACCGGCGCCTTTACCGCTACGACATCCAGGGCTCCATCGCCCATGCCCGGATGCTGTGCCACGTGGGGGTATTAAGCGACGCGGAGTGCGCCGCGATCGTGGGCGGGCTAGAGGAGATCCAGGAAGACTTCGAGAGCGGAAGGCTGGCCTGGTCCGTCGCGCTCGAGGACGTGCACATGAACATCGAGTCCCGGCTCACCGAGCGCATCGGCGAGGTTGGCAAGAAGCTGCACACCGGCCGTTCGCGCAACGACCAGGTGGCGACCGATCTGCGTTTGTATCTGCGCGCCGAGATCGATGCCGTCATGGCACGGCTCGAAGCACTGCTCGGCGTGCTGCTCGATCTGGCGGAGCGCGAGGCGGACACCATCATGCCGGGCTATACGCACCTCCAGGCCGCCCAGCCGGTGACCCTGGGCCACCACCTCCTGGCCTGGTTCGAGATGTTTTTCCGCGACCGGGAACGATTTTCCGACTGCCGCCGCCGGGTGAACGTCCTGCCGCTCGGGGCCGCGGCCCTGGCCGGGACGAGCTTCCCCATCGACCGTGCCTTCACGGCCCGCGAGCTCGGCTTCGAGGCCATCGCCGAAAACTCGCTCGATGCCGTGAGCGATCGGGACTTCGCCATCGAGCTCTGCGCCTGCGCGGCGCTGGTCGCGACCCATCTGTCGCGCTGTTCCGAGGAGCTGGTGTTATGGTCCTCGCCGCAGTTCGATTTCATCGAGCTGGGCGATGCCTTTTGCACCGGGTCGTCGATCATGCCCCAAAAAAAGAACCCCGACGTGCCCGAGCTGGTGCGTGGCAAGAGCGGGCGTGTGTACGGCCATTTGATGGCGCTTTTGACGCTCATGAAGGGCCAGCCACTGGCGTACAACAAGGACAATCAGGAGGATAAAGAACCGCTCTTCGACACCGCGGACACGGTGCAGGACTGTTTGCGCGCCTATATCGAGATGCTGCCTTCCATGACCGTCAAGCGCGAGCGGCTGCGCGAGGCGGCGCACCGCGGTATGACCACCGCGACCGATCTCGCGGATTACCTGGTTCGCAAGGGCGTGGCGTTCCGTGATGCCCATGCCATCGTCGGCCGGGCCGTCCGCCACACCCTCGATGCCGGCCGGAACCTCTGCGATCTGACGCTCGCCGAGTTGCGTTCCCATTGTCCGGCGATCGATCAAGACGTCTACGCGGTGCTGACCTTAGAGGGGTCGGTCGCGGCGCGCGATCATTTTGGTGGCACCGCCCCCGCGCAGGTCCGCGCCGCCGTTTTGCGCGGCCGCGAGCGTCTGGCGGCGCTGGCCCGCCCGTGAGCGGGTCGCATGCGGGCGGCATCGTTCGCGTCGATGAGCGCTACCAGGAGATCCCATTATCCAGACGGGGAGGGCACTCCATTTGACGGGATCAGGACATCCCAGACGTAGTGCGCGATGCCTCGACTGGGTCACCTGCGGAAACTCGGTCGTGCTTCTGCACTTCGAGCACCGCCACCAATACGAAGGCACAACGTTCTCCCTTAGCCCCAAGCCACAGCTCAGCGGCCGGCCGCTTTTGGCCGGTCCGCTGGAGCGCCGGGTTGGGCGGCTGATTCGTTCGTGCGCTCGGCGCGCTTCCCGGATTCAATGAGTCGATGCCGGTGTTCCTTCTGGAGATCGATGTAATGGGCCACTAAACGTGTGGAGTCATGATCAAAGCGCGCCGAAATACGATGGCGCACCTCCCGGATTTCATCGATTACCGGATCACTCGGGTTCTGTTTCATCGCTACCTCCAAGCAGTTCCAAGGGTGTGACCAGCGCCGGCACGAAAACCCCGAGCGGCGTGTTCACACGGCGGATGGCCCAAAACTTGTTCGCATTCGCCAAGTGCCGGCAATTCCAAGTGACCAAAAAGTCGCACTTATTTTAGGAGGCAAGCGCCAAGTGCAGGGCGTCGCCAGCGGGGTCCGCGGGCATCACCTTGCGCAGAATGCATGCCTGCACGATCTCGGCGATAACCGGCTCAACAGGCAGGATGGGCAGGTCGCGAACAAGGGCCAGGCGTTTCGCGCCGCGCTCAGGCAGACCGCCGGCCAGCTCGTCGAGCACGGCTAGGCTGGTGACTAGCTCGTAGCGCTCGGTCGCGTTGTCCCACCACTGACGAGTCCACTCACGGCGTGCCACGATGTCTGGGGCGGTGCGCACTTCGTGGTAGAAGCTGGGGACTGTGGTCTCGCGCCGATCGCGTCGTGCCATGTCCGCCAGATACTCCGCAAGGTTGGGATAATCGATCTCATCCAACCGCCCGAGCCGGATCAGTTCGGCCATGGTTTCTAGCCATGCCGTCTCGTCGTGCTCATACAGCAGGCCCCGGGAAAGCGCTTGCACCGTCGTCATCGGTCGTCCCTCGTTCGACACCGTCATGATTCACTCCGATCACTATAGCAGATATTTCACTATAGCAGACATTCACCCGGAGAGATAGTCAGCAGCCGCGGCCGGACGAAGAAAGGCGGAAGGCCTCTGCCTATCCGCGCTTGACTGCCGGGCCCGCTTGTGGGACTGTGTGTCGGTCTTGAGTAGGCCATTTGAATATGAAAGCGAAGCCTCGGAACAGTCCCATGCCAGCGACCAGTGCACCTCTGCTGCATGACCGGGATTTTTATACCTGGACGACAGAGACGGCGCGGGCTATCCGGGAGGGGAGTTTTAACACAGTCGACTGGGAGTCGGTCGCCGAGGAACTAGAGGACATGGGGAGGAGCGAGCAACGAGAACTGGAAAGCAGGTTGGGTGTGTTGCTGGCCCATCTGTTGAAATGGCGGCACAGACCAGAGCCGGCGGCAAACAGGAGCTGGGCCTTGACGATCGAGGAGCAGCGCCGCAGGACAAGGCGGCTCTTGAAGCAGAGTCCCGGTTTGAAACGGATGTTGGAAGAGACCTTCGCGGAGGCTTACGGAGACGCGAGACTCCAAGCGGCTCGTGATTGCGGGGTGGATAAAAACGCCTTCCCTGACAAATGCCCTTGGGCCTTTGACCAGACGATGGATGATGGATTTTGGCCAGGCCAGTAGCGAGAAGCGGGACCCGGCACTATAGGGGGATGATGCCCCGAGCAGAGACCAGGATCAGCAAGGGATGAGTAGGGGATCCGACGATGTCCTGCTGGAACATTACCGCCGACTCGGAAACCAGGGGAATGACTTCCGAAATCGCAACTTGCGGGGCCTCGTCGCCTCGATGGTGACCGGGACCTCGGTCCTCGACATCGGCTGTGGTAGTGGTCACCTCCTGCGGTTGCTGCAGGACCAAGGCAAGGACGTGGCGGGCCTGGAGCCGTCGGGGGAGCTCGTCGATCTGGCACAGGCGCTCCACGGCCCACTGAGAATCGAGCACGGTTCACCGGAAGACATCGACGGGTGGCCGCACCGGTTCGACACGATCACCATCATCGACGTTCTCGAGCATATACAAGACGACGTTCGGCAGCTGCGACGGATGAAAGCGCTCCTGAAGCCCCGGGGACGATTGGTCATCGTGGCCCCGGCGTTCCAGGTCCTGTACGGGCCTCGAGATGCCGAACAGGGACATTTCCGTCGCTACGGGCGGGGCGATCTGGTAGGCAAGTTACATCTGACGGGCTACCGGATCACCAGGGTGCGCTATTGGAACGCCATGGGGTTCCTGCCTTATTTCATCGCCTCCCGAGTGCTCCCGCGCTTACTGCGTGTGGACCTGCGGTCGGCGAACGAGAAGGGTGCAGTGAAACGCGTGATGATTAGCGTACTCGACGCCTGGTATCGGTATTTCGAGAACCAAGTCAACTGTGGATTCGGCTTGAGCTTGATAGCCGTGGCCGAGAAGCCATCATGTGATACGACCGATGCCTAACGTCGTGCTGCGGCAGCCTACCGCCCCGCCCCCACCGCCGAAAGGCACAAGGCCATCAGCACCCCAGGGCTCACGCCGAGCACGAGGACGGCTATGCCGTTCAAGCTCATGACGAGGCGCATTTCGCGGCCACAAGCGAGCGGCGCGGTCTCCTCGGGGGTGTCGAAGTACATGAGCTTGATGATCCGGAGGTAATAGTAGGCCCCGATGATGGAGAAGGCCACGGCGAAGACGGCGAGCCACACGAAACCGGCGGCGAGCGCTTCTTTGATGACGAACCACTTGCCCCAGAAGCCCACGAAGGGCGGGACGCCCGCGAGGCTGAACATGAGCATGAGCATGACGAACGCGAACCACGGGCTGCGCTCGGACAGACCCTTGAAGTCCTCGATGCGGTCGGACTCGAACCCGGCGCGGGTCAAGAGGAGGACCATCCCGAAGGCGCCCATGCTCATCAAGGCGTAGGCGATGACATAGAACATCGATCCGGCGTATCCGCTCTTGGTCCCGGCCAGGAGCCCGAGCAGGAGAAAACCCATGTGCGCGATGGTCGAGTAGGCGAGCATGCGCTTGATGTTCCATTGGGCGATGGCCACGATGTTTCCGACCGCCATGGACAAGACCGCGAGCACGACGAGCATCTGCTGCCAGTCCGCCACCATCCCTTCCATGCCCTCGACGAGCAGCCGGAACGCGATGGCGAAGCCCGAGAGCTTGGGTGCCGTTCCCAGGAACAAGGTCACGGGCGTGGGCGCCCCCTCGTAGACATCGGGGATCCACATGTGGAACGGCACGACGCCGAGCTTGAAGGCGATACCGGCGATCACGAAGACCAGGCCGAAAACCAGGAGCAGGCTGCGATCGGCGTGTTGATAAAGCGCGGTGGCGACCTCGTGAAGGTCCAGGCTGCCGGTCACGCCGTAGAGGATCGAGATCCCGTAGAGCATCATGCCCGAGGCGAGTGCCCCGAGCACGAAATACTTCATCGCCGCCTCGGAGGCGGCCGCGGAGTCCCGGTGCATCGCGACCATGGCATAGAGCGAGAGGGACATGAGCTCCAGGCCGAGGTAGATAGTCAAGAAATTGTTGGCCGAGACCATCACCATCATCCCGAGCACCGCGAAGAGCCCGAGCACGAAATACTCACCGCAGAGGAACGGCCGCGCCGCCAGATAATCCCGCGAATAGGCAAAGGCCCCCATAGAGACCAGGAGGATCGTCGATTTCAGCACCGTGGCCAGGAGATCGCTGACGAACAACCCGTGGAAGGCGAGACCCGGATTGCCGGAGCCGAGCGCGATGGTCAATAGGAGCGCGACGAAGAGCGTTCCCTGCGATAGCCGGTAAACGAGCCCGGCGCCGCGCGGTGACACGCAGGCGAGGAGGACCGCGCACGCCATGCAGAGCACCACGAGCTCGGGGAGAGATAGGATCAGGTCTGGCATGTTACGCTCATAGCGCTGTCACCGCCACCGCGACCTTGGAGTGCGAGACGTGCTCGACCAGGTGCTCGACCGTCGCGTGCATGACCTCCAGCATCGGCGCGGGCCACACTCCGAAGAGGAGCACCGCGGCCGCCAGGCTCCCGAGGATCACGAGCTCACGGCGGTTCAGATCCTGGAGCTCCGCGACGCGCTCGTTCGCCACCTCGCCGAAGATCACGCGTTTGTACATCCATAGCGTGTAGGCCGCGCCCAGGACCAGGGTGGTCCCGGCACAGACGGCGAACCAGAAGCTCGCCTTGACGCTCGTCAGGATCACCAGGAACTCGCCCACGAACCCCGAGGTCCCGGGCAGTCCCGCGTTGGCCATGCAGAAGACCATCATGAGGGCGGCGAAGACCGGCATGGTGTTGGCGATCCCGCCGTAGTCCTGGATCTCCCGGCTATGGATGCGGTCGTACAGGACGCCCACGCACAGGAACAGGGCCCCCGAAACGAAGCCGTGGGAGATCATCTGCACCATCCCGCCCTCGATGCCCATCGCGGCGCTGCCCGCCGCGCCGTTACCGGCCAGGCGGAAGACGATGAAGAGACCCAAGGTCACGAAACCCATGTGGGAGATCGAAGAGTAGGCGATGAGCTTCTTCATGTCCTCCTGCGCCAGCGCCACGAAACCGATGTAGACGATCGCGATGAGCGACAGCGCGATCATCATACCGTCCAGGGCTTGGCTGCCGTCGGGGACGATGGGGAGTGAGAAGCGCAGAAAACCGTATCCGCCCATCTTCAGCATGATGGCCGCGAGGATCACCGAGCCGCCGGTCGGGGCCTCGACGTGAGCGTCGGGGAGCCAGGTATGCACCGGCCACATCGGGACCTTGACCGCGAAGGCGAGCAGAAAGGCGATGAAGATGAGCATTTGCTCTGAAAGATCGAGCGGCAGCCCGTGCATCGCGAGGATCGAGAAACTCCCACCCTTGTAATAGAGGTACAAGAGCGCGACCAGCATGAAGACCGATCCCAGGAACGTGTAAAGGAAGAACTTGATCGTGGCGTACACGCGCCGCTCGCCGCCCCACACCCCGATGATCAGGAACATCGGGACCAGCATCGCCTCCCAGAACACATAGAACAGGATCGCATCGAGGGCCGCGAAGACCCCGTTCATGAGCCCCTCCAGGATCAGGAACGCGGCCATGTACTGGGCTATTCGGCGCTCGATCACCTCGAAGCCCGCCAGGATCACGAGCACGGTCGTGAAGGTTGTGAGCAGGATGAGCGGCATCGAGATCCCGTCGATGCCGAGATGGTAGTCGATGTCGAAGGCCGGGATCCAAGGCACGCGCTCGCCGAACTGCATCGCGTGGGTCGCGGTATCGAAGGCGAAGTACAGCGGGAGCGAGAGCACGAAGGCCGCGAGCGCGATAGAGAGCGAGAGCTTCAAGACTACCGCCCGATCGCGGTCCGCGAGGAACAGCACGACCACGCCGCCCAGGATCGGCAGCCAGATGACGAGGCTCAGGAGCGGCATCGGCGCCTCACCGTCCCAAGCCGTAGACGAAGTAACCGAGGAGACACAGCAGTCCGATGATCATCGCGAAGGCGTAATGGTAGAGATAGCCGGACTGCACCTGCCGTACGACGCCGGAGAACCAGCCTACGAAACGCGCCGAGCCGTTGACCAGGAGCCCGTCGATCAAGCGCACATCGCCGAGCTGCCACAGCGCCCAACCGGTGCCGCGCGCCCCGCCCGCGAACACGCGGTCGTTGAAGTCGTCGAAACCATACTTGCGGACGAGGACGGCGTAGATCAACCGGAAGCGATTGGCTAACCGTCCGGGGATCTCGGGACGCCAGAGGTAACAGACCCAGGCAGTGCCAAAGCCGAGCGTGGCGAGCGCGAAGGGCAGCGAGGTGAAGCCATGTAGGACGAAGCCGAAGAGGCCGTGATAATCCTCTCGCATACGACCGAGCACATCGTGGGCCTCGGCGACCCGGATCGAAGAACCGAAATAGCCACCGAAGAGCATCGGGCCGATCGTGAGGGCGCCGATCAAGACGGAGGGGATCGCGAGCACGATCAGGGGGCCGGTCACGACCCGTGGCGACTCGTGCAGATGCTCCTTGGTGTGGTGGTCCAGTCGCTCCTGGCCGTGAAACACCAGGAACAGCAGGCGGAAGCTGTAGAGGGAGGTCACGAACACCCCGCACAGGACCGCGAGGTAGGCGATTCCGGCCCCCGGTAGCCGCGAGTGGTGCACGGCCTCGATGATGGCGTCCTTGGAGAAGAACCCCGACAGCCCCGGAAAGCCGATGAGGGCGAGTGTCCCGATCAGCATCGTGGCCCAGGTGATCGGCATGTGCCTCCGGAGCCCGCCCATCTTGCGCACGTCCTGCTCGTGGTGCATCCCGATGATGACCGATCCGGCGGCGAGGAACAGCAAAGCCTTGAAAAAGGCGTGGGTCATGAGATGGAAGATCGCCGCGGCATACGCCGAGGCGCCGAGGGCCACGGCCATGTAACCGAGCTGTGACAGGGTCGAGTAGGCGACGACCCGCTTGATGTCGTGTTGCACGAGCCCCAGAAGCCCCATGAAGAAGGCCGTCACGGCACCGATGACGAGGATGAAGCTCAAGGCCGTCTCGGACAGCTCGTAGAGGGGCGACATGCGCGCCACCATGAAGATCCCCGCCGTCACCATGGTGGCCGCGTGGATGAGCGCCGAGATCGGCGTCGGACCCTCCATGGAATCGGGCAGCCACACGTGCAGCGGCACCTGGGCCGATTTGCCCATGGCACCGATGAAGAGCAGGATGCAGATGAGGGTCGGGAGCGACCATTCCGAATGGCCCCAGAGGTTAATCGTCTTGGTCGCGAGCGTCGGGGCTGCTTTGAAGACCTCGGTGTAATCGAGGGTGCCGAGGACATTGAAGATGACGCCGATGCCGAGCAGGAACCCGAGGTCCCCCACCCTGTTCACCAGGAACGCCTTGAGGTTGGCCTGGACCGCGGACTCGCGCCTGTACCAGAAGCCGATCAGGAGATAGGACACGAGCCCTACCGCCTCCCAGCCGAAGAACAACTGCAGGAAGTTGTTCGCCATCACCAGCATCAGCATCCCGAAGGTGAAGAGGTTGATGTAGCTGAAGAAGCGCTGGTAGCCCGGGTCGTCGGCCATGTAGCCGATGGTGTAGATGTGGATCATCCACGAGACGAAGCTCACCACCACCATCATGGTGACCGACAGCTTGTCGATGAGGAAGCCGATGCTGAAGCCCACACCACCGCTCGTGAGCCAGGTATAGACCGCACCGTTGAACGGCGGCTCGCCGTCGATAACGATGTCCTTGAAGCCGAGGAGCGAGAGGAAGAACGAGATGGCGACCGCCGTGATGGTCACGCGATGCGCAGAAGTGCGGCCGATGAGGTGCCCGAACACCCCGGCGACGATGGCGCCGAGGAGGGGCGCAAGCACGATGGCGAGATAGACCGCACCCATGGGATTCAGCCCTTCATGTGGTCGAGGTCATCAACGTTGATGGTCCGGCGGTTACGGAACAGGACCACCAGGATGGCGAGACCGATGGCCGATTCCGCGGCCGCCACCGTCAGTATGAAGAACACGAACACCTGGCCCGCAATGTCGTTCGAGAAATGCGAGAAGGCGATGAAGTTCATGTTCACCGCGAGCAGCATCAGCTCGATGCACATGAGGAGGATGATGACGTTCTTGCGGTTGATGAAGATCCCGGCGACGCTCAGGCAGAACAGGATGGCCCCGAGGACCAGGTAATCGGAGAGGGCGGGCATTGGGGGAGCTGTTATCGGTCGTTTGAGGCCTATGTTAGCAGCATCAGCGGCCTAGTTGAAGGGAGCGCCCTCGCGCTGCCGGGGGGCGCCCGGGCGTGAGTGCGGCGGGCCTTGGCCGTCCCGCGAAGGCGTGTACCGGCCGCGGTCCCGATTGTTTCTTTATTGAAACGTCAAAGGACCTCAGAGTTAGGCAAGCTACGTCAAAGCATGCCTTGAATTGTTCAACGGAAAGACCAGCAGCTTGCACATACCGCCCCGGTAAACGCCTTGACTGGATTATGGCGCGGGATGGTTTCCAGACGTGCCCCGTTACTCATGACGATGTGTTTACTTTTTCTGACTATCCGAAAACCGGCTTTCTCAAGTGCACGTACCGCGTCAAGATCGTTGACCCGTGGAAGCTTCGACGCACCTATGCCGCTACTTCAATTTCGCGAGATTCCTGGTCATGGGGCATTTCTTTCACCGCATCTACCCGTCCCCTTCGGGAGGGGGAGGGGCGGAACGCTAGCGCGCCAGCCGCGACAGGAGGAAGAAGACCAGTGCGAGCAAGACGATCGTCGTGGTGCGCCAGAACGCCGCCGGATTGCGCTCCAGCAACGGGCGCGGCGTTTGATCGATGAGCTCCGCGTTGGGATGACGGAGGTCGTGGACCAGCTCCGAGACCTCCTGGTAGCGGCGTTTCGGGTCCCGGTGGACCGCCTTGCGTAAGGCGCCATCCACCCATCGGGGAATGCCGGGATTGCGGTCGGTGGCGGGTGTGTACGCCAGCCTGCGCGGGGACCGGCCGGCATCGAGCGGCATCTCGCCGTAGGGCAGGGCAGCCGTCAGCAACTCATAGGCGATCACACCCAGCGAGTACACGTCCGAGGCCGTCGTCCCCGGCTCGTTGCGGAAGTACTCCGGGGCGCAATAGTTGCGGGTGCCGAGCAGGCCGACGCGCTCGATCGGCGTGGTGATCTCCGCGATCCCAGAGACCCGGGTCGAACCGAAATCCACGAGCTTCACATGCCCGGCGTAGTCGATCATGACGTTTTCGGGTTTGAGGTCCCGGTGTAGCATTTCCAGCCGATGGAAGGCCTGCAGCCCACGGGCGATCTGTTCGATGATCTTGCGGACCTCTTCCAGGCGCCGTTCCGCCCGGTCGTGCATCCATTGCCTGAGCGTGACGCCCTGTAGATATTCGGTGACGTAGTAAAGGAACCGGCACGCCCGGGTCGGGACATAGACCTTGGCGACGTGCGGGTTGTCGATGCGCCGCCCGACCCATTCTTCCAGCACGAAGCGATCGATATAGCCGAGGTCGTCCTCGTAGTTGACGGACGGCGTCTTGAGCGCGACCTGCCGGCCCGTGTCGTTGTCGATGGCGAGGTAGATCTGCGAGCGGCTGCTGGCGTGGACCTCGCGGATGATGCGATAGCCATCGAGCGTCATGCCCGCGCTGAGCGGGGGCGGGAAGGGCAGCTCGGTGAGCTCCTGGTAGACCTCCTCGGGGCGCTGGAAGGGGAGGGCGTCGATGCGGACGATCTGGCAGGTGGCGTTGTCCGGACTGCCGTTGGCGAGCGCTGCCCGGACGATCTCGGTAGCCGCGGTGTCGAGGTTCATGCCGAAGGCCCGTATGACACGGCTTATGGCCTTGTCGTCCAGATAGCCGTGGACGCCGTCGGTAGTCAGGACGAAGATGTCGCCCTCAACGACCGGCAGCTTGCGATAATCGATCTCGACGCTCACATCGGCGCCCAGCGCCCGGGACAGGAACGCCGGTCCGGGTCCGATGAAGGTCTGGTGATCGGTGGTCAGGCGCTCCAGATCGCCGTCGCGCAGGCGGTAGATGCGGCTGTCGCCGACATGGAAGAAATGCGCCGTGGTCGATTTCAAGACCACGGCGCTGAAGGTGGTGAGGAGCCCGCGTCCCGAATCGCGGGTTCGCTGTCCCTGGCTATAAAGCCAGGCATTGAGGGCGCTCAGGACCTTCTGGGCGGCCTTCTGCACGGACCAGGAGTCCGGGGTGCTGAAATAGTCCTCCAGGAACCCGACCACGCACGCCCCCGAGGCCTCCTGGCCGCTCTCGCAACTGCTCACGCCGTCGGCGATCGCGGCGGCGATGCCCTTGGTCGCGAGCTGGTCGGCGCTGGGTACGTGGATGCCATGGAAGTCCTCGTTGCGCGGCCTGCGCCCGGCGTCCGAGCACTGGCCGGTGGAGACTAGAAGCTGGGTAGCCATGGCGCCCCCCGCCGGTGTGTCATCCTGCTCAGGCCACGTCGATCAACTGCACCGTACCATCGGGCAGCACCTCCGCCATGGTCCCCTTGGGTTCGTCGAGGAACAGCACCAGCCCGACCAAGACGGCCGCAGAGCCGGCGATGGTGAGAAAGAAGGTGGAGGTATCCATGGCGGCCAGCACGGTCAGAAACGCGACGCCGCCGGCGTTGCCGTAGGCCCCGGCCAGCCCGGCGATCTGGCCGGTCAAGCGGCGCTGGATGAGCGGGATGACGGCGAACACCGCGCCCGTACCGAGGTGCACGAAGACCCCGCAGCCGATGCAGGCCGCGACGGCCAGCGCGATGGGCCAACTCGTGTCGATCTGGCTCATCAGCGCGTAGCCACAGGCGAGACCGATCATGATGGTGACGAGCGTCCGCTTGCGCCCGAAGCGATCGCTCACATGACCACCGAGCGGACGCATGACCACGACCACGAGCGCGAAGGGCGAGGCCAGGAGACCGGCCTTCACCGACGACAGTCCGAAGGTGTCCTGGAAGAACAGCGGGAGCATCGACACCACGGCCAGCTCGGACCCGAACGTGACCGCGTAGGCGAGGCTCAGGATGGCCACCTGCTTGAACTTGTAGTGGTGTCCCGAGGGGCGCGGCTGCACGAACACCCGCGCGTTGATCTGGTAGATGCGCAGGCACTGGTAGCAGAAGGTGGTGAGCAGGATGAGATCGATGGAACGGTGTGCCGGCTCCGACAGGAGGCCGAGGCCCGCGAGCTTCCCCGCCAGCAAGGCCAGCGCGAGGTAGAGCGGCGCGATCATGACCAGGTAGCAGAAGAAATCGCCGCGGCTCGTCACCTCCAGCCCGCCGTGCTTGTTGGGCTTGAAATAGGTCGCGCCCTCGGGTGTGTCGCGGGCGTTCCGATAGTAGACCAGGGCATAGACGATGGCGCAGACGCCGGTGCTCGCGACCGCGTACCGCCAGCCCTCGGCACCGCCGATGGAGAGCGCCAAGGTCGGCAGGGTGATGGCGGCGGCCGCGGAGCCGAAGTTGCCCCAGCCGGCGTAGACCCCCTGGGCCAGGCCCACGTGGCGGGCCGGGAACCACTCGCCGATCATGCGGATGCCGATCACGAAGCCGGCACCCACGAAACCCAGGAGAAAGCGCGACAGGGCGAGGAGCTCATAGCTCTCGGCCGCCGCGAACAGGAAGCACAGTCCGCCGCCCGCGACCAGGAGACCCGTGAAGGCCACGCGCGGACCGAAGCGATCGACCAGCATCCCGACGATGATGCGGGCCGGGATGGTGAGCACCACGTTGAGGATCAGCAGGGTCTTGATCTCTGCGTCGCTGAGCCCGAACGTGTCCCGGATCTCCGCGAGCAGGGGCGCATGGTTGAACCACACGACGAAGGACAGAAAGAACGCGCACCAGCTCAGGTGCAGGATGCGCGTCTTGCCCTGGAAGCTCCAGAGGTAGAGACCGCGGGCGGGGTGATGCATGGCAGAGGCGCTCATTCGGGTCGGTCCGTGTGCGCGTCAGCAAGAGCGCGGCCACCGCCGGGGCTCGGTGGGAACCCCTTGCCTATCAATTAGCTCCGGTGAGCGGGCGGGCCCCGACCGCAGCGCGGGCGGCGCCTTCTTGGTGCGCGGCGCCATCACTCCGTTCGGTGGCGCCTGTTGTTGGTGCGGGACGGCGCGGGGCGGGAGCCCCGCTTTTTCCTCCCCCTTGCGAAGGGGGAGCCCCCCTTGTTCCTCCCCCTTGCGAAGGGGGAGGTTAGGAGGGGGTCAAGGTGCCTGGGCTCAAGACGGCGCTCGTCTCAGCCACTGGCGTCGTTTACCCCCACTAACTTTCATGATTCGATTGACGCAGCGCCCCTGATTATGAAATAATTCAAAAATCGTGGCTTTGGCTGCGAGGTTTTTTGTCGTCTGGGATCTGTGTTATTTCACGCTAAATCTCCCCCTTCTGAAGCCTTCTGAAGGGGGAGACTTTGAGCAGGTGCTCGAGGCGCCGGTCTGGGCGGCCTCACGGACTGAAAGACGGCGAAGGCGTAGCTGACACTACGCTGAGGGGATCAAAAACGCGATGGGCGATCGTGCGCGGTATCCTTACCATACACCGCCCGCCCCGAGCAGCGCCTCCGAGACCCGGCCCATGACTCCTGCCCAGGCCCCCCGGCGGTCCTGCCGGAAGAGCCGCATGCTCGGGTACCAGGGCGTGGTCGGATCGGTGAGGCCCCAACGCCAATCTGGCACTTCCGGGAGCAGCGTCCACACCGGTTTGGCGAGGGCGCCGGCGAGGTGCGCGACCGCCGTATCGACGGTGATGACGAGATCGAGCGCATCGATGACCAACGCGGTGTCTCCGAAGTCCACCAGAGACGCATCGAGGTCCTGTACCCGGCAGTCCGGCGGCAGCGCCAGGAGGTCCCGGCAGCGCTCGCCCTTCTGCAGGCTGTAGAAATCGAAGTCCGGGAGCCGCAGGATCGGCAGGAGCTCGGGGAGCGCGATGGAGCGATGGCGGTCGTTCTGATACGTCGGGCTCCCGGCCCACACGATGCCGATCTTGGGCCGGGTCCCGGCCGGCAATATCGATGGCGTCTTGCGTCTCTGCAAGGTCGCGATGTCGAGGTAAGGCACGGCGCTCGGGATGGTCTCCAACGTCGTGCCGAACAAGAGCGGCAAGCTCAGCAAGGGACAATAGGTGTCGAACTCGGAGACCTGGATGGCGCCGGCCTCGCGCAGCTCGGCGATGCCTCGGATGGTCGCAAACAGCGGCATCAGATCCGCCCGGCACACCAGGATCAATCTCCGGCAGCGCTCTGCCGCGAGCGTTAGATAACGCGCGAATTGAATGGCATCGCCCGCGCCTTGCTCGGTGTGGATCAACAAGGTCTTATCGGGGATGGGGCTCCCGTCCCATTTCGGATGAGGGCAGGCGAAGGGCGTGAACTGGCCCGTCTGCCACCGCCATTCGTACTCGGAGAGACCCCGCCGGTAATCGCCTAGCTGAAGGAGCGTCATGCCCAGGTTGAAGTGCGCCTCTGCATAGTCGGGTCGCAATTCGATGGCGCGCTCGTAGTGCGCGATGGCCTCCTCCGGACGGCGCCGTCGGTTGGTTAGATAACCGAGGCTGTTGTAGGTCTCGGGCCGTTCCGGCTCGGCCTCGACCACCTCCCGAAGGCACGTCATCGCCTCCTCGTATTCCTCGGCATCGCCGAGCGCCACGCCCAGGTTGTAGCGGGCATTGGGAAAGGCCGGATCGAGCCTCAGGCACTCGCGGTAGGCGGCGATGGCCAGGGCGAGCTTGCCCTCGTGATAGGACTTGGTCCCGTGTTGAAAATGGAACGCCGGGGATCGGGCCAGCTCCTCGGGGCTCGGCAGCTTGACCAGGGCCAGGGCCTCGTCGGGGAGGACATAGGAATGCGCCAGGCGCTCGTCGTTCCACTCCAATAGCTCCGGAAACCGTATCCCCGGCAACACCTGCACCGCGAAGATCTCCTGCACGCCGGCTTCGAAGCGCAGAAAACCCACCGTTTCTCCGCTCTCGATGTGCACGATCCAGACGCCACAGGTGCGCTCCCGCAGGCGTTCGACGAGCGGGATCCCGCTGAAGATCGCGGTCTCGCGGACCTGCGACAGGCCGATGAAGCAGAGCGGGCCGTAGAAGTCCAGGCCGCGCGTGAACCCCGGCACCTCTGCCACCGTCCGCCAGGTGCCGCGTTCGAGATCGGCTACCGCGAGGCTGCCCCGACCGGATTCCAAGAGCCACAGCCGGCCCTGATACCAGCGCGGCGAGTGCGGCATGGACAGCCCGCGGATCAGGACCTCGTTCCTGTCGATATCCATCAAGAGCCCGCCGCTGCGCTTGTTGGCCCGCCATCCGCCCGGCGTGTCCGTTTCCCCCAGGGCGGTGACGTATCGGGGCCGGCCGTCGACCAGGCACAGGCCGTTCAGGTGACAGCGGTCCTCGGGCGCGAGGGCGGACAGGAACGGCGGTCGCCAGCGGGGATAGAAGCTATGGTCCGCATCCAGGGTGCAGAGACAGCCGAAGCGCGTGTTGACCACCCAGAGCTCATCTTTGGCATCCCAGCAGAGCTCGTGGATGTCGATGTCGCCGGTGACATGGACGCGCCTCGGCAGATAGCACGCGTCGTATTTACCGGGCGGCTCCATCTTCCCGGCCACGGCCGGGAGGTTTCGGTAGTACCACACCGTGTTGGTCCCGCCGATGGTCAGGCGCGCCCGATCGGCCGCGATCCCCATGGGTTTGCCGAAGGTACGGAAGTGGGTGTTGAGGACGCCCTCGTCGTTGCGGATGAGGATGACCTTACCGGCCTGGTAGGTCGAAACCACCACGCTCACCTGCAACTGCCCGAAGAGCGCGGGCAGGTTCGAGGTGTGGACGCTGCGCAGGGCGACGTCGGTCGCTGCCGGGGGAGGAGTGCTGGACATCGGCGGGGTCGGTTGTCCTGTTCGATCTCGCTGCGATCCTATCCCGGATCCGCGACCCCGGAAACCGATCCGCTCGGGATTGGCGAGCGGGCCGGCGAGGGCGGTCCCGTTACCGGCGCTTGGGCACGTCTGGACACGTGGCCGACAGGGTCCCATACCGGGTGTCTTTCCGCATGACGGCAACCCAGCGGTCGCTTCCGCCGCTGGGGTCGCTCGGGCGGGTGACATGGTTGGCCGGTCCCGCGATAAAGGAAGTCGTCCCGGTGGCTTTCCAGCATCCCCTCCGGACATCATACCAACGAAGGTGGACCGTGCTGCCGGACGCAAAAGCCGGATCGTCCGGACCTTTGCCGGTCATGTCGATGTCCTGGTCGTTGGTTTCGAGGAAATTCAGCGCGCAACTGTCGTTCTGCTTGCACGACAACGTGTAGGCCGTCGCACCCACGGCCACCTTCTTGAAGGCGTTCCATTCCCAATAGCGAACCTTTGCGTCGGTGTCGTGGAAGAACTGGTACAGGTTCGGGTGATAATATTTGAAACCTGGATCATTCAGCCGTCCGGTGTCGACGTTTGATCTATTCCCGGGCTTGATCCAGGCGCTGCCGTAGAACATCCCGGCCGCCCTGCCCAACAGGGCGCCCCAAATGTCCTCGAGGAGGTCCAGGTCCACCTGGTCAGCCTGGTTCCGATGGTCATCGCCGGCGCGCCTTTCGAAACCATACTCCATGTTCACCCACGGCTTGGGGTTGCCGGTCAGGCCCGGGAGGTTCGTGCCCCAGGACGCCGACCGCGCATGGTCCCACGCCGCGGTGTCATCCGGCCCGGCCTCGTCCAGGTTCCCGGAGGCCCCGAAGCCGTCGGTCTCCTGCACCCCGAGAAATCGCGGAGAGATGGGGCCGGTGCTCCAGGCGTCGTTGTTCGTGTAGGCCTTGAATGCAGAGGCCGTGTGTGGCAGTTTGTGATGGCTCGTCGGCCTGAAGTACGGATCGTTTCTGTGCATCCAGTCCAGGTAGGCGGAGATGTAGCCGGTCGAATGGCAGCCCAGCTCATCGGTCTCCTGGTGTCCCATCCAAAGGACGTTATAGGCGCCGTATCTGCCGATGAGGTACAACAGGAAGTGTTTGTAGTTGTCATGGGGCAATCCGCTGGAGCTACCAAAGCCCTGGGTGCCTCCGATGCAGGTGTTTTGACCGAGCTTGATGGCCGCCGTCACGCTCTTTCTGCCCGATGCGGTGGCCAGCACGAGCCTTTTCAGGCGCACGTCCATCGACTGCCAATAAGCCGGCACGATCCTCGTCTTGTCGCCGCCCTTGTTCTCGAACGGGTGCAGCTTGTCGGGACAGTTACAGTCGGTGAGACCGCCGCCGCAGGTCTGCGGGGTCTTGCACAGATAGCCTTCCAGGTTGGCTGTGGCGTTCTGGTTGCCATGGGCGTCTTTGTTGATGGTGGCAGGATTATCGCTCCATCCTCGGTAGGCTTCGAGCACGATCGCGTTGAAGTTGCTCTGGGCGGCTGCCCTGGCGAGCGTGTCGATGTGAGACTCCTCGTATCCGATCGATCGTTGCTCGCTCTTGCTTTGCTGACTGAGGCCCAGGGTGGCGCCGGTCCAAAAGATCCCGTTGAGGATGGTTCGGTTATCGGGATTGCCTGCCATGTCCTTGCGGTCGTAGCGGAAGAACCTCGCGCCGTCGGTGGTCAGCCAGCCCCGTCCCTCCCAGGTGAAGTCGTCCATTTCGGAAGTCGTGGCGTTGTTGATCGTGTGGGCATGCTCAATCGTCGCACTGTGAAAGCTCGGTTTGGTGGCGCAGGGGCTCCCCGTGACAATGAGGCTGCAATCGCATACGACCTTGTACCGGTACTTCCCGGCGGTGTTTCCGGCGATGCGGAGTTTCCAGCGGTACTTATTGGTGCCGCCGACCGTGACGATGCCGTCGTAAAAGAGCGGGATCTGGAAGGTGTTGTTTCCCCCGCTCGTTCGGGGAACGATGCTCGTGGCCTGGGCGGCGTCGCTCGGTGCTGCGGTCAACTCGGCGCGACAATCGAGCTCCTGGTAGGGGCCGGCGTTGGTGCCACCCCAGTCGGTGGCGTTGGCATGATCGAAGTCGATCTCCGCGACTTCGTATCGCTTGCTCGAGGTAGTGACCGCGCCCGCGGGCGCGGCGATGAGTGTCGCCACCAGAAACAGCAGGAAGGGTTCGAGCATAGGGTAGGAGCTATGAACAATGAGTATACGCCTTTCGACCCCGCACGTCGCCGTGCCGCGGGAACGGGAGGATAGGACCGGTGAGGCGCCATCGCCTATGTGACTGACCGAGGGGCGATTGACCGAGTGGCCCTGCCTTATTACTATTCGATTACCCCACTCGCCCCCGCGAGCTGATCATCTCGAAGGGACGTACCCGTTACGTCGCATCGTCGCGGGTTCGGAACGTGTCAATGCCTTTGAGACACCAGTTGCGGGGAGTTTAGTGTCGAACGCTGCGCTTCCCCGGGGCACCGTTCCGGGCGGGTTGCATCGAATTCATTCCACATCGACTCATGTTCATC
>JBOIDT010000048.1:0-19639 GCA_050740755.1 Gammaproteobacteria bacterium
CTTCGAATACACGGTGGCCGAGATCGGCAGCGCCTCGAGCAAGACCCAGGGTCCGGTCAAGGTCGAAATGAAGGACAGCTACGGCCAATTCGCGCGGCTGCACCTCGACAACAACGGCGTCGTGCGGGCCTGACACCCCACGCATGTCCGAAGCCTCCGCGCTCGAACGCCTGTTCAAACGCGAGCGCACGATCGCGCTTGCGGGTCTGGCTCTGTTGTGCGCGCTGGCTTGGCTCTACATCCTGACGGGCGCAGGGCTCGGCATGAGCGCCTGGGAGATGACCACGTTCTCGCTGTTCCCGCACCTGGAGGTCGCCGACATCACTCCGGACATGCCCGGCATGGAGGTGGGCGGCGCGCCGATGGCGGCCGCGCCCTGGGCGTTCGCCACATGGGCGCTGATGATCGCGATGTGGTGGATCATGATGATCGCCATGATGGCGCCGAGCGCGGCGCCGACGATTCTGCTCTACGCGCGCGTGAATCGCCACGCCCTCGCGCAGGGTCGAGACAAGTTCGCGCCCACCGGCGCTTTCGCCGCAGGCTATCTGCTGGTCTGGCTGGGCTTCTCGGTCGCCGCTGCCGCGCTGCATTGGGCGCTCGAACGCGCGGGGCTCGTCTCGGCCATGCTGATGGGATCGCAGAGCCGCTGGCTGTCGAGCGCTGTGCTGATCGCCGCCGGCCTCTACCAGCTCTCGCCGCTGAAGCACGCGTGCCTGTCGCATTGCCGCGCTCCGGCGTCGTTCCTTGCGCGCCACTGGCGTCCGCACGTTTCAGGCGCGCTCCGGCTCGGCGCGCTGCACGGGGGCTTTTGCGTGGGCTGCTGCTGGATGCTGATGGCACTCTTGTTTGTCGGCGGGGTGATGAACCTGAGCTGGATCGCTGCGCTCGCCGTGCTGGTGCTGGTCGAGAAGGCGCTGCCGGCGGGCCGATGGGTCGGCCGAGCCGCGGGCGCCGCACTGATCTCTTGGGGGATCGCCACGCTCCTGGTCTGAGGCGCTGCCGCCGCGCATCGGGAAGCAAGCCGCCGTTCGGCCCGAAGGGGCAACCCCGTGCTACTGTCAATGCCAGTACTTTCAGGAAGAGCAACACCGTGCCGTCCCGCACATTACGGCAATACGTCTCCTCTCGCCGCGCCCGGGAGACTGATCCACTGCGCGCCTTCCGGCACAGGCAGGTGGATTGAGCCGGTCGCCAGAGACCGGCGCCGTTCAGTTGCGCGGACCGGAACCGCCGGCGTCTTCCATCGCCGGGGCCACCGGCTTCTGGCCCGCCGTGCGATCCACCAGCATGGTCACGAACCACAGCGCGATGCCGATTGCTATCAGCATCGCGGCAATCGTGTACTGGACGGGATCGCGCCCAGTCCACGGACCGACCAAAAAAGCGCAAGATGCAGCGCCGAGGACCGGAATGAAGGTCGGCGTGCGGAAATGGTTGTGCTCGACAGGATCTCTCCGGAGAACGAGCACGGCCACGTTCACCACCGTGAAGACGCACAGGAGCAATAGGGCGGTCGTGCCGCCAAGCGCGGGAACCTCGCCGACGAGGGTAATGAGCGCGAAAGCAAGAAGCGTGGTGAAACCGATCGCGATGTACGGCGTACGCCGCGCGGGGTGAACCTTGCCGAGCAGCGGCGGCAGCACGTGCTCGCGGCTCATACCGTAGACGAGCCGGCTTGCCATCAGCATGTTGATCAGCGCGCTGTTGGCCACGGCGAACATGGTGATGAAGCCGAACATCTCCAGCGGAAAGCTCGGGGCACCGGCCTTGACAACCTTCAAGAGCGGCGTCTCCCCTTCGCCGAGCTCGTCGGGCGGAACGAGCGTGATCGCCGCGATCGACACAAGCACGTAGACAAGCCCTGTCAGCAACAGGCCGATGAGCAGGATTCTCGGGAAAATCCGGGTCGGGTCCTTTGTTTCCTCCACCATATTGACCGAGTCCTCGAAGCCGACCATGGCGAAGAACGCGAGCGTGGTCGCGGCGATCACCGGCCAGAACACGCCACCGTCTGCCGAGGTCTTGAACTCGGTGATGCGCGACACGTCGCCTTGACCGGCTCCGATCGCCCAAAGCCCGATGAAGATGATGATGAGAAGACCGGAAAGCTCGACGCAGGTGAGCAAGACATTGACCTTCACGCTCTCGCTAACGCCGCGATAGTTGACTGCCGCGACCGTCGCCATGAAGGCGAGGCCTACGAGGGTGATACCGATACCGCCGGTAAGGCCGAGATTAAAGGCCTCCGACAGGTTAGCGGCGAAGGCGCGCGACGCGGTCGAGGCGGAGGTGATGCCCGAGCACATCACGGCGAAGGCGACGATGAAGGTGACGAAGTGAATGCCGAATGCCCGATGCGCGTAGAGCGCAGCGCCCGCGGCGCGCGGATATTTCGTGACTAGCTCGAGATAGCTGAAGGCCGTGAGCATGGCCACGGCGAAGGCCACCAGAAAGGGCAGCCAAACGGCTCCGCCCACGTGCTTGGCGACCTGGCCCGTGAGTGCGTAGATGCCGGTGCCCAGAATATCTCCCACGATGAACAACAGCAGAAGCCAAGGGCCCATGACCCTTTGCAGGCTCGGCTCAACCGTCACAGTGGGCTTGCTCGTGCCGCGAGCGGCGAGGTCGGTCATCAGGCTTCCTTCTATGGGCGTCGAGACAATAGTGAAGGGCTTGCCGCCGGAGGTCAACACCGGCCGTGGCGATGCTCTGCATCGCCGCCTGCCTCGCGGTCTCGGCGCTGCTCGCCTTCACGGTTCGCAAGACCGCGCTTCGCTCGGTGGCCCCTGATCTCCAACGTTGAACGGCCGCTTTGGGTCGGTACAGACTTCTCGACATCCTGGTCGCAAACCGGCCAGGAGCGGTCGTTGGGTGGTCTTCGCAGCGTGGGAAGTGTCGGCGATGAGACAGCCGTGGCCGGGGTCTGCCCCTGCTATCTTTAGTGAGTCCCCATTGCTACACTGACCGCCTGACGCGCGAACGGTTCTCCATCGGTCGCTCCAGACCGCTGCTCCAGCCCAAGGCCGCTTGAGCCGGCAGGATCCCACTTATCGAGCCGGGCAGTGCTGTGGGGATCAACGAGGCCAGATCGCCGGAGGAAGAACTCATGAAACTCAACCTGCTCGTACTCTATGGGTCCGTCCGCTCGACGCGGCAAGGGATCAAGGCCGCACGCTTCGTCGCCAACAAGTGCCGGGAACGCGGACACGAGGTCTTCCTCGTCGATCCGATTGAGGTCCCGCTGCCGCTCCTCGACAAGATGTACAAGGAATATCCGCCGGGAGGCGCGCCGGAGGCGCTCGAGCGGTTGGCCGAGCGTGTGAAGGCGGCGGACGCGTACGTGATCGTGTCGGGCGAGTACAACCACACCGTTCCGCCCGCGCTCGCCAACCTCCTCGACCACTTCCTCGAGGAGTACTTTTACAAGCCGAGCGCGATCGTCTGCTACTCGGCCGGGGCCTTCGGAGGCGTTCGGGCGGCGATCGCGCTGCGTGCGATGCTCGGCGAGCTCGGAATGCCGAGCATTCCCTCGATCTTCCCGATCCCGAAGGTCCAGGACTCTTTCCGGGAGGACGGCTCACCGATCGAAGAGGGCTACGAACGGCGCATCGTGAAGTTCCTCGACGAGCTCGAGTGGTACGCGCGTGCGCTCAAGCTGGCCCGGGAGTGCGACCAAGACCGCGAGCGGAGCAACTGCTCGGCGCAGCAGTTGATCGCGTCGCAACCGTGAGTTAGACCGGCGGCTGGACTGGGCGGCCGCCGGCGGAGGCGCGAACTGAATGGGTGCCATGACGCGGCTAGCGCCGGCGTTGGGGCGCCACGATACGGGTCGATTTCGTACGCAAGATGTGATCAAGAAACTGAGCGCAGAACAGGCCCTCGAAGTGGTCAAGCGATTCAGCGGGAAAGGGGCAAGAGCTCCCTGCCGAACTGACCGCCAGCGGGTCCCCTTCGGTATCGGGTAGGTGACGGCACGGATGAAAAAAGAGGAGGTGCTCGCCTGGATCCGTGGGTTCGAGGCTGCGCGCGAAGCCGAGCGAGCCTTGGCCCGGAAGGAGCCCGTCGATCCGGCCGGATCGCTGGCCATCGGCTTGAGCCTAACCGAATTCGCCAGGCGCTGCAGCGGCGGCGAGCCCGGGCGTGACCGGGCCCGAGACGACGAGGTCCGGATCGTGAGGGAGCGGTGGGCGAAACTGCGGCGGGCGTACGAGTCGTGAGCACCCCGCTTCTGTTTTGTTCCGCGATCAGGGCGCTCATGGAAGTGCTCGATGACGGTCCGCCAGGGATGATCATCGGAGGCGTGGCCGTTATCGCGCTGGGATTTCCGCGCACGACGGTCGATATCGACGCGACCGTACGGGCCCCGCTCGATGACCTGGACGCTCTTGTGTGGCGTCTTGGACGTGCAGGGATCGAGCCTCGCATGGGGGCGGCCATCGACTTTGCCAAGACCAACCACGTGCTGCTGATGAAGCACCGTGATTCCGGGGTGCCGATCGATATCAGCCTGGCCGTGCTGCCGTTCGAAGAGGAAGCGATCGCGCACCGTCGGATGATCGATGTCGGCGGGTTGCGTTTGGCGATTCCTCGAGTCGATGATCTACTCGTGTACAAGATGGTGGCTTCCAGGCCCTCCGTGACGTGGAGGAGTTGCTGCTGCGGTACGTCGATTCCGTCGACCTGCCTCGCGCCCGGAGGCTCGTGGCGGAGTTCGTCGCCGTTCTCGAACGCCCCGACATGCTCGTAACGTTCGACCGACTCGTCGCGCTGGCGAGGGGTAGAGGCCAATCGTAGCGACGTATCGCCCATCCACCACCGCTCGTCCGCGCCGTCGCGGCGGGGCCGGTGCCGCACGCGCGCGCTTTTGGTTAACATGGGGTCCCTCACGCGCCAGCCCAAGCCCCGATGTTCGTCCATCTCCACGTCCACACCGAGTATTCGCTGGTCGATGGCATCCTCCGCATCGACGAGCTCGTCGAGCGCGTGGCCGCGCTCGGCATGCCGGCCGTGGCGGTCACCGATCAGAGCGCGCTCTTCTCGCTCGTCAAATTTTATCGTGCCGCCCAGGCACGGGGGGTGAAGCCCATCATCGGCGCGGATCTATGGGTCCAGGGCCGCGCCGGCGCCGGCGGTGGCGCCGCGGAGCGCACCCGCATCGTGGCCTTGTGCCAGGACCAGAGCGGCTACCGAAACCTCACCCGGCTCGTGACCAGGAGCTACACCGAGGGGCAGTCCCAGGGGATCCCGGTGGTGCGGCGGGAGTGGCTCGACGAGTCGTCCGAGGGGCTCATCCTGCTCTCGGGCGGGCTCGCCGGCGAGGTCGGGCAGGTGCTCGCCAAACGCGGTCGCGCCGAGGCCAGCCGCCGGCTCGAGGAGTGGCTGGCGGCCTTCCCGGAGCGCTTCTATATCGAGCTGCAGCGCACCGGGCGTCCGGGGGAGGAGGCCTACCTCGAAGGGGCGTTGGCGCTCGCCGCAGACTGCGATGTCCCGGTGGTCGCGACCAACGAGGTGTGCTTTCTCAAATCCGAAGACTACGAGGCCCACGAGGCCCGGGTGTGCATCCACGAGGGCCGCATGCTGGACGATCCCAGGCGCCCGCGACGCTACAGCCAGGGACAGTACCTCAAGGCGCCGGAGGAGATGGCGTCGCTGTTCGCGGATATCCCCGAGGCCTTGGAGAACGCCGTGTGCCTGGCGCAGCGCTGCAACCTGGAGCTCGGGCTCGGCCGCCACCACCTGCCCGATTTCCCCACCCCGCCCGGGGAAGGCCTCGAGGCGCACCTGCGCCACGTGGCCGGTGCGGGTCTCGAGCGGCGCTTGCAGCAGACCCTCCCGGCCGGCGGCGAGAGCGAACGCGGGCGCTATCGGGAGCGCCTGGAGCGCGAGATCGAGGTCATCACCCAGATGGGGTTCGCCGGTTATTTCCTCATCGTCGCCGATTTCATCCGCTTCGCGCGTGAAGAGGGCATCCCGGTCGGGCCGGGGCGCGGCTCCGGTGCCGGCTCGCTTTGCGCCTATGCGCTCGCCATCACGGACCTCGACCCCATCGCCTATGACCTCCTCTTCGAGCGTTTCCTGAACCCCGAGCGCGTGTCGCTCCCGGACTTCGACGTGGACTTCTGCATGGAGCGGCGCGACGAGGTGATCGAGTACGTCGCCGGGCGGTACGGGCGCGATCGCGTCTCGCAGATCATCACCTACGGCACCATGGCGGCGAAGGCGGTGGTGCGCGATGTCGGCCGGGTGCTCGGCCGCGCCTACGGGTTCGTGGACCAGATCGCGAAGCTCATCCCTTTCGATCTGCACATGACCCTGGAGCGCGCATTGGCCGAGGAACCGGCGCTTAAGGCCCGCTACGAGACCGAGGAGGAGGTGCGGGAGATCATCGATCTCGCCAAACGCCTCGAAGGCCTGACCCGCAATGCCGGGCGCCACGCCGGGGGGGTGGTGATCTCGCCCGCGCCGCTCACCGAGTTCATGCCGCTCTACTGCGAGGAGGGCGCGACCACCCCGGTGACCCAGTTCGACATGGGGGATGTCGAGGCCATGGGGCTCGTGAAGTTCGATTTTCTCGGACTTCGCACCCTCACCATCATCGATTGGGCGGTGCGCGCCATCCATCGGGGACACGAAGGCCCGACCCTCGATATCGCGCGGCTGCCGCCGGACGATCCCGCGGCCTTTGATCTCATTCGAAGCGGGGAGACCACCGCGGTGTTCCAGCTCGAATCACGCGGCATGAAGGAACTGGTGAAAAAACTCAAGCCGGACCGCTTCGAGGACCTCATCGCGCTGGTGGCCCTCTACCGGCCCGGTCCCCTGCAATCGGGCATGGTGGACGACTTCGTCGAGCGCAAACACGGGCGGGCCGCGGTGCGCTATCAACACCCGGCGCTCGAGCCGATCCTGGCGCCGACCTACGGGGTCATCCTGTACCAGGAGCAGGTCATGCAGATCGCCCAGGTCCTGGCCGGGTATTCGCTCGGGGCCGCGGATCTCCTGCGGCGCGCCATGGGCAAGAAGAAGCCCGAGGAGATGGCCAAGCAACGCGCTGTTTTCATCGACGGCGCGGTGGGCCGCGGCGTGGACGCGGCGCTCGCCGGCGTCATCTTCGATCTCATGGAGAAGTTCGCGGGCTATGGCTTCAATAAATCCCACTCGGCCGCCTACGCCCTCTTGAGCTACCAGACCGCCTGGCTCAAGGCCCATCACCCGGCGGCCTTCATGGCCGCGGTCCTGTCCGCGGACATGGACCACACGGACAAGATCGTCTCGCTGATCGACGAGTGCCGGCGCATGGGGATCCCGATCCTGGGGCCGCATGTCAACGACTCGGAGCACGGATTCACGGTCGCCGAGGGGAGGGCGATCCGCTACGGGCTCGGCGCGATCAAGGGCGCGGGGCGCTCGGCCATCGAGGCCCTGTGCGAGGCGCGGGCGGCGCAGGGGCCGTTCCGGGACCTTTTCGATCTAACCCGGCGTGTCGATTCCCGGCGTTTGAATCGGCGCGTCGTCGAGGCCCTGGCGCGTGCCGGGGCCCTGGACCGGCTGGGGCCGAGCCGTGCCGCGATCCTGGCGAGCCTCGATACCGCCCTGCAGTCGGCCGAACAACGCCTGCGCGATCGCACGGCGGGTCAGGTGGACCTGTTCGGTTTCCCGCAAGGCCCGGAGGCGGGGCCGGACGAGGTGACGCTTGGTTTCACTGACGTGCCCGAGTGGTCCGACGAAGAGCGGCTCCACGGTGAAAAGGAGGCGCTCGGGCTCTATTTCAGCGGCCACCCCATCGATCGCTATCGCGACGAGCTCTGTCGGCTCGCTGTGTGCCGTATGAAGGATCTAACGCCCGGCAGCCGCCGCGTGGCCGGGCTCATCACGGGCCTGCGCACGACCCAGGGACGGCGCGGGCGCATGGCGATCGCCACCCTGGAGGATCGGAGCGCGCGCATCGAGGTCGTGGTCTACGCCGAGACGCTGCCGGCCGTGGCCGAGGTCCTCGCCAAGGGGCGCATCGTGGTCGCCGAGGGGGCTTGTGGCATCGACGATTTCAACGGCGGCTACCGCATCACGGCCGAGCGCATAAGCGACATCGCTGCGGCGCGGGAAATGTACGTCCGTCGCCTGGTGCTGCGCCTCACGGCGGATGGGCTGGCTAACGGGCTCCTGGCGGAGCTGAAGTCCCTGCTGGAGGGATCCCCCAGGGGCCTGTGCCCGGTGGTCATCGATTATCAAGGGGCTCGGGCCAGCGCCGAGCTGTGTCTGCCCGACCCCTATCGCGTGCAGCCGAGCGACGCCCTCCTGGAGCGCCTGGCCCAGGTCCTGGGCCGCGATTCGGTGGGGCTCGACTATGGCGGTTCGTGACGTATCATCGATCCGCTCGCCCTCGATCGCCGCTATGCGACGATAGGGCGCACCCTCACCCCTCAGTTCGCGAGGTGGCGTCTGTGCGGTTGGATCCCCGATGCGCCGACCAAGGCTCGACCTTCCTGTTTTCACTCCGCCATGGCGGGTGAGGCGAAGCGGCTGCTCGAGGTCGAGGAGGCGCTCCGCGAGAGCGAGGCACGCTACGAGCTCGCCCTGCGCGAGATCGATGAAGGCGTCATCAAGCTCGACGAAGCACTGAGTCAGCAGGCGGCGACCGCCGAGGTGCTCAAGGCCATCAGCCGCTCGACGTTCGACCTGGACTCGGTGCTACAAACCCTGATCGACAACGCCACGCGCCTGTGCAATGCCAAGCGCGGCGTGATGCTGCGCCCGGATGCGGAGGGCACCTACCTGCCCGGTGTGGCGCGCGACTATGAGCCGGATTCCCCCTTGCTGGCCGAGGCGCGTCAAAGACCGGTTCGGATAGACCGCGGTACCGCAACCGGACGGGCGATCCTCGAGCGACACGTCGTCCACATTCACGATGTGCTCGCGGATCCCGAGTATACGCGCCAGGAGCTCGCGAGGATCGGCCAGTACCGGACCTCCCTCGCTGTGCCGATGCTGCGCGACGGGGAACCGATCGGCGTGATCTGGATGAACCGCGGTGCGGAGGTCGAGCCCTTCACCGACAAGCAGATAGAACTGGTGACGACGTTCGCCGACCAGGCCGTGATCGCCATCGAGAACGTGCGGCTTTTCAACGAAATCCAGGAGAAAAGCGCCCAGCTCGAGGTGGCCAACCGGCACAAGTCGGAGTTTCTCGCCAACATGTCGCATGAGCTGCGCACGCCGCTGAACGCGATCATCGGCTTCTCCGAGGCCCTCGGCGAGCGCTACTTCGGCGATCTCAACGACAAGCAGGACGAGTATGTCAAGGACATCCACTCTTCGGGCCGGCACCTGCTCTCGCTCATCAACGACATCCTCGACCTGTCCAAGATCGAGGCGGGGCGAATGGATCTGGAGATCTCGGAGTTCGATCTCCCCACGGCGTTGCAGAATGCGATGACCTTGGTACGCGAGCGCGCGGAGCGCCACGGCATTGCGCTCCGATTGGAGATCGCACAGGGCCTCGGCTCGATCCGCGCCGACGAGCGCAAGTTCAAGCAGATCCTGCTGAACCTGATGTCGAATGCGGTAAAGTTCACCCCGGAGGGCGGCTCGGTGAGCATCGTCGCGCGGCCGATCGGCACCCTGATCGAGGTATCGATCGTCGACACGGGCGTGGGCATCGCACCGGAAGACCAAGCGGCCGTCTGGGAGGCGTTCACTCAGGTCGGGCGCGACAGCGGACGCAAGGCCGCGGGCACCGGCCTCGGGCTCGCGCTCAGCAAGCAGTTCGTCGAGCTGCATGGGGGCGAGATCCGCCTCACAAGCGCTCCCGGCAAGGGCTCCACCTTCACCTTTACGCTTCCCGGGCACAGGCCCGGTTATATTAGAGAATTCGGGGCATGAAGGTCGTCCTGATCGTCGAGGACAACGACAAGAATAGGAAGCTCGCGCGCGACGTGCTGCAGGCGAAGGGCTATGCGACCATCGAGGCCGTGAATGGCGAGGACGGCGTGCGGCTCGCCCGGGAGCGCCATCCCGACCTCGTGCTCATGGACATCCGGCTCCCGGGGATCAGCGGGATCGATGCATTCGCAGCGCTGCGCGCCGACCCGAAGACGTCGAGCATCCCGGTGGTGGCGCTCACCGCCTCCGTGACCGCGACCGACTGTACCCGGATCAAACAGGCCGGATTCGATGCCTTCCTCGCCAAGCCAATGGTCCTGCGCGAGTTCACCGATACCGTGAGACACCTCTTGGAAAGCGGCCGCAGATGAAGCCGCCGGCGCGGATCCTGGTCGTCGACGACACGCCGGCCAACGTCAAGCTCCTCGCCGATCTCCTGGCGGTCCAGGGCTACGCGGTGTCCACGGCCGCGAACGGGTACGAGGCGCTCGCGAAGGTGACCGACGAGAGCCCCGATCTGGTGCTGCTCGACATCATGATGCCCGGGATCTCGGGCTACGAGGTGTGCCGCACGATCCGCGACAATCCCGCCACCGTCCTCTTGCCCGTGGTGCTCTGCACCTGGCTCGACCCCATTCAGGAGCGGATCAAGGGCATCGAGGCGGGCGCGGACGATTTCCTGCCGAAACCGGTCAACCAGCCCGAGCTGTTCGCGCGGGTGAAATCGCTCCTGCGGGTGAAGTCGCTCCAAGACGAGGTGAAGCGCCAGGCCGACCAGCTCGCGGAGTGGAACTGGCAGCTCGAGCGGAGGGTCGCGGGGGAGGTCGCGGAGGTGCAGCGCCTGGCGCGCCTGAAGCGCTTCGTCTCGCCGCGCGTTTGCGAGCTGATCCTCGCCGGCGAAGTGGATGACCCGCTCAGGACCCACCGGCGCGAGATCACGGTCGTGTTCACCGATCTGCGCGGCTTCACCGCCTTCAGCGACAGCGCCGAGCCCGAGGAGGTGATGGACGTGCTGCGCGACTACCACGCCACGCTCGGGCGCATCGTCATGGCGCACGAGGGCACCATCGAGCACTTCACCGGCGACGGCGTCATGATCCTGTTCAACGATCCCGTACCGCTCGATGAGCCCGAGCTCTGCGCGATCCGCATGGCACTCGAGATGCGCGGCGCGGTAGCCGTGCTCGCTGCCGGCTGGAAGAAGCGCGGCCACGATCTCGGCTTCGGTGTGGGGATCGCCAACGGCTACGCGACCTTAGGCGCGATCGGCTTCGAGGGCCGGCGCGACTACGGCGCGATCGGTCCGGTGACCAATCTCGCGGCGCGCCTGTGCGTCGAGGCCAACCCCGGCCAGATCCTGGTCCCGCAGCGCCTGTTCGGCAAGGTCGAGGAGCGCGTGCAGGCCGAGCCCCTCGGCGAGCTGTCGCTGAAAGGGATACACCGGCGCGTGGCCGCATACAACATCGTCGCGCTCTGCGGCAGCGGTGGTTCGGGGTTGGAGTAATCGCCCTTCTCCGCATGGGAACTGTGTTGCCTCGCTCTTTGCAAACCCTTCTAACGCGCTCGCAGCCTCGGGTTCAGCGCCTCCCGCAAACCCTCGCCCACCAGGTTGAAGGCCAGGACCACGATGCGGATGGCACAGCCGGGGAGGAAGAAGAGCCAGGGGGCGTCAAAGATGAGTCCTTGCCGTCGGCCAGGATGTTTACCCCAGGTGGCGTAGGGCGCCTGGACGCCGAAGCCCAAAAAGCTCAGGGCCGATTCGGTCAGGATCGCACCGGCCACATCGAGGTGGCGGAGACCAGCACCGGGGTGGTATGGCCACCCGCGACAGCCGGCTCGAGCATCTGCAATGCAGCATATCGATGAGTGATGTGCCGTGCAGAAGGTCGTGTTTTCCTCGCCGGATGAGCTCGGCGCTCGGATGCGGGCCAGCATCCTCCGCGGCACCGGAGCAAGGTAGCCGATAGGGGGCGTTCCACTCGCTATCCTACGGCGCACGACGGTACGCACGCGGCGCGCCCCACATGGACTCACCGTTGCCGGCTAGGGCGTCAGGCTCGCGTTCGATTCGGCCACGCCCGCCCGTGCTAAGCGCGCAACCGCTCGAAGCGGAGCCCGGCAAAGCGCTCGAAGTCGCGATCGAACGAGACCAGCGTCGCACCGTGCTCGATGGCGAGAGCGGCCAGGTGGGCGTCATTGGTGAGGTTTCCCGCCGTGCCGGCTGTCCGCAACAAACGTCCGAGCAGGGGCTCGTGTCGTTCGGTGGGATGGAGAACCCGCGCACGCGGGTGCGCCAGCCAGTCGTGGACCAGCCGCAGCGCTTCGTCTATGGGCAATGGTTTCTCCAGAATCCCTTGGCGTGTCGCCAACCGCACGAACCCGAGCAAGGCCACCCAAGCGAAGCCCAGGCCGGTTGGACTGGCGTACGCTTCCGCCAACCAGTTCACCGCCACACTGTGCTGCGGCAATCGCTCATTGACCGCATTGAGGAGCACGTTGGTATCGGGCAGTTTCATCGGCCCGAACGCAGTTTGGCGATCAATTCCTGGTCTTCCAACTCGGCTGCCAGAGCATTCGCCTTGGTCAGATCGACCAGCGGCAGGCCCATATCGAACGTGCGCTGCCGAAACGGTTTTTCAGCCTTCGCCCGGGCCACGCGCAAACCTTCGCGCACGGCATTGTTGAGCACCTGCTTGAACGGTTCGCCGCGCTCGCGCATGGCCTTCTTCAGCAGCGCTTCCACGTCCGGGTCGATGGTAACGGTGGTTCTCATGGCATCATGACAGCGAAATGGTTGCTGTCATGATGCGTCTGGCCGGACGCCGAGTCAAGATTTCATGGCGCCGGTGATGCTGAGATAAGCTCATGGCATCAATTCCCCCTGAGCCTCGGGTTCATGGCCTCCCGCAGACCCTCGCCCACCAGGTTGAAGGCCAGGACCACGATGAGGATGGCGCAGCCGGGGAGGAAGAAGAGCCAGGGGGCGTCGAAGATGAAGTCCTTGCCGTCGGCCAGGATGTTGCCCCAGGTGGCGTAGGGCGGCTGGACGCCGAAGCCCAAAAAGCTCAGGGCCGATTCGGTCAGGATCGCACCGGCCACATCGATGGTCGCGGAGACCAGCACCGGGGCCATGGCGTTCGGAACCATATGGCGGAAGATGATGCGCCGCTCGGGCACGCCCAGGGCCACGGCCGCGACCACGAAGTCCTGCTCGCGTAATGACAGGAACTCGGCGCGAACGAAACGCGCGGTCCCCTCCCAGCTCGTCAAGCCTATCACCACCATGATGTTGTAGATGCTGGGCGGCAGGAGGGCCACGACGGTCAGGACCAGGAAAAAGGCCGGGAAGCACATCATGGTGTCGGTGAAGCGCATGATGAGCGTATCCACCGTAATGAACCCGAGCCGCAAGTTGCCATAAAAACCGGCCAGGCCGCCCAGGGTTATCCCGACCGTGACCGCGATCCCGACCGCGATGAAGCCGATCGAGAGCGACACGAAAGAGCCCTGCAGCATGCGCGCGAACACATCGCGCCCCAGCTCGTCGGTGCCGAGGAGGTAGTACCCGAGCGCGGGGACGTCCTGGATCCCCGCGGAGGCCGGGGTGAAGGGCGGCAGGAACTTGTCGGGAAGGCGGATGGCGGCCGGATCGAAGACCACCCACCACTCGGTCAGGACCTTCCCCGCAAGCGCCGCGAAGAGCAGGAGGCACAGGACCCCGAGGCCGACCGAGGCGAGTCGATCGCGCCGGAAGCGTCGCCACGCGTCCGCAATAGGCCCCAGCGCGGGCGTGGGCTCTACGAGGTCCTGGACGATCGGGGTGGTGGCCATTTTCACTCCAAACGGATGCGCGGATCGACGAGGACATAGAGCAGGTCCGAGATCAAGGTCCCCGCCAAGGTCAAGACCGCCGCGATGAAATTGAGCGTCAGGATCACGGGGAAGTCGCGCGCCAGGATCGCCTCGTAACCGAGCCTCCCGAGCCCGGGCCAGGCGAAGATCTGCTCGAAGATCACCGAGCCCCCGATGAGCCCGGGCAGCAGGAACCCGAACATGGTCACGAAGGGCAGGAGCGCGTTGCGCAGCGCATGTCCGTAAATGACAGATTCTTCGGGCAGCCCCTTGGCGCGGGCGGTCCGCACATAGTCCTGGGAGATCACCTCCAGCATCTGCGAGCGTACGTAGCGCGACAGGATCGCGATACCCCCCGCGGCCCCCATGAGCGAGGGGATGACCAGGTGCCAGATCCGATCCATGAACTGGAACACGGGCAGGGCGTCCTCGGTCCCGAAGGTCTTCATCCCGATGACCGGGACATTCAAGTAGTTCACGACGCCCAGGATCACGAGGTAAGAGAGGAAAAACCCCGGGATTGAGATGAGCGTATAGGCCAGCACCGTCGTCGTTCGATCGAAGCGCGAGCCGCGCCGGACCGCCGCCTGGATGCCCACCGGAAACGACAGGCTCCACACGATGAGCGTGGTCCCGATGAACAAGGGCAGGGAGTTCAGGAAACGCTGCCCGATCTTCGGCAGCACCGGTTGGTTGTCCTTGAAGGATTTCAGATCCCCCGTCGCGAGGTCGCGCAGCCAGTAGGCGTATTGGACATGGAGCGGCTCATCGAGGTGGAAGGCCGCGCGGATGCGCGCGATGTCCTCGGGCTTCATGCGCGGGTTCGAGGGATCGACCTGGCTCGGCTCGCCGGGCGCGAGGTGGATGACCGAGTGCGCCAGGATCGAGACGAAGAACAACAGCACCAGGCGCTGGGCGATGTTGCGGACGATGTAGGTCCACATGTTGATTGTCTCTTAGCGGACAGGTAGGCGACAGTCGCTGTTAGGGAGCCTCTGAATAAGTCTGGAACTTCGTCACCCCAGCGCAAGCACCGGTCCAGAACGCGTCCAAAATCCCTGGATTCCAGCTTCCGCTGGAATGACGAGCTTCAGGAAACTATCAGTTATTCACAATCTCCTTAGTCACAGAGCTACAAAATCGGCTCTTCGGGCGCGAGGCGGCGCAGGCACTCGGGGAGATAGGGGTCCAGCTCGCCGGGCTCGAAGCGGCACAGGTTAATCGCGAACCAGAACGCGCCCGCGGTATCGCCGCCGAGCTTGTAGCGGCCATCCGGGGTGACGGCAGCCCAGCCCTCGGGGGGTGCGTATGAGCGTGGCGAGGAGCCTCCCGGTGTCCACGTGCCAAAGGCAGACGGTGCTGTCCCGACCACTGCTCGCGAGTGGGTAGGGTATAGGAATTTCAAACGCCCTTTTTCGGCAAGCGGAAGAGTACGGATGGACCTGCGGGTTGTCAATGACGCGAGCCGTCGGTCCAGGATGGGCGAGTTTTCGGGCCGTTGCATCCTCGGCGCGCCAAGCAGCGGCCTCGACCTCGGCGCCGCGGGTGAAGCGCGGACATGCCCTGCCGGAGTGCGTCCAGGCCCGCGCCTTTGCCGGACACCTTGAGCAGGGCATAGCCTTCCAACGCCGCGCTCATCACATCGCTGCCGAGCGCCGTCTCGCCATCGCCGGCCTTTTCCAGCAAGCGGCGCAAGCGGGCGGCGCGCGGGCGGGGCTTTTCGAGGTGGGCGAGATCGAGGCTCGACGGGAGGAGACGGGTATTCTGGGGTCAGCACTATGAGCGTCTCCCGGTAGACGGCCTCGGACTTGTCGCCCATCTTCACGAGGCCGCGCCGCTCGTCGAGCTAAAGGCCGATGAGCGGGTGAGCTCTTGTTTCAGGACGGCGAGTGCTTCGTCGATGGCCGTAATATCGGCGTCGGTGAAGTTCTGCGTGGCGAAATTCTGGCTCTTGGCGTTTTCCTCTTCGGATGGTTGATGGTTTAGGAACCTCATCTTGCTTCGGCACCGAGTGGTCGTCGGGCAGGTCAGCGAACCCCAACCCGCCATTTCGCGGGATCCTCCCGGATCCGGTGGGTTACGGCCTTCGGCCCGACCCGCCCTTGCTATCCGGCGCTCCACATCCCGCAACGAATCGAGGTGCCGAACCACCGATTCCTGCCCCGTTCAAAGGGGTTGATGGTAAAGAAATGCGTGCCGCCCGGCACCCGATAGCGCCGATGGATCGCACGGAGCTGCGCCCTTCGTCGAAGGTATTCACCCTTCACCCATGCGTCGGAACCCGAAAAGACGGTTCCGACCTACTCGGGCTATTGGGGGCAGCATTTCTGGGCACGAGGGTATTTTTGCGCGGCGGTGGGTGAGTTGACCGAGGACATGATCAAGCAGTATTTGGATCATCACTTTGAACCTGACCCCGGCAGTGACTTTAAGGTTGAACCCTAGACGCGTCGTTTAGTCGACGCGTATCCGGACTTTCGGTCCGCAACACAAACCCACCGACTTTAGTTTAGCCGGTGGTTGTTTAGTTTCCTTATACCCGCGTCCCGCTAGGGCTTGGGGCGGCGCGCCGCGAGCGCGTCCTTGATCTGGCGCCGGGCCTCGAGCTCGGTCGGCGCGGGCTCCGCCGCGGTGAACGCCGCGTTCAGCATCCCGCCAGCCGACAGCCCGCCTGGACGATGCGCCGATTGGCGACGGAGATCGCCTTCTCGTAATAGTCCTTGCCCAACCGGCCGTCGCCCACGTCGTAGGCCGCGCCGCGGGCCTCGCGCGACTCGCGCGCCCAGTCCAGGGTCGCGCTTGACTGCCACTGCCGCGCCCGGTCGGGGGGCACGCCGCGGTCGATCGCGTCCGCGTGGGCCTTGTGCTTGTACTCGGTCCCGTCTTCGCGTCGGTTCTCCTCGATGAAGCGCTCCATCAGGTGCAGGTCCCAGACCGTTGATCTTCTCGCGTCGGCTCTCGGTCGCATCGATGAGCTTCTCGACGTACTCGTACTCCTCCCGCCCGAACCAGGAGACCTTAATCATGTTGCCGCCCTGGCGCGGTGCCAGGCTTTAGAGAACCTAACAATACCTGGCATGGCCCTGGCGGGGCCGAGTCTTCGCCAGGCCTTGGCCTGGCGAAGTATTCCAGAACACTTTGGAGCGCGCAGCGCTCCAAAGCTAGCCGGGCGGGTTAGGCGCGCGCCCAGAAAACCGATCCAAATCGGTAGGTATCATGCGCGCCGTAACCCGCCTTCCGGGGGTGTCCGCGGATCTCGAAAGGCGGGTTACGCTGCGCTAACCCGCCCTGTCATGCTGTGCCGCAGGGCAAAACGACTGCCCGCCTCCTCGACTGGCGGCATCGTGTAGGCAACTGGAAACAGGCCCGCTACCGCCTCGAACGAAACCCGGAGCTCGGTGATCCATCGGTCGCCCTGCTCCGAGCCGCGGTTGTCGCCGATCCAGCGTTTCTGGCCGGGGTCGTAGCAGCGGGTGTAGCGCTCGATCCGATCCGGATGAAGCCGTAGCACTTGGTACTGGTTGGCGACCTCCTCGGGCCGTGCCTCGGCAGTGACCCCGGCGCTACCGGTCGAGAGGATGGGCACGCTGCGCTTGAGCGTGATGGCGCGAGGGGGGTGCATGGCCGGCTTGTGCTGAGCGGGATCTACTAGAAATCCGGGGTGTGATCGAGCTTGCGCCAGCGGTTGAAATAGTACGAGATGTTACCGCCCTTGGTCGGGTAGATCTTGACGTAGCGCTCGCTGCCATCCGGCTCGCGCTCGACGATCACGATCTTCTTGTCGAGCACGCGGGTGCTCTTGGGCGCGTACAGGAAGGTATAGGGCTGGTCCAGGGCGATGCGCCGGTGGAGGCGATGGGCCAGTTCGCGCTGGCGCTCGCGATCGTACTCCTGGCGGATCTCGACGATGAGGTCGTCCGCCTCGGGGCTTTGATAGCCGACGAAATTGAGCTCTTCGGGTCCGGTCTGGCTCGAATGGAAGAGCTGGTAGAGATCGGGGTCGAGCGGCGTCATGCTCCAGCCGAGCACCAGGGCATCGAACTCCCCCTTGTTCACGAAGTCCTTGAGGAACACCGCCCATTCGAAATACTGGGTATTGCATTTCACGCCGATCTTCTTCCAGGCGTTCTGGGCGACGGTCATGATGTTCTTGCGCTGGGGGTTGGTGTTGGTGATGAGGTTGAACTCGAATACCTTACCGTCTTTTTCGAGCCAGCCCTCCGCATTGGGACGAAATCCGACCTCTTCCAGGAGTCGCCGGGCGCCGGCCGGATCGTAGGGCAGGGGCGAAACCGAGGGGTCGTACCAGTCCGAGTCCTTGGCATAAGGCCCGGTCACCTGTTCGCCCTCGCCGTAGAGGAGGTATCGGATGATCTCGCCGACGTCGATGGCCATTCCGAGCGCACGGCGGATCCTCGGGTCCTGGAACCAGGGACGGCGCAGGTTATAGCCGATGTAGGAGTACGAGAAGGCCAGGCTCGTGAACGATTGGTATTTCGGGTCCTTGAGATAACGATGGACCTGGTGTGGCAGCGCCCCATAGTAATCGATGGCACCGGTGCGAAATTCGACCTCCTGGGTCAGGAGATCGGGGATGATGCGGAGGTAATAGTCCCGGTACTCCGGCGCGCCTTCCCAATAGTCTTCGTTGCGTTTCAGGTGAATCCGCACGTCGCTTTGCCATTCGATGAAACGAAACGGGCCCGCGCCGACGGGCTCGCGGTTGAATCCGGCATCCCGCATCCCGAAGGCCGCGCGCGCCGCCTGCGACAGCCCCCGTTCGGCCATCTCCTTTTTGAGCGCGTCCTCGCTCAAGAGATGGGCGGGCAGGATCCCCATGGTCCAGGCGTTGATGGCGGGCGAATAGAGGCGCTTGTAGACGACCCGGACGGTGTAGGGGTCCAAGACCTCGACGCGCCGGATGGGCTCGAAATCCGAGCCGCGCGGCGAGAGGTTCTTGGGGTTCATGATGGCCTCGTAGGTGAAGCGCACGTCCTCGGCCGTGACCTCGTGCCCGTCGTGGAAGCGCACGCCCTTCCGCAAGTGAAACAGGATCACCGGGTTGTGCTCGGCGACCGGCAGGATCTCGGCGAAACGGGGTCGTATCGCTTCGAGCGCCGCGGGGTCCTCGCTACGGACATGCCGCTCGTAAGGAAAGCCCGCGAGATAATCGGGACCCAGCACGGGCTCGAGATACCCGAAGAAATCCTGGTCCACGCGCTCGAGGGAGAAGTGCAGGCGCTCCGGCACCTCGACCGTCACACCGAGCTTCTGGGGCGCCGCGTCCCCCTGCGGCGGCAGCTCGATGGTCTCGGTGCGCCGCTCGGGCGGCAGGAGGCGCATGGCGGTGACGAGCCCTTCGAGCGCCCGCAATTCACCGCTCGCCATCCCCTCTGCGATGCGTTCCAAGAGCGCCGGCCCGCTCACCGGCGTACCATCGGGGAAGCGGCGCTCGGGATTGACCAAGAGATAAGCGTCCTCGGCCACCTCCCAGTCCGTCGCGATCCGCCCGCGCAGCCGCAGATCCGCGTCGAGGTCCAAGAGACCCTCGAACACCAGCCCCGTGATCTGACTGCTCACGGTGTCGGCGTTCAGGATCGGGTTCAGGACCTCGGCGTCGCCTATCGAGGCATCGATGTACTTCGAGAGCCGCGCCGGATTCCCCGTGCTCTGGTCCTCGTAGGTCGGCACCCAGAAATACGACTGGGCGAGCGCCGCGACGAGCACGAGCGGCAGGGCGATGAGCCAGCGTTTGAGGGTCATGGCGAAGGGATCTCCAGCGGTACGGACGGCCGAGGACCATAGGGCTTATCCTATGATAGCGCCAAGGGCAGTGGGTAATGCTGCTATACTGGCCACGGTCGCAAATCGCCTCCTTAGATCCCCTCTCCCGGAGGGCGCCCTA
>JBOIDT010000049.1:0-19587 GCA_050740755.1 Gammaproteobacteria bacterium
ATCGCTGCGACCCCAAGCTCTACAACACCTGCTTCGATCCATGGGGAACCACGTCGAGCCAACCCTACGGAAAGGGCCAGACGGCGCAGCAGAGTCCGCAGTTGCATCAGGCCATGGCCGCGGCGCACCTGAATCAGGCCTTTAACAATTACTTCCTCACGGGAGTGCAGACCCAATTCGTGAGCAACGGGAAGGCGGTGCCGCTTGGCAGTTCCTTTGTGGAGTTTAACGCGGGAGTGCTGCCGGGCCAAGCGTCGTGCATCACCTGCCACAGGTACGCGTATTTCGATGGCAAGCAGCCTCCGGCGGGACAACCCGAAGACAATTTCGGAGGTGCACCGAGTGGATGGCCTAACGTTGGGTACGCCTGCAACACAGGTCAAAGCGCAAATTGCACTCCGGTGGTCCCCAATTCCACGTCACAGGACTTTTCCTGGATGCTAGGCTTGATGCCGTATGGCGGTGCCAGTGCCCAGTCCAGTCCGCCGGCGGACAAGACGAAATCGAAGCCGCCAGCGACGTCGACGCCGGAGAGTTGATCGTTGCTTGCGATGCACTCGTTGATGCGCTGACGCACTTCTCGTGCGCTGCCGCAGGAAACCGCAACTATCAGCCGGGACGAACGGCCCGGCTGATAGGACATGCTCTCTAAAGGTCGTGGCTCAGGACCAGAACCGTTAGTCGGCAGTGGAGCTCGGTCTTGTATCGCACGACGAATTTCTACGGTATGATCGCCTACACGAAATCACGGTTCAACAGCTCGAACGTGCGACTTGAGCGTCGCGTTCGAAAAAGGAGAGGCGAATGACCGATCCGATACCCCCGTCCGCATATCCCACCCTTCAGCCCGCGGGCGACGGTCCCCCCTCGATGCCTTCGAGCTGGAGCTGCGTCGCCCTCCTGCATCCGTTCAGTCCACCCCAATCCGGCGACACGCAGCCCGCTAATCCGTTCTTCCAGCTCTGCGTGGCGAATATTTCGTTCGTCGAAGGCTCGTATTTCTCGGCGCAGATCGCCGGCACCTCGTATGGCACGTGGTGGTACGTGACCACCCCCGCCGGGACGGAGGTCTCGATCGACCAGGGCGCTACGTGGACGTCCGTCGATATCGGGTGGACGTTGCCCGACCTCGGCTGGTTCGGCGACCCGATCTCGAACGCGGCTTGCGCCGGATCGTCGCCTCTCAACTGGATGGACGCGCAGACGGTGGAGTGGTGGAAGATTCCGGTGCCGATCCCGGCCTCGGGCGTTTCCGCCGCAACATGGCTGTGGTTCGACGCCACGACGAAATACCCGGTGCGGATGATGTTCGGTTATGGCCCGCCGTCGCCGACGATGGGAGATCCAAGCCAGCTGGCGCTGTTCCAGATGTATTCGTTCACCTACATTCCCATGTTCGAGCGCTCCGCCAGCGTCGTTCCGCCGGCCTGGACGGATCCCACCTTTCAGGGTTTCGAGATCGGGAACCCGAACGGATACGAGAACTTCGTCTGGAGCTCGAACTTCGGGATGACGGTGTTCATGACGCCGGTGAACGAAGCCTTCAACCCGTTGCCCACACGCGTCCTGTACGTGTGGAAACCGGATCCCGACTATTCCGTTGCGTCGGACCGCGCCCAGAACACTTTGATGCTCTATGAGTACAACAGCGGAAACATGGCCTCGCAGGAGGCGCTGCTGATGGGCCCTCCTCCACCGAACGTACCTCCACCGCCCAACAGCGAGACCGGGTTCCTGATCAACAATTACAATGACGGTACACCGCAATCCTGCATCCAGTTCCCGTTTCCGCAGGAGCCCCCCGACTGGGTCTCCATTCCCGCGGTCGAGGCGACGGTCCAGGCGACGATCATGAACAACCCCGTCCTCTGTCCCGACACCATCGTCACCATCTATTCGGTGCTGTTTCCGCCGGCGCCGCCGAACTACCCGGACTCGACGTACCTCTGGACCTGGTATTCCCCCTTGACGCCGGACGGCACGCAGAGCCGGCCGGTCACGTTCATGCAATCGCAATCAGGCGTGGGTGTGGGAACGAGCCTCGCGCTCGCCGATTACTTCGATTACGAGCTGTTCTCGGAGCCGATCGACCCGTCGAATTTCGCCGTACCGTCCGCCTGCACCGGACAGCAGCAGAGCCGGCCGCAGCAGGACCGGGAACAACCGAAGAGAACGCTCCGGTTCAGACTGCCGTAGGAGGTCCGCAGCACTAGACGCCGCCTGATCGATTCGCGCCTCGCGCGCCATCGACGCGACTGAAGCTACTCGGCGGGCACTACCCGGCGAGTGGCCATTGCCTGTGGTATAGTCCGGCGCCCTCCGGGCACACCGTGTCCCGATGCCGCGCATCTTCTATCTCCGCTTCATTGTCCGCAATCTCGGCCGGCACCCGCTCCGGACCGGGCTCACGGTGGCGGGGATCGTGGTGGCCGTCTTGGCCTTCGCGATCCTGCGTACGGTGGTGGACAGCTGGTATGCGGGGGCCGAGGCGACCTCGGCCAAGCGCCTCATCACCCGCAACGCCGTCTCGCTCACCTTCCCTCTGCCCATCAGTTATCTGGGCCGGATCCGGCGGATCGACGGTGTCGAGACCGTCAGTTACGCCAACTGGTTCGCCGGCGTCTACCTCAACGAGAAGAACTTCTTTCCGCAGTTCGCGGTCGAGGCCAAGGGCTATCTCGATCTGTACCCGGAGTTCCTGCTGCCCCCGGCAGAGTTCCGGGACTTTCTCCACGACCGCAAGGGCGCGGTCGCGGGCGAGCGCGTGGCGGCCCAGTATGGCTGGAAGCTCGGGGACGTGATCCCGCTGCGGGGCACGATCTATCCGGGCCAATGGAGCTTCGTGCTGCGCGGCATCTACCGCGGCCGGGACCCCAAGACCGATGAGACCAACTTCTTTTTCCACTGGGATCATCTCAACGAGACCCTGAAGCAGGGCGCACAGGCGCGCGCCGACCACACCGGGATCTTCATCGTCGGGATCGAGCGCGCCGGTGATGCGGCGCGGGTCTCCCGGGACATCGACCGGGTCTTCAAGAACTCGCTCGCCGAGACCCTGACGGAGACGGAACAGGCGTTCCAACTCGGCTTCGTCGCGATGACCGAGGCCATCCTCATCGTGGTGCAATCGGTGTCGGCGCTCGTCATCGGGATCATCCTCGCGGTCCTCTGCAACACCATGGCGATGAGCGTCCGGGAGCGGTGCCGGGAGCACGCGACCCTGCGCGCCCTGGGGTTCGGGCCTGCCCGGATCGTCGGTTTGATACTCGGGGAATCGCTCGCCATCGCGCTGCTCGGCGGGGTCCTGGGCGTGCTCTTGAGCTATCCGGCGGCGGCGGTGTTTGCGGCCGAGGTCGGGACGCTGTTCCCGGTGTTCGAGGTGTCCGACGAGACCGCGGGGCTGGCCGTCGGCTGCGCGGCGGCGGTCGGGGTGCTGGCGGCGCTGCTCGCCGCCCCGCAGGCGGTGCGGGTCTCCATCGTCATCGGGCTCAGGGGGATGGGTTGATGTCCGGCGTCCCCTACCATTACATCCTTCGCAACCTGTGGGTCCGCAAGCTCACCACCTTGCTCACGGCCGGCGGCATGGCGCTCGTGGTGTTCGTGTTCGCGGCGGTCCTCATGCTGTCCGAGGGACTCGAGGCCACCCTGGTCGATACCGGCAGCCGGGACAACGTGCTCCTCCTCCGCCGCGGGGCGGAGACCGAGATCCAAAGCGGCATCGATCGAGAACAGGCCGCCCTCATCGAGACGTACCCGGAGGTGGCCGTGTCGCCCCGGGGCCGGCCCTCCGTGTCGCGCGAGGTGGTGGTCCTGGTGGTGCTCCCCAAACGCGACAGCGCCAAACCTTCCAACGTGACACTCAGGGGCCTGTCCGAGATCGGGCTTGCGCTGCGGCCACAGGTGCGGGTCAAGGCCGGCCGCATGTTCCGTCCCGGCACCTCGGAGATCGTGGCCGGCGAGCGCATCGCGGACGGCTTTGCCGGCGCGGGCCTCGGCGAACGGCTGCGTTTCGGGGGCAGACAGTGGACCGTGGTCGGCATCATCGAGGCCGGCCGGAGCGGCTTCGCATCGGAGATCTGGGGCGATGTCGAACAGTTCATGCAGGCGTTCCGGCGTGGGGCGTATTCATCGGTGATCCTGCGCCTGGATAGGCGCGAGCATCTCGATCCCCTGGGCGCCCGCATCGCCGCGGACCAGCGACTCAACCTGGAGGCCCAGCCGGAGACGGACTTCTATGCCGAGCAGTCCGAGGTCATGGTGGGGTTTCTCAATGTCCTCGGCACGGCCCTCTCGGTCACCTTCTCGCTCGGGGCGGTCATGGGCGCCATGACCACGATGTATGCCTCGGTCGCCCACCGGACCGCCGAGATCGGCACCCTCCGGGCCCTGGGTTTCCAACGCCCCGCCATTCTGCGGGCGTTCCTCACCGAATCGCTGTGCCTGGCCTTGCTCGGCGGAGCGTTCGGGCTCGCCCTGGCCTCGACCCTCGGGGCCATCACGGTCTCGACCATGAACTGGCAGACCTTCTCGGAGCTGGCCTTCCGTTTCACCATGACCTTCGAGATCGTGGCGAAGGCCCTCATCTTCGTGCTGGCCATGGGCCTTCTGGGCGGGTTCCTGCCGGCGCTCCGAGCGGCCCGCCTCGGCATCGTCGAGGCCCTGCGCGCGTCCTGAGCGAGGGCAGGCCGACCCCCGGTTGATAGCACTGCTCATGCCGATGCACCGGCCCATGGCGATACCCGGAATCGGGGACGGGATCGGTTGGCACCGCTGCCGTATAATGCGGCGGCGTTCCGTACTGACACAATAATAGGGGGAGGGCCATGACCGCACTTCTCGTCTTGCTCGTCGTCATCGCGGGGGGGTGGGTACTCGCGTACTTCTCGGTACCGCTCCTACGCTGGACGCTCGCGGGAGGCCTGTTACTCCTCGTTTTGTCGCTCGCCGCGCCCGCCTGGTGGCTGTACCCCCTGTGGCTCCTGTGGGGGCTCCTTGCCCTGGCCAATGTCCCGCTGGTACGCCAGCGCCTCTACATGGCACCCATGCTGCGCGTCTTCCGCGGGCGTCTGCCATCCGTCTCGGTGACCGAGCGCGAGGCCCTGGAGGCCGGTGGGGTATGGTGGGATGCGGAGCTGTTCTCGGGACACCCGCACTGGCAGCGCTTTCTTGAGTTCCCCAAGGCGCGGCTGAGCGAGGCCGAACAGGCGTTTCTCGACGGCCCGGTCGAAGAGCTGTGCCGGATGCTGGACGACTGGCGGATCACCTTCGATCTGAAGGACCTCCCGCCCAATGTCTGGGCCTTCATCCGGCGCAACCGGTTCTTCGGGATGATCATCCCGACGGAGTACGGTGGGCTCGGGTTTTCCGCCGAGGCGCATTCGCAGGTGGTCGCCAAGGTCGCGTCCCGCTCCGGGAGTGCGGCGGTCACCGTGATGGTGCCCAATTCCCTGGGCCCCGCCGAATTGCTGCTGCATTACGGCACCGACGCCCAGAAGTCCCATTACCTGCCGCGCCTCGCCGACGGGCGCGAGATCCCCTGCTTTGCACTGACCAACCCCTACGCCGGATCAGACGCCTCCTCGATCCCTGATAAGGCCGTGGTGTGCCAGGGCGAATACCAGGGGCAGCAGGTGCTCGGCATGCGCGTGACCTGGGAGAAGCGTTACATCACCCTGGCCCCGGTCGCGACCGTGCTCGGGCTCGCCTTTCAGCTCTATGACCCCGAACGGCTCCTGGGTGGTGAGGACTATCTCGGGATCACGCTGGCCCTCATCCCGACCGGCCACCCGGGGGTCAGGATCGGGCGCCGCCATTACCCCCTCAAGCAGGCCTTCCAGAACGGCCCGACCTCGGGGACCGAGGTGTTCATCCCCATGGATATGGTCATCGGCGGCCGCGCACAGATCGGGCAGGGCTGGCGCATGCTCATGGAGCGGCTGGCGGTCGGGCGTTCCATTTCGCTCCCGGCGCTCGCGGCGGCGGCCATCAAGTTCTGTGCGCGCAACGCCGGTGCCTATGCCAGGGTCCGCAAGCAGTTCAAGCTCCCGATCGGGCGCTTCGAGGGGATCGAGGAGGCGCTCGCCCGCATCGCCGCCGATGCCTACGCCGTCGAGGCGGCGCGGCGCCTGACCACCGCGGCCCTCGACCAGGGGTTCGAGCCGGCCGTGATCTCGGCGCTCCTCAAGTACCAGAGCACCGAGCGCCAGCGCCTGGCCATCAACGATGCCATGGACATCCATGGCGGCCGCGCGATCTGCGAGGGGCCCAGCAATTACCTGGCGAACGCCTACCAGGGTGTGCCGGTCTCGATCACGGTCGAGGGGGCGAACATCCTGACGCGCAGCCTCATCGTCTTCGGTCAGGGTGCCATCCGCTGCCACCCGTGGGTGTTCAAGGAGCTCGAGGCGGCGCTGGACACGGATCCGGCCCGGAGTCTCGCGGCGTTCGATACGGCCATCTCCGGCCATGTGGGGTACCTGCTGAACAACCTGGCACAGGCGACCTTCCACCACCTGAGCTTGGGGCGGTTCATGGCCGTACCCCGGACCGGCCCGGTGGCACGCTACTATGCGGGTATAAACTGCGCGAGCCTGGCCTTCGCGCTGATGGCCGACGGCGCGCTCTTGGTCCTCGGCGGACAGCTCAAGCGCCGCGAGCGCCTGTCCGGACGCTTCGCCGATGTCCTGTCGGAGATGTACTTGGCCAGCGCGGTCCTCAAGCGCTACGAGGACGACGGGTGCCCGGCCGAGGACCTGCCGCTCGTGGACTACGCCTGCCAGCGTTCCCTGCACGTGATCGAAGAGCGCCTCGCGGACATCCTCGACCACTTCCCGTCCCGCCCCCTCGGGTGGCTGCTGAAGCGTATCGTGCAGCCGTTCGGCATGCGCCATCATGGGCCGGACGACCCCCTCGGCCAGGCGGTCGCGGGGGTCCTGCTCGCACCCTCGCCGGCACGGGAGCGGCTCACGGCGGGGATCTACGTGAACCGCGAGCCCGCGGACGTCACCGGGCGCCTGGAACACGCGTTCGATCTGATCATCCAGGCCGACGCGATCGAGGCCCGCATCCAGGCCGCCGCCCGCGCCGGACAACTCGGTACCGCGACCGGCCGCGAGATGTGGCTCGCGGCGGAGCGCGCCCAGCTCATCGGGGACGAGGACGTAGCGACCTTGGAGGCCGCGCACAAGGCGGTGCGAGCCGCCATCGACGTGGATGATTTCGCCCCGGAGGTTCTGGTGGGGCATGCCGCGGTCGAGGTTCCGATGGCCAGTACGGCCTGAGGTGTGCGCCGCACCCCCCTGCAAGCGGGTCCCGGCGCTGCGGTGTCCGATCGAGCCCGATCCCCGCCGATGCGCCTGGCCCCCACCCTAGCCCCCGCTTCGCAGGGGAGGGGACCCGGAAACACCGTCCCCCGCTTTGCAGGGGACTCCGGAGCTCCCTCCCCTGTCCGCGCTCTTTGCGGTGCGGACGGGGGAGGGTGGGGTGGAGGGTGGGGTGGGGGTTTCCCGTAGGCCGTAGGCGCGCCGTTCAGCGCTTGCGGGAAGCCCTTAGCACGGCCGGGACGGACGTGATGCGGCGGATGGCGCGATCGAGTTGCTCGGCGCTTTCGATCTCGACGACGAAGGTCATGCGGGCCGTGTCGGTGCTGCGGTCCGAGAGCGTGTTGACGGCCAGGATATCGAGGTGCTCGCCCGTGACGGCGTCCGAGACATCGCGCAGGAGCCCGCGGCGATCGTCGGCGTCCACCACGATCTCGGCGCGGTAACACCGGCCGCGGTGCAGGCCCCAGGCGACATCGATGAGCCGGTCGGGACGCGCCACGGCGAGCCGCCCGAGGCTGGCGCACCCGCGGCGGTGGATGGCGATCCCCTGACCCTGGGTGATGTAGCCTCGTATCGGGTCGTCGGGCACGGGTTTGCAGCAGCCGGCGAAGCGCGTGAGGAGGTTGTTGACCCCGAAGACCTCGACGCGCATGGCCGGGGGGGCCGGCCGGAGTCGCTCCAAAGACGGGCTCGACAGGCTCGCCGCGGGCGGCGGTGCCGGTCTGCCCAGCCATTGCTCGATCTGTCCCGGACCGAGATCACCGCGGCCCAAGGCGGCTAGAAGGTCGTGCGGCGCCTTGAGGCCGAAGTGCCGCGCCGTGGCCGCCATATCGATTTCAGCCAGCCCCAGGCGGCGGCGCTCGCGTTCCAGGATGGCGCGGCCCTCGGCCAGGTGCCGGTCGTGGTCGCGCACTTTGAACCAGTGCCGCACCTTGGCTCGCGCCGCCGCGGTCTTCAGAAACCCGCGGACCGGGTTGAGCCAGTCGCGGCTCGGCGTGCCGTGCCGGGCGCTCATGATCTCGACGACTTGCCCGCTGTGCAGGGGCTCGGCAAGAGGCACCATGGCCCCATCGGCCTTGGCACCGCGGCAGCGATGGCCGACCTCGGTGTGCACGGCATAGGCGAAGTCCAGGGCCGTCGCCCCGCGCGGCAGCTCGATGACCCGGCCCTTGGGGGTCAAGACGTAGACATGGGCCTTGAGCGCCTCGGTCCGAACATATTCGATGATCCCCCCATCGACGGTCCTACCCGCGCCGCTGTCGCTGCTCGTGAGAAATCCCTTGAGCCACTTGATCCGCGCGCCTCTCTCGCCCGCGCCACCGCCTTCCTTGTAGCGCCAATGCGCGGCCACCCCCAGCTCGGCATCGCGGTGCATGGCGTGGGTGCGGACCTGGACCTCCATGACCTGGTCGTCGGGACCCAGGACGGCGGTGTGGAGTGAACGGTACCCGTTCGCCTTGGGCTTGGCGATGTAATCGTCGAACTCCTCCGGAACCTGCCGCCACAGGCCGTGGACCTGTCCGAGGGCGGCGTAACAGTCGGCGATCTGGTTGACCAGGATGCGTACCGCCAGGAGATCGTAGACCCGATCGAATCCGATGCCCTTGTGCCGCATCTTGCTCCAGATGCTGTAGACGTGCTTGGACCGGCCGGTGACCTCGGCTGGGATGCCGGCCGCCGAAAGCTCGCCCCGAAGCCCTGCGACGATGCTTGCGAGGTAGCGCTCGCGCTCGGGGCGCGAGCGCTTGAGGGCCTTGGATATCTGCTCGAAGCCCGCGGGCTCCACGTAGCGCAAGGAGGCGTCTTCGAGCCGCCACTTGAGCTGCCAGACGCCCAGCCGGCCCGCGAGCGGTGCGAACACCGCGAGCGTGTCCTCGCCGAGCCGGCGGCGGCTCGCGGTGTCGCGGGGGGAGGCGGGGCGCAGGCGCACGAGCTGATCGGCCAGGCGGATCAGCAGGCCGCGCGGATCGTCCACGATGGCGAGGAGCATGTCGCGTAATCGACGCGCCTCGCCGCGGTCATGACCGAGGGGCCGGTAGTCCTTGAGCACCGCGATCCGCGCCGCCGATGCGACGAGGCGTGCCGTCTCTGCCCCGACGCGCTTCTCGATGGTAGTCACGTCCAGGCGCCGGTCTTCGAAGGCGGGGAGGAGCAGGGCGGCCGCGAGGGCCTCGGGATCGGGCGCGATCCCGGCCAGGGTCTCCGCCACCGCACGCCCGTGTGCGCCACCGGCCGGGTCGAGATCGTGGGCCTCGATGAGCGCCGCGGCCCTGCGCACCACCTCGGCGTCGGCGTGAAGCGGCTGTGACGTGAGGGCCATGACGCGCGGGGTTGCCGGCTGGGTCGCAGACCCGGCAGTCGGGCCTTCTGCAAGCTCCTTCACTATTGGCTGGCCCATCGGTGGCGAGGTATCCGCCGGCGGCTGAACATCACGCGGTTTGGCAGAGCGCCGCGATGCCGAGCCGGCCCGGCGCTTCGAGCGCGCCCCGCTCGGTCACGAGCACATCGATGAGCGCGGCGGGGGTCACGTCGAAGACCGGGTTCCAGACATCGTTGCCCTCGGGCGCCACCCGTTGTCCGCCCAGAGCCAGCAGCTCCTCGGCCGGGCGTACCTCGATGGGGATGGCGGCGCCGTCGGGGGTTTCGAGGTCGATGGTCGAGACCGGGGCCGCGACCATGAACCGTACCCCATGGGCGCGGGCGGCGAGCGCCAGGCCATAGGTCCCGATCTTGTTGGCGACATCGCCGTTGGCCGCGATCCGGTCGGCCCCGACGATCACCCAATCGATGAGCCCCCGGCGCATCAGATCGGCCGCCGCGCCGTCCGCGAGGAGGGTCGCCGGCACGCCGTCCTCACGCAGTTCCCAAGCGGTGAGTCGCGCCCCTTGCAGCCACGGTCGGGTCTCGCCGGCATAGACCTTGACCAGCACCCCGTGTGCCCAGGCGCTGCGGATGACCCCGAGGGCCGTGCCGAAACCCCCGGTCGCGAGCGAGCCGGCGTTGCAATGGGTCATGGCGCGCGAGCCTGCCCCGAGGAACACGGCACCCAGCTCGCCCATGCGCCGGTTGGCGGCGATGTCCTCGGCATGGATCGCCTGCGCCTCGGCGAGCAAACCCGGTTCCGGATCGCCGATCTGCATGCCGCACCGCGCCTCCATGCGCCGGAGGGCCCAGGCGAGGTTCACGGCCGTGGGCCGGGCCGCGCGCAACGCGTCCAGATCGGTGCCGAGGTCCTCCCGCCAGCGCTGCCCGCTCTGGGCATAGGCCGCGCGCGCGGCCAGCACGACGCCATAGGCAGCGGCGATGCCGATGGCCGGCGCCCCGCGCACGACCATGCGGCGGATCGCGTCCGCGACCTCGGCGGGATGCGACAGCCACTGGTACTCGAGGCGCTGGGGCAAGAGGCGCTGGTCGAGGAGCCCGAGTCCCCCGTCGCGCCAGAGGAGCGCCCGTACCCGGTCGGGTACCGTCTCGTGTCGGTTTGCGATCATGCCCTCGCGAGGTCTCCGGTGGTTCCTATAGAATCCCGACCCAAGGGCCCCGGCTCATCAATATGACCACGCCCATCGACCTCCTCCTGCACGCCCGCTGGGTCATCCCCGTCGAACCCGAGGGCGCGGTGTACCCCGGCCATGCGCTCGCGGTCCATGGCGGCCGCATCGTGGAGGTCCTGCCGAGCGCACGGGCCGAGGCGCGCTATCGAGCCCGCGAGGTACAGCTCCTGGATCGCCATGCCCTGATCCCGGGGCTGGTGAATGCCCATGTCCACGCCGCCATGGTCCTGTTCCGCGGGCTGGCCGACGATCTGGCGCTCATGGACTGGCTCGAGCATCACATCTGGCCCGCCGAGCGGCGTTTCGTGGGCCCGGAGTTCGTGCGCGACGGGATGCGGCACGCGATCGCGGAGATGATCGCAGGGGGCACGACTTGTTTCAACGACATGTTCTTCTTCCCCGACCAGGGTGCGGCGGTGGCGGCCGAGGCCGGCATGCGGATCACGGTCGGGCTCATCGTCATCGAGTTCCCCACCCCCTGGGCGCAAAACACCGACGAATACTTCAGCAAGGGCACGGCGGTCTATGATGCCTATCGCGGCCATCCCCTGGTGCGCACGGCCTTCGCCCCGCACGCGCCCTACACGGTCTCGGACGATGCATTGCAAAGGGTGTCGGCGCTCGCCGAGGAGCTCGATGTCCCCATCCAGATGCACCTCCACGAGACCGCCCGGGAGGTCGATGAGGCGCTCGCGGCGAGCGGCGAGCGGCCGCTCGTGCGCCTGAAGCGGCTCGGGCTCCTGTCCCCCCGCCTGCAAGCGGTGCACATGACCGCGCTCGACTCTAGCGACATCGCCCTGGTCGCCGAGCACGGCGTGCACGTGATCCACTGCCCCAGCTCGAACCTGAAGCTCGCGAGCGGCTTCTGTCCCGTGCACGCCTTGCAGGCTGCCGGGGTGAACGTGGCGCTCGGCACCGATGGCGCGGCCAGCAACAACCGCCTGGACCTGTCGACCGAGATGCGTACCGCGGCCTTGCTCGCCAAGGCCCAGGCCGGCGAGGCGCGCGCCGTCCCGGCAGCGCGGGCCTTGCACATGGCCACTCTGGCCGGCGCCCGGGCGCTGGGGATGGAGGATCTCATCGGCTCGCTCGTGCCGGGCAAGGCCGCCGATGTGGTGGCCATCGACCTCGGCGGCATCGACACCGAGCCGGTCTACGACCCCATCTCCCAGATCGTCTATGCCGCCGGCCGGGAGTGCGTGACCGATGTGTGGGTCGCCGGGCGGCGGTTGCTCGCGGCGCGGGGCTTCACGACGCTCGATGTGGAGGCCATCCTGGGCCAGAGCCGCGCCTGGCGCGCGCGCATCGCCGCCGAGGGCGCGGGGCCGACGGGACCCGGCTAGCCCGCCCGCCGCGGGCCAAGGCGCGGCGGCCACGTGCTCGGGTTGGGTGGGATCGCGGGGGTGGGGGGAGAAGGGCAGGACCCGGAAGGGTGGGGGTCCGTCCCTGGACAGGGAGCATCCCTGCCTGCACCGTGGCTTCCTGCGAGTCCTTTCGCGGGGAACCGCTCGGTGCGTTGCCCTTAGCGGTCCGGGGGACGAATGCTTGAATCCAACCGGCGCGGGTGAGGGGCGGTGAGGCGCTTGCCCGGATGGCTCACCACTCCGGCGCCTCCCGGTCGCAGCAGGGTGGTGGTGAGAAATGCGGGCTAGGGGAGGGGGCCGGAAAGCAGGAAGGGGTCGAGGGTCTTCAAGAGATCGCGGTGGACCCGGGGGCTGCCCGCGACGATGTTGCCGCTGGTGAGATAGTCGTCGCGATCGAGCTCGTCGCTGACGAAGCCGCCGGCCTCCAGGATCAGGAGCGCGCCGGCCGCCATGTCCCATTCCTTGAGCCCGATCTCCCAGAACCCATCGAGCCTCCCGGAGGCCACATAGGCCAGGTCCAGGGCCGCGGCGCCGGCCCGCCGGATCCCCGCGCAGAGGGGGATCACGGACTTGAGGGCCGCGAGGTAAGCGTCGAGGCGCTCCAGGCCGCGAAACGGGAAACCGGTGCCGATGAGTGCCCCTTCGAGGCCGGCCCGGTTGCTCACCCGGATCCGGCGATCGTTGAGCATGGCGCCCTCGCCGCGGGTGGCGGTGAAAAGCTCCCCGCGCAAGGGGTCATAGACCACGGCCTGCACCAAGACGCCCTTGCGCCTGAAGGCGATGGACACCGCGAACTGCGGAAAGCCGTGCAGGAAGTTGGTGGTCCCGTCGAGCGGGTCGATGACCCACAGGCAGTCCTCGGAACCCTCTAGGCCGCTCTCCTCGGCGAGGATGCCGTGGTCCGGGTAGGCCTTGCGCAGGGTGTCGATGATGGCCGCCTCGACCAGCCTGTCCACCTCGCTCACATAGTCGTGGCGGCTCTTGGTGTCGACCTTCAGCCCTTGCACGCGATCGACGTGCCTCACGATAATGTCCCCCCCGCGGCGCGCGGCACGGACGGCGATGTTGAGCATCGGGTGCATAGTGTGTCTCTGAGTAATTCCGCGGGTGCGGTGTCGATCGGGCCGGGGCCCTTGTCGAGGGTGCGGGTCGTCCTGGTTCGGCCGACCCACCCCGGCAACATCGGCGCGTCGGCGCGTGCGATGAAGACCATGGGCCTCACACGCCTGTGCCTAGTGGCCCCGAGCCGCTTCCCCTCGGCCGAGGCCACGGCCATGGCCGCGGGTGCCGACGACGTTTTATATCATGCCGGCGTGCATGAGTCTCTGCCCGAGGCCCTCGCGGGTTCCGGCCTGGTCGTCGGCACGAGCGCCCGGCGGCGCGGCATCGCCTGGCCCGGGGCCGGCCCGCGCGCGGCGGCGGCACAGGTCCTCGACGCCGCCCGGTACGGGGAGGTGGCGCTGGTCTTCGGGCCGGAGCATTCCGGCCTCGCCAATTCCGAGATCGAGAGCTGCCAGCTCATGGTGTGCATCCCCACTGCGCCGGATTTCAGCTCGCTGAACCTCGCGGCTGCGGTCCAGATCATGGCCTACGAGGTCCGGCAGGCCGCCCTGGACGCGGGCCCGATGAGCCACCGGCCGGAGGCGCGTTCCGCCACCGCCGAGGAGCTTGGGCAGCTCTACGCCCATCTGGAAGAGACCCTGGTGGCGGTCGGGTTCCTGGACCGGGCGAAGCCGGGCCGGCTGATGCACCGTCTGAAACGCCTGTTCAATCGCGCCCGACTCGACCACAACGAACTCAGCATCCTGCGCGGCTTCCTGGCCGCGGTTCAGAGGCGGGGAAAGGGGTCACGTTGACTCTTTCGAAGAAAAGTGAACCTGACCCTTTTCTCGGAATAAGTGTGGAAAAGCAGGCGTCCATACCATTACCCCACATCGGCTCTAAGCGTCTTGGCGAAGACCTTGGAGTTGCGCTGGTAGTTGTAGAGGTCCTGGCGGGCGAGGGGCAGGTCCTCGAGGCGCACCTCGCTCATGCCGCGCTCGACGAACCAGTGGGCGGCCTGGGTGGTCAGGACGAAAAGCTTGCGCAGGCCCGCCTCGCGCGCCTCGCGCTCGACGTTTTGGAGCAGCTCGTCGCCGCGGCCGGCGTTGCGGTAATCGGGGTGCACCGCGAGGCAGGCCAGCTCCGCCAGCCCCTCACCCTCATAGGGGTAGAGTGCGGCACAGCCGATGATGGCCTCGTCCCGCAGGAGCACGGTGAAATGGTCGATCTCGCGCTCGAGCTTCTCGCGCGAGCGGCGCACCAGCACCCCCTGGGCCTCGAGAGGCTCGATCAGCTCGAGGATCCCCGCCACGTCGTCGATGGTCGCCCGGCGCATGCGGTCGAAGGGTGCGGCGCTCACCAACGTCCCGATCCCGTCGCGCTCGAAGAGCTCGAGCAGCAGGGCGCCGTCCCGGCGTCGATCGATGAGATGGGCGCGCGCCACGCCCATGCGGCAGCCCTGGATGGCGCACTGTAGCTCGGACAGTCCGAGCCGAGGCGCGCGCATCGTTTCAGACGATGGATTCGGGGCGATCGCGGCCTGTGCCTCTTCCACCGTGAGCTGCCGGATCAATCCGCCGGCCTCGTCCACCACCCCTGCGGCATCGATGAGAAAGATGAGCTTGCCGGCCCGAAGCGCGATGGCCACGGCCGTGGCCACGTCGTCGGCGTCGAGGTTGAAGACCTCCCCGGTCGGCGAGTAACCGAGCGGCGGGATGAGGACGATCTGGTTCTCTGCGAGCCGGGACTCGATGGCCTCCCCATCGATGCGCCGCACCTCTCCGGTGTAATGAAAATCCACCCCGCCCTGAACCCCGAGGGGCCGCGCGGTGACGAAGTTCCCGGACGCGATGCGCAACCGCGCGTTCGCCATCGGCGAGTTGGCGAGGCCCATCGACAGCAATGCCTCGATCTCGATGCGCACGACGCCCGCGGCCTCTTTGACCGCCATGAGGGCCGGCGCCTCCGTGACCCGCAGATCGTTCACGTAACGGCACTCGAGGCCGGAGGCGCGGAGCCTGGCCTCGATCTGCGGGCGAGTGCCGTACGCGAGCACGAGCCGGATCCCGAGGCTGTGAAGGAGCGCGATGTCGTGGATGAGGGAGGCGAAGCGCCCGCCCTGGACCGCCTCGCCCCCGAAGCAGATCACGAAGGTCCGGCCGCGGTGGCCGTGCACATAGGGCGCGACGGCCCGGAACCAGGTGACGAAGGCCTCGGGGCGCGCGTGCATGCTAGAGACACACGGCCGCGACGACGCGCCGGAGCAGCGCCACCATGGGCGCCAATCGCTCGGCCGGGAGGTGCTCGTCGGGCTGGTGGGCGGTGGCGATGTCGCCGGGACCGAGGACCACGCTCTCCATGCCGAGGGCGTTATAGAACGGTCCCTCGGTGGCGAAGGCCACCGCACCGGCCGGCGCGCCGCAGATCTCCTCGATGAGCCGCACGAACGGCGATGAGCGATCGGTACAGAGCGGCGGCACGCCATCGATCAGGGCGCGCCGCTCGACACCGAGCCCCGTGCCCGCGAGTGCCTCCTCGGCCCTTCGGGTCAGGGTCGTGCGCAGCGTATCGACCGGCATTCCCGGCAGGATGCGCAGGTCGATCTGGACCTCGCATTCCGCGCAGATGCGGTTGGGGCTGTCCCCGCCCTCGATGCGCCCGAGGTTCAAGGTCGGGGCCGCGACCTCGAAGGCCGGGTCGCGGTAGTCTCGCCTGAGCTCGGCGCGCCAGGCGATGAGCGCGCCCAGGACCCTGTGCATCCCGTCGATGGCGCTGTTGCCGAGGCGCGGATCGCTCGCATGGCCGGAGCGTCCCAGGACCCGCACCGCCTCCATCAGGACGCCCTTGTGCAGGCGCACGGGCTTCATGCCAGTGGGCTCGCCGATGAGGACGAAGCGCCCGAGACGTTGGCCGGTGTCGAGGAGGGCGCGGGCACCGGCCATGGTGCTCTCCTCGTCGGCGGTCGCGACGATGACGAGCGATTTCTTGAGCCGCGCCGGGTCCAGGTCGCGGATGGCCTCGATGACGAGCGGAAAGAAGCACTTCATATCGGCCATGCCGAGACCGTACAGCCGCCCGTCGCGTTCGGTGAGCGTGAACGGATCGCTCCGCCACGCGCCGTCGTCGTAGGGGACGGTGTCGGTGTGGCCGGCGAGCACGAGTCCATCGCTACCTTCGCCCAGGCGCGCGATGAGGTTGTACTTCCCGGGACGTTCGTAGAGCGGCAGCTGCGCGACCGAAAAACCGAGGTCCGAAAGCCACTCGCCGAGGACCGCGACCACCCCTTGGTTGCCGCGGTCATGGCGCGCATCGCCGCTGCTCATGGAGGGGATAGCCACGAGCGCGCGCAGCATCTCGATCATCGACGGAGGACTGGCCGGCACGGTATCGCCCCGAGGTCTTCGCTGGCAGCAACGCCGCTTCCGATTGTACACGGGCGGGGCGTCGCGGAACGAGTCGGTCGTCCGAGTTGCCGGCACCGCCGGCGAGGGCGCGAGAAGGTGCGTGGGATCGCCGAATCCCTTGGCAGCGCCACTCGATCCGATCGCGAACCCGCAGCGACAGCGGCCGTCGCGAGATCTCCGGCTCCGGCTGCACGCTCGGCGATCCGAACACCGGACGCGCACAGTTGCCGCACAAGTCCCGGTAGCGGAAAATGCCACCATGCCCGGCAACTTCCATCCCCTATTTCGGCATCCCCTATTCTGTATTGCCCTCCTGGCCGGCAGCACCGCCCTCGCGGCGCCGCCGCTCTCCACCGAAGACGCTGCGGCGTTGCGCGCTCGATTTCAAACCCGCCAAGGCGAGACGCTCACCTGGTCGGCGACCGTTGTCCAGACGCTCGCTCTACCCGGACTGCGCGATCCGGTCGTAAGCCAGTGCACGCTCGCGTATCGCGCGCCGAATCGGCTCCGTCTCGATTTCACCAAGCCCGCCGGGGAGTTCGTTCTGGTCCTGGGCGATCGGCTCTTCATTCAAAAGACCGGCGCGCGGCTCGCCGAAAAATCCCTACGGGAGGACAGCGCCGGCACGCCGTTGCTCTCGCTGCTCGGTCTTCTGCGCGGCCAGCCGCCCGAGCAGGAAAGCGACTACACACAAGAGGTCCGGCGCGAGGAAGGCCGCTACACCGTCGTCCTCACGCGCAATGCCGACGCCTCCACGCAGTTGCCCGCGCGCATCGCCAACCGCATCGCCGCCGACACCCTCGAGGTGCGCGAGGTCGTCGTCGATCTGCCCTCGGGCGGCGTGCTCAGCTACCGTTTCGACGCCATCACCCGCAATGCCCCGCTCGACCCCGGGCGTTTTGCCGCCCCGACCGACCCGACCAGCAGGGAGTTGCGATGAACCAGCAGGAAAGTTGAGATGATCGAAATAAACGCGCCATTCCACGCCCGAATCGATCCCTGATGGAAGAGGCCACACGGATCGCCACCCGCCTCTTGGGCCACATCCAGAGCGACCTGTTGGAAACCGATGAGTCTTTCGGCGTCGATTCCGACCTCTTCGCGGCCGGGTTGGACTCGATGTCGATCATGCAGATCCTCCTTTTCATCGAGGAAGAGTTTGCCGTAAAGCTCCCCGACTTTGCCATCACCCGCGCCACTTTTTGCACCGCCCGGCACCTCGCCGAAGCCATCCGCCGGACCCGGGGCTGATGGCCCCGCCCGGGACAGTGGCAGTGGTAGGGGCGCCCCTTGTGGGCGCCCTTCGGTAGCCGCCGGACCCAGGGCTGATGGCCACACCCGGGACAAGATCGGCGCCCTTGAGCGGCGCGGACTGGTTCCTCGCCACCGCCGAGCGCATGATGCTCGCCGCCGGCCAGGGCGAGCATCTGGGCCTCACCGTGCTGCGCCTCGGGCCGGGCCTCGACCTCTGCGCGCTCCGCTCCGCGGCCGCGCGACTCGCCGCCGCCAGCCCCATCGCCGCCGCACGCCTCTGCAAGGCCATCCTCGGCGTGCCGCGCTGGGTGTGGCGCGTGGACGCGCGCGCATCTTTTCCCGTGGAGGAACATCGCGAGCCGCTCGATACGCTGTGCGCGCGGCGTTTGAACGAATCGTCGTCGGCCGCCGTCTGTTTCGACGTGCTCGGCGATGGGCACGGCAGCACCGTGCTCCTCTCTTGGCGGCATCTCATACTTGATGCCAGAGGCGCCGAGCTCTGCCTCGCCGAGATCGCGCGTTTGGCGGAAAACGCGGACAGCCCGCCACCGCGCGCCGGTTCCTGGGGACCGATCACGCCGCGTCCCAAGAGCTTGCGCACGGCGTTCGGCGAGGCAAAGCGATTCAAAGACCACTTTTACGCCCTGGCGCGCACCTCCATCCGCTCGCTCGGGGGCGTGCTGCCCCGGCCCGGCGCGGCGGCGTTCTTGGTCGAGGAATTCAGCGCGGCGGAGACGGCAGCGATCACCGCGCGCGCCGCCACGACGCACGAGCTTTTCCACACGGGCTGGTTCCTCGCGGTGGCGATGCGGGTGCACCACGCCGTGCTCTGCCGGCGCGGCGAAGCCCCCGAGTCCTACCAATCCAACTGCCCCGTGCAGGAACGCAAGCGCGGTGCGCGGCACCCGATCTGGCAGAACCATGTCAGCCAGTTGTTTTTCCGGCTCACGCCCGCGGAGATCGCGGAGCTCGATGCGGCAGCGCGCGTCTTACAGGGGCAGTTTGTCGCGCAGACGCGCGAGCGGCTCGATGTGGCCTTTGCCACCGCGTCGCGCTTCCTGCGCCGGATGCCGGCCGGGCTGTACCTGCGAATGATACGAAACGGTTCGCACGGCCATCTCACCTCGTTTTTCTTTTCCCACACCGGCGAGTTTCTCCCCGAGCGTCGCACGTTCTGCGGGGCGCCCATCGCGCACGGCTGGCATGTGCCGTCGGTGTGCCAGCCGCCGGGCACCGGCGTCTTTTTCTCGGAGCGCGACGCGCGCCTCATCGCGGTCATCTCGTGGCGCGAGGGCGCGCTCAGGGCCGGCGAGCTGGACATCATGCGCACGCGACTGCGCGCCGATCTGCTCGGCAATCTTTTATAACACTTGGCAAACCATGAAATGCGACGTGCTGGTCCTCGGTGGTGGCGGCGCGGGTCTCTCTGCGGCGGTGGCGGCGGCGCGCGCGGGCGCGCACACCATGCTGGTCGAGCGTCACGGCGCGCTCGGCGGGATGGCCGTGGCGGCCCTGGTCCACTCGATCTGCGGGCTGTACCGTTTGCGGAGCGAGCCGGGCGCGGTTCTCGCGCATCGGGGGCTGCCGGGCGAGCTGGCCGCGCGCCTCATGCGTGCCGGCGCCGCGCCGGGGCCGGTGCGCTGCGGCC
>JBOIDT010000050.1:0-19259 GCA_050740755.1 Gammaproteobacteria bacterium
TGGTGACCGCGATGACCCTGCCCATGGCCCCGTCAGGCTGCGTTTGGCGGTTACGATCCTCGTGTGCCGGGCGATTCTACTGCGCCGGGGGAGGGGAAATCGATCTGGACCAGGTGGCGTTCGCCCGGGCCGCCTCGGTCCCCGCGTGGCCGCCGCCCACCACGATGACGTCGAAGCGTCCGGGATAGCGCATCATCGGGCCATTATACGGGCGCAGGCGCGGGAACGGGCACTATACGGTGAATGGACCCTGGTCATGGCGTATACAAATCGCTCTTAAAATAGATCTCCCGGGAATGCCGCAGCAGCACGACGATGACCGCGGCTACGGGTAATCCGAGCAATACGCCGATGAAGCCAAATAGCTGAGCGCCCGCGAGCACGGCAAAAATGACCGTGACGGGATGCAAGCCTATACGCTCACCGACCAGCCATGGCGATAATACGAAACCCTGTATGAGCTCGGCGCTACCGAACACCGCCGCGACATACGCGAGATAGATCGGGTCCTGGAACTGCACTATCACGGCGAGCCCGGCGACGGTGATCCCGACAACGAAACCCAGGTACGGGACGAAGCTCACCAGCCCGGCCACCATCCCTATGGAAAACGCCAGGTCCAGGCCGACCAGCCACAAACCGATGGTGTAGATAATCCCCAGCGCCAGCATCACCATGAGCTGGCCCCGCAGGAATCCAGCCAGCACCTCATCGCATTCTCCGACCAGCTCCGCAACGACGGGTTCATGACGGCGCGGCAGTAAGTGGCGAACGTGCGCGACCAGCAAGTCCCAGTCGCGGAGTAGATAAAAGGTCAACACAGGGACCAATACGGCATCGAGCAATAACGCAAGCAGAACCTGGCCCGAGATCGTGACCCCTTTGATCACTCCGGTCATGGCGCCGGCCAGCTCCTGCCAATGTCCCACCACCACCCTCCTCACCGCTTCCGCATCGAAAGACGAGTCGTTAAAGAACGGCAAAGCCTGCAACTGGGGCAAGAGCCGCTGCTGCGCCCATTCAATCGCGAGCGGCAGATTGGAAATCAGTGTCTGCAGTTGTTGCTCGAGGATAGGCACCAGGAAGACCATCAACAGGAGACCCGACAAAGTCAGCGTGGCGAAGACGATAACGACCGAGAGCGTACGGGATATTTTCAGCGCTTCCAGACGGTCCACCAGGGGATCGCCCAGGTACGCGAGAAACGCGGCCAGCACGAAAGGAGTCAGCACGGGGCCGAGCAGATACAGGACCCAGCCAAGTGCGAATACGCCGATCAGCACGAGCCAGCGCTGCGAGTCGCTCATCTTGACGAGCTCCTCACCGAGCACGTCATTCTGATCTTGAGGCCTGTTCACGGGGTGCGCTTGGGACGGCCTGAAAAGATCGTGCAATGACCAGTTCTTGAACATTGTTGTAGCCGTTAGGACCCGACCGGTGCCTACGATAACAGAGAGGATAGGAATTTCAACGCGAGTTGTCAACGGAGAATGGGTCGGCGATATCTCGTTGGAAGGGCAACTATCGCAAGGCCAGGGGGGCCGTCCCGCCGAGCACCTCGATCAAAACCGGCGGCCTCTATCTGGGACTGAACCTTGGAGCGGATAAGCTCGAGTACGCGATCCGGCTCGTAGGGCTTGAGCGCGAGCACCGAGTCGTGGTTCGCGAGCCGCGCGAGCTGGAGCACGTTGGCGATGAGGCGCGACAGGCGCCCGCTCTCGAAGAAGATGAAGTCGTAGTAGGACCGCTTCCTCTCCTCGCTCTCGACCCAACCGGAGCGTAGGATTTCCCCGTACATGCGGATCGAGGTGAGCGGTGTCTTGAGCTCGTGGCTGACCGCGGAGACGAAGTTGCTGCGTTCCTGGGCGAGCTCGATGTGCGCGCGGCCGAAACGATAGACGCCATAGAGGACACCCGGGATCAAGACGAACAAGCAGATGCCCATCCCGTTCACGAGCCGAGCACCGCTCCCGAGCGGCAACACGTTCACCGAAAAGACGATCCGGATCGCCTCGAGCGGAACCGCGAGCGCCGTTCGCAACAGCAATGTGCCGAGGTGCGGTGCCGTAGCTGCGGAGGATCCGGTCGCGGTAGGCGACGATGAGGGCGGCCCGATCCCACAATGCCGAACCGCGGAAGGCGCCCTCGAAGACCTCGCGCAAGAACTCGGCCCCTCGACGACGAACCCCTGCACGTAACGCTGCCGGTCGCGCCGGACCTTGCGGTAAAAAGAGAAGTCGCCGTGCCCGGTGACGACATCTTCATCCGCGGTCTTGGCGGTCAAGAGGAGGATCGGCTGGTCGCGATCGCGCCGCCGGATCTCGTTGCAGATCGAAAAGCCGTCGCGCGTGGGGAGCATGATGTCGAGGATCACGAGGTCGTAGCGGTTGCGCCAAAGCTTCGCGAGCCCCGCCCCGCCGTCGGACGCGGCGTCCACATCAAAGCCGTGGTACACGAACACGTCGACGAGGCCGGTCAGGATCGCCTGTTCGTCTTCGACGATGAGGATCTTGAGCTTTGCGGTCATACCCCCTCGCCTCCCTGCCATCCCGCATGATAGGCCGAAACGGACCGGAGCCGCCCGAGGCAAACGTAAAACCGGTGTAAAAACCCGGCCCGAGATTTTACCGCCCCATGTCTACCATGCGAGGCATACGGGTTCTAGATTGGTCGCCATCGTAACCCGAACCCGATGGAGGATCTCATGAAAAGACTCGCACGCCGTTTCCTCGAGCGCCTGCGCTCTGAAAGAACAGGATACACCGCATACGCCGCCCTCGCGGCCGTGACGGTCGCGGCAGTGGGTTTCTCGGAGATGCCCACCGCCCTGCCGTCTCTTTCCAACCCGCCTCCCGCAGCGGGGCCCATCGAGGCGCGCGGCAGCGACGGGCTTACGCTCACCGGGCGGCTCTCTCAGACCAAGCTCGTGCAAGGCGAGAACGGCTCCGTCTACCTCGATCTCGACCTCCAGGCCCCCGCCCTCGCCGGGGCCGCCCCGACGCGCAAGGCCACCGACGTGATCGTGGTCCTCGACCACAGCGGTTCCATGGCGGCGGAAAACCGTCTGCCGTTCGCGAAACAGGCGGTCGTGGAGCTCCTCGGTCGCCTCACGCCCGAGGACCGGTTTGCCCTCGTCGTCTTCGACTCGCTGGCCGCGGTCGCATCCGAGCCGACCCCGGTCACGGACAGAGCGCGCGAGCGTCTGATCCAGACGGTTCGCGCCATCCAACCCGGATCGGGCACGAACCTGGGCGATGGGATCCTGAAGGCCGAGGCGATTGCGCCGCGAGCGGATACGGAGCGGGGCCGCAGAGTGCTGCTCCTCTCCGATGGCGAGGCCAACGAGGGCATCACGAGCCCGATCGAGCTCGGCGGCCTGGCGCGCGGCATGAGCGAGCACGGGCTCATCCTGTCGACCATCGGCATGGGGCTCGGCTTCAACGAGTCGCTCATGTCTACGCTCGCCGATCACGGCATGGGGACCTACGCCTTTCTCGAGCACCTGGGCGGCCTCGCCGAGATCCTGTCCCGCAACCTCGACGACTCTCGAAACGTCTACGCCGAAAAGAGCGAGCTGGAGATCCGGCTCGCGCCCGGGGTCGCGCTCCTGGATGCGGGGGCCTATCCGATCGCGCCGCTCTCCCCGGGCCTCTTGCGGGTCCCGATCGGGCAGGTCCTGGGCGGCGCCAGGCGCGGTCTGACGCTCACCTTCCACGCTCCCACCGGGACGATAGGAGCCACGGCGCTTGCGACCGTCCGCCTGCGTTACCAGACCGCGACCGGTCCGGCCACGCTGGAGTTGGGCCGCGAGAAGCTAACCCTGGCAGTCCTGCCCCCGGAGCGGCGGCCGGAGGCCCGGGCGAGCGTCGACGAGCCGGTGATGAAGTCGAGCTGGCTCGCGAACAACCTCGGTCGTCTCAAGTCGGCCTACCGGGACGCCGTCGCCTCGGGCGATCGCGGAAAGGCAGAGGCGGCGATCGACGCGTACCAGCGCGAGGCCGAGACCGCCGAGGGCGCGCTGGGGATGTCGATCCTGGACGGGAAGACGCGCTCCGATCTCAAGACGATGGAGCGCGATCTCGACGACGCTTTCGCAGGCCCGCCCGCGACCCAGGCGCAGAAATAAAGCCGCCTCGCCAAGGAGGCACATGCCGCCGGGCGCAAGGCACAGCGGCGCGATCGCCGATAGGCGGCCCACATCGGAATCGATAGCAGGAACGGAGGAATCCATGGCACTGATCACACGCATCGCGAGGCTCTTCAAGGCCGATGTGCATTCGCTCCCCGCGCCCCAAGTCCGGCCCGCCACGAACCCGGTATCCGACGCGGAGTGCCGCTTTGATCAGCCCGGCGGTCCGGAATACGTGGACGGGCTCGGCGTTGATACCGCGCGGGTCTCGGCGGCAACGCTCGGCGGCCCCCGCACCGCGCATGGTTTGCATCGGGTTGGGTGCGGCAGTGGTATCCGTCAGATCGCGACGCCGGAGATCGTCTTCCAGCGTGACCTCGGGGGAGAGCTCTGGAAGACGAAGCCCGTGTAGCCGGGTGCGGTCTTGCGCTCGGTGCGGGCCAGCGCGTATTCCTCGTGGGTCTCGGGGTGCAGGAAGACCGGGAAGTTACGCCCGATGGGCCGATAGGCGGGCGCGATGTGCTGTAATCGAGCCTGGCCAAGCCTGGCCCCTTTTCCCGGTATCGAGGCCGTCAGTTGGCGTCTGTCCTGCCAAGAAATATGACCAACTCAGAGACCAATGGTAGAATGATCTGACCAGATGGAGCGTCGCCCTATGAAAACAGCGAATATCGCCGAAGCCAAGGCACATTTTTCCGCCTTGCTGGCCGAAGTCGAAGCTGGCGAGGAAGTGATCATCACGCGTCGCGGCAAACCGATAGCGCGGATCGTTCCGGAGCCCGCGGCAGGGTCATCGGTTTTTGATCTCGCGGCGCTACGGGCATTCGTCCAGACGGAGCCTTGCCGAGGGAGCCTGTCCGTGGCCGACATGCGCGCACAAGACCTGTTGTGATCTATCTGGATACCTCGATCCTGGGCGCGCTGTTTTTCCGCGAACCGACCGCACCTGCCATCCTGGCTCATCTGGAAACCGTCGATGAGGATGGTCTATGCGTCTCGGCCTGCAACCTCGCGGAGATGGCGAGCGTCGGGGCGATCAAGGAGCGCACCAGGAATATCGATGCGGCAGGACGGGCAGCGGGGCTCGCCGCTTTCAACCGTTTCGTGTCAGACTCGCTGACCCTGGCCGAGGTTGAGCCGGGCGATTTCCGTGTCGCCGTCTTGCTGTTGGACACGCCCACGTTGGTTTTGCGGGCGGGCGATGCTCTACATCTGGCCATCGTCCGCCGCCTGCGGGCCAGCTTGGCGACTCTGGATACGCGCCAATCCATCGCCGCTAATTACTGCGGCATCCCCGTTTTGTCTATCGACGAAAAAGAGCGTTTTATCTTTCTTATACTCTGGGGGCGCGGTGCTTTGTTATGGTGAAGCGGAAACAGCGCGAGGCGAGCTACTCCCGCGGAGGTGGAACAATCCATTGGTGCGAGCGGACCATTGCGTTAGCAAAGCTGCCCTTCTTCTTTCCGAGAACCAGGCCATGGGCCGGATCGTGAGGCGGTTCCGTTTGCTTCACAATGCGAAGGCCGTGGTCGCGGACATCGCCAGCAATGATGGAGGTTAGATATTCGCCTGGATAGCGGGTGAGCGTGTCTTCTGGTGGGCGTCCCTGCTGGACCATGAGGGATTCGATATTGACCGACATTTTGGTGTCTTTGAAAAGAGCGGAAGACGGTCGCCGCGAACCGTCCTCCAGCTTTACGAGTTGATTTTCCCTGACACGGCGAAACAGCCGGTCAGTGTTCGGTATCGTTGTATCGTCTGCACGCGCGTCCTCGGCCATTCGACATGCAAATCAAAATTGTCTTATGAGATCCCGTACGCGCGCATGGTTTGCACCGAGGTCTTCCTCCTCTTCGTCCTCAGTGGCGGCGTCGTCGTAGTAATACCATGCCGGGCGATCCGCTGGCACTACGACTTCAAGATCCTTGTTCTGTCGATGCCATTCCGCTTGCACGCCGCCATCCGATAGCGGCGTAACAATCGGCGGCGCCGAAGTGTCCTGCATGAGCGCGGATAGGTAGTTCAGGAGTCGGACAACATACTCCCTGTCTGTCGCCTTGGCGTCATAGCTATCCCACCCCGGTTTCACACCCCAACGTTCGGCCAAAGAACGAAGAACGGAATCGGCCCACGCGGGTCGCCCGGTGCCGAAGTCCAGATAGGTTAGTACAATGGGATCCCCGAGTGGAGGGTGTAAGACAATCGATATTGGCCTCGGCGCCGCGAGATAAAAAGCAGTGGACTGCCGCTCATCACGAGCGAACACATCCGTCTGCTGATTGGGTGCAGCAGCGGTATCCAAGTGCCTGAGCCGGGAAGCACACGCGGACGTGTCAAAAAGCCGCTCCGCGACTGCACTCACGTTATTTCTTCCCCCAGATTTCGTGCATACGTTCGGTGGTTAGATGCTCGAACGACTTTACAACCCACCGATGCCCGATGTCGAAGAAGTCGTAACCCAGTCCGAATATGCCGCGCGCCGTTAGGTTCATCGCATATATCCGCTTGTTATCAGACCTCCTGATGGCCGGCTGCACGTCCACATGAAGCCGACCGATCCATTCCTTCGCTGGCCCTAGGATCGGGAACCGCGCACGAAACGAAATATCCTCCGCTTGCCGTGGATAGGGCACTGCAGGAGGTAGCATCCGGAACGTGAAGATTTTATCAAGTTCGTCCCAGTTGCTCCATCCTTCACCGGCAACGATATGATTGACATACGTCACTTCACACTGATTGACCTTCACCGCGCCCAGGTTTTCGTCGGCAAGGAAGGCAAGAAACTCACGGAAATCGCGCTCGAACGCCGGTTTGACGGTCTTTGCGTAGCGGGGATATTCTTCGTTCTCGTCACACCTCCGCCAATTCTTGATGAAGCGATCATTCTGAATCTGCATCATCTCCGTACCGGCGCTGTTCAACAGCCAAAGCCTCGGTAACGAGAAAGTCTCTTGTACTTCAAAGCGCAGTTCGACGGGCGGAGGCGTGGCCTGTTCAACAACAGAGGCCAAGGTCGGACGTTCTTCGGTGTTCGGGAATTGGTCGCGAACGCGCTGCCAGAAGAGCCCGAAATGCACCGACCGCATGGCCGGCAGCCTCTCGAATTGAACAGAGAGGACCGTCTCTACAACAGGCGGGTTATCGAAATCCGGGAGGTCACAATCTAGAGAATCAGTCATGGCAAGCAGCGTCGCTTAGTGTCATCTTTTCCCAGTCACTACGCATGGGTTCTTGAGCCGATTCGTGCGGATGACATAGTGATTGGCCCGGTATACCTTCGGCGGTAGCGAAAGATCAGGCTTTGGGATGCGAGCACCCATCGCCTTGCGAATTCTTACCATTACCTTCGTCATTCCCTCTCACCGCGTCACGGCGTACCTTTGTGAGACCAGTATAGCGGCCACAGGTTGCTTGGATCTACCACCCCTTTTTGCCCCCAACACAGCGAGGGAACTTCAGCGCCCCGGGCCACAGCCCGTACACCCCCCGAAACCCCGGCGCGGGTCAGCCCGAACGCCCTCGTCCGACCCTCACCCGGACCACCCAACCACCGGCCGCCCCGTCCGACCCAGCAGTACCTTTCGGATAGACCCATTGAGATACACCTCTTTTTTACTCGTGGGGATCGAGCGCCGCGATGGCCGCGATGCGCAGCCGCTCGATCTCGCGCCCCAATGCCTCGCCCGTGAGACCCCGATCCACGAGCGGTCGGACCTCCACGGCGCGCGCCGCGCCAGCGCCCGCCTGAAGAACGCGGCCTGCGGATAGGGGCGCTCCGCGAGCCCCGCGCGGCCGCGCGCATCGGCCTCGCACGCGAGCAGGAAGAGGTCGAGGCGTTCGGACCGTCCCAGGGCGTCGAGGCCCTGGAGGGTTTTGAGCATCGGCCGCGTGGGCCAGCGCTTCCGGGCTCGGCGCCGGCCAACACCGGCGGTCGGTGCGACGGCCGTCGGGACCGCGTCGGTCTACCAAGCGAGGTGCCAGGGGATGGCCCGAACGCCGGGCCGCAGCGCTTGCGGCCGATCCACCCGGCAGGCGAGCACGCCGGAGGCGGAAGGGCCGGCCAGCTCCAGCCAGTGGGCAAGTCCCTCGGCATGGCGAGGGGTTGGCGTGGCAGTCGCTTTTACCTCGATCCCATATAAGGCGCCGCCATACTCGATGATCAAGTCCACTTCCGCACCGGCACTCGCTTGCCAATAATAGAGACCGGGCTGTTCGCCGTGCTGGCGACAGCACTTCAGCCATTCACCCACGACGGCGGTCTCGGTCAGGCGACCGAGACAGGGGCCTTGAAGTACCGCTTCGCGCGTATGCAGGCCCACGAGGAAGGTCGCGAGCCCCGGATCGAGAAGGTAGAGCTTGGGACTCTTTCGGATCCGCTTGCCGAGATTCCGGTAGTACGGCTGCAAGAGATAAATGGTCTGGCTGGTCTCCAACACAGACAGCCAGCGCTTCACGGTAGGGCCTGCCACGCCGAGTTCCCGACCGATCTCGGTCATATTCACGACCGTGCCGGTGCCTGCGGCCACCAGCAGCAGGAATCTTGCGAACAGCCCGAGATCCGCCACTTGGGTCAGGTCCCTCACATCGCGCTCCAGATAAGTGTGCACGAAGCTTGAGAACCAGAGCTGGCGGTCTACTTCCGGGTTCAGACGCGGCTCGGGGAAACCGCCGCGAAGTAACCAGTCGGCAAGGTCAATGGATGGAACTCTTTCACCACGCAACGCCGTGCCGCGTTTGCCGAACACTCTCCGCAGCGTGGTATCGAAACCACGCTCTGTCGGGCGCTCCAGCACTTCTGCAGTGGACAAGGGGTCCAGGGTCAACACGGCGATCCGTCCCGCTAGCGTCTGCGTGATCCCCTGCATCAACGGGAAACTCTGCGAGCCCGTCAAAAGCCACTGGCCGGGGGTACGGTCCGCATCGATCCGCTCCTTGATGTGATGTAAGAGCTCGGGGACATACTGGATCTCGTCAATGATCACGGGTGACCCGGCCTCGTCGAAGAAGGCCACCGGATCAGCGAGCGCACGCGCCCGCACATCCGGTCGTTCCAGTGAAACATACCGGTGGGAGCCGCCATATTTTGCGCGCAGCAAGGTGGTTTTGCCTGTCTGCCGCGCGCCGGTGATGAGTACTGCGGGAAAGGAAGACATCGCGCGTTCGATCGTGGCGGCCAGGGCGCGAGGGATGATCGCCATAGTATTACAAATCTACCATAGGATATTAGATCTGCAAAGCACCTGTCCCGCGCCCCAAGCCCGGCCCGCCACGAACCCAGCCCGGCCGTCCGGAATACGTGGACGGGCTCGGCGTTGATACCGCGCGGGTCTCGGCGGCAACGCTCGGCGGCCCCCGCACCGCGCATGGTTTGCATCGGGTTGGGTGCGGCAGTGGTATCCGTCAGATCGCGACGCCGGAGATCGTCCTCCAGCGTGACCTCGGGGGAGCTCTGGAAGACGAAGCCCGTATAGCCGGGCGCGGTCTTGCGCTCGGTGCGGGCCAGCGCGTATTCCTCGTGGGTCTCGGGGTGCAGGAAGACCGGGAAGTCACGCCCGATGGGCCGATAGCCCCGCGCGACGTGCCGTTAATCGAGCCTGGCCCCTTATCTCGGGCCCGAAGTCATATCAACGCCCTGCTTGAGGGGCGCGGCGTCTTTTTTGCGGCGTCCCTCTCGAAGCGGTTGTTAGCTTTTCGGCCTGCGACCTACCCTCAGGCGCTTTGTTGCCCGCGCCTTGTGTTGTTGCCAGCGAGCGGCGGGAAGCCGCATGTCATCCGTTACGCGCGTGTCCTTGTAGTATTTCACATCGGCCCAGGCGATTTCGATCACAACCTCCCGCACGTCAGATAGTTGATGGGTTTCAAATGCCAGTTCGCCCGGAGGAGCAGTTCTTGACAGTTTGATAAGCCTGTCCGGAACTCTAAGGCGAAGGTCCGCATCGCTTTCGGGATCGATGTAACGAAATACCGGCAACTTACCGATCGCGCCGGGAATAACTTCTCGCCCCTCATCGGAAAGAGACAACGTAAGCGTCTTGGTATCAGGATCGTACCTTGTTGCGCGCACATCGGCGATATAGTGCAGCGCTCTCGTGGTAGTATTGGCCAAACGAACTACTAACTCGATGTTGCGGTCAGCTCGTTCCACCGATGTTATGGACGCTCTTAGGGCGTCCGGCTTGATATCGCCGTCAGTCATCGGGCACCTCCCGTGATATCTGTCATACTGTTCAACACAACGCCAATAGACGTAATATCGCGAAATCGATCTCTAAGTCGTTGATGAAAGAGTTTTTTGTTGCCTGGTGATTGCAACAAAGCGTTGTCGCAGAATTCCAGCTCCTTGACCACCTGTTCGGCGGGTAGTGATGCCCAAACCTCGCTGATGGGGACCTCCGGAGCCCAGGATTCCAGTGCGCGATTCAACTCGCGCCCAATCGTCTCCTCGTCGGCGCCGTCGAGATAGAGTGTCAGCAGATCGTGATAAATGCGAACCGGAGCCACCAGCGCCCACTGTATATGGTCACTCGGCCATGCGCGGTCTCTCAGAAGCGTAATCAGTTTCTCCGGCACCTCGCTGTCGTTCGAATCCTGGGTCAGCCAATACATGACAGTGCGGTGCAGGGCGTCGAGGCGCGCCTCAGCCTGCGCGCGATCCGAGTGATGGCGCACAAATGCTGCGCCCAGTTGTGCGTCGCTGAAGTGCTGGTCGGACCTTTCTATCATAACCTTCCAGAAGTCCAGCAGCGGGTTGATATACCCCTCCAACAGGTGCCCGGGAATGCTCGGGTTGCCGGCTATTATGGTGCAAACCTGCGGCGAAAACGAGTAGTAGTCGCGAAAGAACTGCTCGCAAAAGGCATACCCAACCTCTGTGCTGCGCACGAAACGGTCTCGTACGGATCTGAGAAACTGAACCTGCGGCGAGGTAAATGACTTTGAAACGACTGTCGCGATGATGCAGCAGCTGCGGCAGTCCTCATCGACCTTGCCACAATGAATGCCGGGGTCTCGAAGCTCCGGCGTTACACCCTGGCGATTGGCGATATCCGTTCGCAGGTCGTTCTCGTCGACGATCGCCGCGTTTTCCTCCGGTGATGACGGATCGCATTGGGCGGTCAACGCGAGCAATGTGTTATTGACGATGCGAAACGCATGGGAGAACTCATGGTAAAGGACGACGGGGTTCGATATCGGCAGATCGATGTCGCCGTCCGTTCCGTCGCGAGCAACACAAATGGTCTGCTGCGTGTCGTAGATGACAAGGCAGTTTTCTGTCGTATTTAACCCTGCTCCGGGTAACCCGCTGCTCGCTGGCGGCAAAGCTGTGCCATTGTTAGCGAACGACGTCCCGTCATCGAGCGTAAAGCCGGACAAACCGGCAATCACGATGATGTCGACGTTTTGCGGGCCGCTGCCGTAGTCGGGAGTAAACGCGGTGTTGACTAGCGCATCAAGGCGTAGCTGAGGTGCTCCGTTGATCGTTCGATTGTAGGTTACCTGCTGCATTCCGCCGACCGGATCGTTCAAGCCGATTCCGTCGTCGTTGGCAATGATGACTAGGTCTATGAAGGCTTGCGCCGCATCGAGATCGTCAGAGCCGATCCCGGTTGCGTCGTCTAGGATGAAGGCGGGCATGACGTTAGCCCACCGGATCAGGTCGTTGAGGTGTCGGCAGTGGTTTCCAATCCTGGCCGGTTGGCTGACGCTCGCGAAAGATCGGCGCCTTGCAAACCTCGGGGCACTCTTCCTCGGGGATTGGCTCGGGCGGGCAGCACTCTTTCATCTGTCGGATCAGAGCGCGATTGCGATCGTAGTCGGCCGCCTCACAGCAATGCACACGTTCGGTAATGCCTTCGACGCGTTCGATGGATTTCAAGGATGCCTCGCTAAGCCGCAGCTGGTGGCCCAACTTGCGCATGATGTTGCAAAGAAGCTCGTTACTGTTGACCAGCTCGCAGATGATCGTGTCGTTTTGCTTGCGGTTATGGTCGAGCAAATCCAAAGCGACAAGTTGCACCTGTATTAAGGCGAAAAGCCCCTGAGACACGTTTGCAAATCCGGTGCCCAGGGTATTGTCTATCTGCGACAGCCGGCTGTTGGCGTGAACCAGTTCGTTGTGAATGTCCTGGGAGACGGCTAGGTTGTCGGCGGTGTTCTGAGCCGTGTTGGCGGTGTTTGTCGCAACTTGATCGAGTCTCGCGTTGATTTGATCGGCAACGTCTTGAATTGATGGCATGTCATCCTCCTTATCAGGATTGATATAAGTTACGAATGGCACAGTCTTTGGCCATTAGTCAAACTCAGAATCCTCTAGGCTCACTCGATGTCTCCTATTAGAAAAGCTAATGCCCAAGCTAATCGGCGCGCCGCTTTTTGGCGCGTTCGAGTTGAGCGCCAAGTTAGCCTTTACACCGCCAAGGATACGAAATGCACCTTCGCTTGTTCAGTGACTTTTCGCACAAACGACTTGTGACATATTGACAATCTGTCCCCAAAGAACACCGTCCGCTTCTCAATGCGTGGATCAGGTTGACGGAGGCACATTTTTCACTCGTGGGTCGGGAGCGCCGCGATGGCCTCGATGCGCAGGCGTTCGATCTCGCGCCCCAATGCGTCGCCCGTGAGACCCCGATCCACGAGCGGTCGGACCTCCACGGCGCGCGCCGCGGCCAGCGCCCGCCTGAGGAACGCGCCCTGCGGGTAGGGCCGCTCCGCGAGCCCCGCGCGGCCGCGCGCATCGGCCTCGCACGCGAGCAGGAAGAGGTCGAGGCGCTCCGGGCGTCGCAGGGCGTCGAGGCCCTGGAGAGTTTTGAGCACCGTGCCGGGCCGCAATTCCTGGGCGCGGTGACAGTGGCCGTGGTAGCGGGCGACCAGGACCGCCAGATCGCGGTAGTCGTTCGGGATCCGGTAGCGGTCGCAGAGCCCCTGGATGAGCGCCACGCTGCGTTCCTCGTGGCCGCGGTGGCCCGGCCATTGTTCCCTGGGCGTGGTGCCCTTGCCGAGGTCGTGCACGAGGGCCGCGAAGCGTACGCGCCGATCGGGGGTCAGGGTCGCCACGACATCGAGGACCAGTAGGATGTGGACACCGGTGTCGATCTCCGGGTGGTAGCGGGCCGGTTGGGGGACACCGTAGAGGCGCGCCAGTTCCGGGAACAGCACCTCCAGGGCCCCAGAGGCGTGCAGCACCTCGAAGAAGCGCCTGGGCTCTGGCTCGCCGAGGGCCCGGTCGAGCTCGGCGAAGACCCGCTCCGGGACCAGGGCATCGATCTCCCCGCCCCTGACCATCTCGCGCAGGAGCCCGAGGGTCTCCTCGGCCACCCGGAAGCCCATGCGGGCGGCGAAGCGCGCGACCCGCAGGAGGCGCACCGGGTCCTCGACGAAGGCCGGCGAGACGTGCCGGAGGATCCCCGCGGCCAGATCGGCACGACCGCCGTGGGGATCGATCAATCGGCCCTCGGGGTCCTCGGCCATGGCGTTGATGGTCAGATCGCGACGCCGGAGATCGTCCTCCAGGGTGACCTCGGGGGTGCTCTGGAAGACGAAGCCCTTGTACCCGGGTGCGGTCTTGCGCTCGGTGCGGGCCAGCGCGTATTCCTCGTGGGTCTCGGGGTGCAGGAAGACCGGGAAGTCACGCCCGATGGGCCGATAGCCGCGCGCGATGAGGTCCGCCGGGGTCGCTCCGACGACCACCCAGTCGCAGTCCGACACCGGCCGGTCGAGCAGGCGATCGCGCACCGCGCCGCCGACCTTGTAGACCTTCACGGGGAGGTCCCTGCACGCGGAGGTCAAGGGGCACCGCGCCCTCAGTGGCGTCGGGCGAGCCCTCGAAGCTTCCGGTACAAGCCGCGCTGGCCGCGCTCCGCGAGGTAGCCCGGCACCACGCTCTCGACGGCCGTGGGCGCGATGCCGAGGCTCAGGAGCCCGTTCTCGCCGCCGCACACGCTGTCGATGTGCAGCGATCGATGGTTGTCCAGGGACAGCGGTTTGCCGGGCACGCGCTCCAGGACCTGCGCCTGCAAGAGCGACAGGCGCGCGTTCAAGGGCAGGACATAGCGGCGCAGCTTCAAGCACTGCGCCGTATAGGCCACGAGCTCGGCGAGCGTGTAGCTCTTCGGTCCGCAGAGGTCGTAGCGCCGCTCGTAGGTGGCGGGATCGGTCAGGCACAGGGCCATGGCCTCGACCACGTCCCCGACATACACCGGCGCGAAGCGCGCGCGCGGGCAGGCGAGCGGAAACACCAGTGGCGTGAATCTCAGCAAGCCCGCGAAGCGGTTGAAGAAGTCATCGTCGGGCCCGAAGATGACCGAGGGCCGGAAGCTCGTCACCCGGAAGTCCTCGCCGGCGGCGGCATGGACCAGGTCCTCGGCCTCGCCCTTGGTGCGCTGGTAGTGGCTCGGGCCCGACTGGGCGTCGGCGTTCAGGGCGCTCATGTGCAGGAGCCGCGGGATGTCGTTGGTCCGGCAGGCCGCGATGAGCTTGTGTGCCAGCTCCACATGGGCGTCGCGGAAGCCGCTGCCGTCGTCCCCGCGCTCGTTCAGGATCCCGATGAGGTTGACCACGGTCCCACAGCCGCGCAGCTCGCGCTCCAATACGGCGGGGTCGTGGACATCGGCCTCGACGAGGTCCAAGGTCGGGATCACCAGGAGGTCGCGGTGACGCTCGCGGCGGCGCGTGAGCACCTTGAGCGGGTAGCGCTCTTTGGTCAGGCGGCTCGCCAGGTGGCGCCCCACGAAACCGGTCCCGCCGAGGATGGCGATGGCCTTGATCATATCAACCGTAGGCACCGTCTGGGGTCCCGGTGCAAGCGAGTTGGGGTCCGTGGCGGGCGGGTACCTTTCCGAGGCGTGCGGTCACGGTGGTCACGGGCCGGCCCAGGCGCCACTCGTACACGGCGGCGTAGAAGAGGAGGTTGCGGACATAGCGACGCGTCTCGCGAAACGGGATGGTCTCGACCCAGAGCTCGGCATCCATGCAGCCGGCCCTGGGACGCCACTGCTCGACCCGGCCGGGGCCGGCATTATAAGCCGCGGCCATCATGGCGAGGTTGCCGTGGTAGCGGTTCAGCATCTCGCGCAGATACTGGGTGCCCAGGCGCACGTTGGTGGGCGGGGCCAGGATGGCGCGCTCGCCGCCCAGCACCACCCCCACGTGCCGGGCCGTGATGCGTGCCGTGGCCGGCATGAGCTGCATGAGCCCCAGCGCCCCCGCGCTCGAGCGCGCCTCGACGTGAAACGCGCTCTCGGCGCGGATGACACCGAAGACGAGCGCCGGATCGAGCCTCTGCCGCCTGCCGTTCTCGCGCACCAGATCGTTGAAGGCCATGGGGAAGCGCAACTCCAGATCGTCGTAGAGCTTGGCCTTGCCGAGGGCGGCGATCACCTGGTTGAACCAGCCCCAGCGCTGCGCGTGGGCGGCGGCTAAGAGGATGCGCGACGGCGCCATGTTCGCGACCGCGTGGTTCCACTCCGCGCGTGCCTCGCTCGGGTAGCCGGCCAGGTCCAACTCGCGCGCCCGCACGATAACCGGCTGGGAAGACAACCAGCGCTCATCGGCGGCGTTCACTTGTGTCGGACGGTGGTTCATGCGATAGGGGATCCCCAGGCGATCGGCGGCGGCGAAGCCGTAGTAGTCGCGCTCCCGGGCCAGCTCCCGATACAGGGGCTCGGCCGCCGCGGGCCGACCGCTCAGCTCCAGCGAGCGGGCGCGCCAGTAGCGCCAGCGGAGCGGCGTCATCTCCGGCGCCGGTTCCTCTTCGGTCCAGCGTGCCAGGGTCGCGAAATCGCGTGCCAGAACGGCATAGCGCAGGCGGGCGCGCTGCACCTCGGCATCGGCGGCGCTCGCGCCCACACGGTCGAGCCACGTCTTGGCCGAGGGGCGGTCCTGATCGACCGCGGCGAGCGCCAGGGCCCGCCACACCTCGGCCGAGAGCCGGGGCGAGGACAGTTGCCGGCGCTGGAACTGGGCGTGTGCCCGGTCCACATCGCGCTTGGCAAGGCGCACGATGGCGTGGGCCGCCACCTCTTGGGCGCGCTCGTCGTTGCGCCGCAGCTCCGGGCGCCCTAGCGCGCGGGCCGGATTCGCATGGGCCTCCATCCACAGCTTGGCCCACGGGCGGTCGGCGGCCGGCAACTCCCCCGACAGGTGCTGCGCGAGCCCCGGGTGTCCCTGTGCCATGGCCAGCCGCAGGCGCTCCCACACGAGGTCACGGGTCAGCAGCCCCTGGCGTTTGAGCCAGGCGAAGGCCTGCTCACAAGACTTGGGCTGCGAGGCTCCCGTCAGCCACAAGGTTCGGGCCTCCTCCGCCACGCCCGCCTCCCGCCCGGCCACCAGGCGGGCATACAGCTCGTAGCAGCGCATCCCGAGGTCCTCTTGCGGGCGGTAGAAGGACCGGAATTCCCCCCAGCGCCCTTCCTTGGCCAGGCGTTCGAGCCAGGCGGTGCGCAGCCGCGTGGCCAGGATCGAATCGGGATAGGCCTCCAGGAACGCCGCGACCTCAGGGGGCGCCAGGCGCGCCAGGTTCGGGCGCAGCTGGTAATAACGCAGGTAGGGATACAGGACATAGTCCCTAAGCCGGGCGGTGAGGGCCTCGAAGCGGCTCATCTGGCCCAGGCGCAGCGCGGTGCGCGCCTCGCGAAACTGGCGGCGCTCGGCCGGCACCTCCCCCGCCGGGGCCGCGCCGGGGATGAGCACCGCGACCAACATCGCCGCCGCGATCCACCGTGCCCGTGCCGGGAGGCTGCGGCGTTCCGGTGAAGGCAGGGGTCTTGGCCGCATATGGAACAATTGTCGTGTGAAACCGCGCAACGCACAACCGGCGCGAGGGCGCGGCAGCGGATGGCGTCGCAGGGCCGGCCTTGACGCCTCAACGTAGGCTTGCATGCAGGATCGTGAGGCCGATGATCTCATTCCCGTCGTAGCGGATGATGACATCATCGTTGGTGATCTCGCTGTCGGTAGCGCGAGCGGGTTTTCTGAAGTTGATGTAGAGGACGTCCGCCTCTGCGTCGTACGACGACCACAGGTAGCCCCACGGCGTTTGTTTGAGAGCCGGGACCAGCTTCAAGTAATCCTGGACGGTAACTACGGCCATACCTGCTTCCTCCTGGTGATCTGTGCCAGACGCCGTGTCACAAATGCTGTGATGATAAACCCGTCGTTTGCGAGCTCACGATAAACTACCACGAGACACTTGCCTGGTTCGATCTCGCGAACGGCGAAAAGCTCTCCGCCGTTCCCTTCGAGGGATCCGTCGGGGATCAGCGACCGTCTCAAGCACCTCGGATTTGAGGCCTGCAAGCTCGGCATGTTCCTCGGTGATGTGCGCCCACCGCTCGCCTGTCAGACGGATGGAGACGCCGTGTTTCGAGACCGCCGTTTCAATCAGCGCGTTAATCCCTTAAGCATAGGATAGTTGACGGCACTCTTCAGGCGATTCGTAGACCCCGGGATTGGTCCCGATCCAAGCGAGTTGGGGCCCACCGGTGCGGCAGCGCGCGGGTACCTTGCCGAGCCGTGCCGTCAGGGTGGTCACGGGGTAGCCCATCGGCCACGCGTGCAAGGCGCGCGTCTGGTACGCATAGGCATGGAGCCACAGCTTGGCCCACGGGCGGTCGGCGGCCGGCAACTCCGCCGCCGCGTCCACCGTGCCCGTGCCGGGAGGCGGCGGCGTTGCGATGGAGGCAGGGGTCTTGGCCGCATATGGAATAATTGTCGTGTGAAACCGCGCAACGCACAACCGGCGCGAGGGCGCGGAAGCGGATGGCGATGATATCGCCACACCTGCCTGCCCTGGCGGCCTATCTCTCCCTCGGCGCCGCGGCCGGCGTCCTGGCCGGTCTGTTCGGGCTCGGCGGCGGGATCGTGATCGTCCCGGCCCTGTTCTTCCTCTATCTCCGGCAGGGCTTTCCGACCGAGCTCTGCATGCACCTCGCGGTCGGCAGCTCGCTCGCGACCGTGGTCTTCACCTCCCTCACCTCGGCCACCGCCCATCACCGCCACGGCGCCGTACGCTGGCCGGTGGTCCGGCGCCTGTGGCCGGGGATCGTGGCGGGCGCGGCGCTCGGGGCGGTGCTTGCCGAGCACGCGCCGGGGCGGTTCCTGCGGGTCTTCTTCGGCCTCTTCGAGCTCCTGGTCGCGGCCCAGCTCGCGCTGGCCCCGCGGCCGAATGCCCATCGCGAGCTGCCTGGAACACGCGGCATGTGGCTCGTGGGGACGGGGATCGGTGCGCTCTCTACCCTGCTCGGGATCGGCGGGGGGACCTTGACCGTACCGCTCCTGGTTTATTGCAACGTCCCCATCCACCAGGCCGTGGGCACCTCGGCGGCCTGTGGCCTGCCCATCGCGCTCGCCGGGGCGATCGGCTTCGCCGTGGCCGGCTGGGGCGAGCCCGGCCTGCCGGCCGGCAGCAGCGGCTACGTCTACTGGCCCGCGGTGGCGGCCGTGGTGGCCGGGAGCGCGTTCCTTGCCCCCCTCGGCGCGCGCCTCGCCCATTCCTTGCCGGTCGCGACCCTGCGCCGGGGGTTCGCGGTGGTGGTCGCGCTCATCGGCCTCAGGATGTTGGTGTAGCGGGTTCGGTCAAGGGGCCCGGGCCGAGCGAACCCCGCCTCGGGCTACGACAAGGAGAACCACAACGTGAGGTATCACCCAGGAGGAGTCTGAAGTGGCGCCGGCTACTCGGGAACACATGTCGCCATCGCTTTGTCGTAAGCCTCCCGTTGTTCCATTCTTGTTATAAGGCATTCCCATTGTTCGGTAGTGTATGCCGTCCCTCTGCTACGGCATTCGTCGAGGATCTTCTCTCGAGTCGTGTCTGCTACCTTAAGCTGATCGGATCTCATATTCATCGCTTCCTTGCATAATGATCTCTGCTCACTGCAGGCCGAGAGTCCGAGAGAAATGAGCAACACCGCGGTACACCATGCTTTGGTCGTCATTGAGATCAATGCCTCTTTTGCCCATCAACTATAAAACAGAAGGTCTCACGCATAACCCCACGCCGCCCAAAGGTTGGGGTCCAATGCGTTGTGCGGTAGTTTACAGGAAAACGGCGTTACCCGCATATTCTGGCGCGACATGGTGCACTAACGGCACAATGATGGACCTCGGGGGCGGATCTGTACGCCTTGGAGAT
>JBOIDT010000051.1:0-19177 GCA_050740755.1 Gammaproteobacteria bacterium
GTGCTGGAGAAGTATATGGCGAAGGGCGGTAGGTACAGGGAAGTCGTCATTGCCGATGCAGCGCACAGCCCGCACATCGAAAAACCGGACGAATTCATGGCGGCCTTCCTCGCCTTCTTGAAGGAGGGCAACTAACTAACTTTCATGATTCGATTGACGCAGCGCCCCTGATTATGAAATAATTCAAAAATCGTGGCTTTGGCTGCGAGGTTTTTTGTCGTCTCGGATCTGTATTATTTCACGCTAACGAGGCCGGTATACGAGAGCCCTGTCCCACAGAATTATTCCAGCCCCAGGATGAAGTCCCAGTGCGCCGGGCTCACCGGCATCACGGACAGGCGATTGCCGCGTTTGAGTAACTGAAGACCCGAAAGCTCCGGATGCGCCTTCAGCTCCGTGAGCGTGATGATGCGGCGGAGCTTGCGCACCAGGCGCACGTCGACCAGGAGCCAGCGCGGGCTGTCCGGCGAGCTGTCGGGGTCGAAGTGGTGGTGGCTGGGATCGAAGGCCGTGGCATCGGGGTAGGCCGGACTGGCCACCTCCATGACCCCCGCGATCCCGGGCTCGGCGCAGCTCGAATGGTAGAAGAACGCGAGGTCCCCGGGACTCATCTCGTCGCGGATCAGGTTACGGGCCTGGTAGTTGCGGACCCCATCCCAGGGCTCGGTCCGGCGCGGGCGGCGCCGGAGATCATCGACGCTGAACGACGAGGGCTCGGACTTCATGAGCCAGTGGCGCTTCATCACAAGCTCTCAGGAGCGGCCGGGACCACCGGGGTCTCGGAGCGTACCTCCGGGTTCTGCGCGCGGTGGCGCAGCAGATGGTCCATGAGCACCAATGCCAGCATGGCCTCGGCGATGGGGGTCGCCCGGATCCCGACGCAGGGGTCGTGGCGCCCGTGGGTCACGACCTCCACGGGCTTGCCGAAGCGATCGATGCTCCGCCCCGGAAGGCGGATGCTGGAGGTCGGTTTGAGCGCGATGCCGACCACGATGTCCTGGCCCGAGGAGATCCCGCCCAGGATCCCGCCGGCGTGGTTGCTCAGGAAGCCGGCGGGGGTAATGGGGTCGCGGTGCTCGGTGCCCTTCTGGCTCACCGCGGCGAAGCCCGCACCGATCTCGACCCCTTTGACGGCATTGATACCCATCATCGCCTTGGCGATGTCCGCGTCCAGGCGATCGAAGACCGGCTCGCCGAGACCGGGGGGCACGCCGGTCGCGATCACGTTGATGCGCGCTCCGATCGAATCCCCTTCCTTGCGCAGGCCGTCCATGTACGCCTCGAGCGCCGGTACCTTCGCGGGGTCGGGGCAGAAGAAGGGGTTGGCATCGACCGCGTTCCAGTCCACGAGGTCCAGGCGGATGGGGCCGAGTGCGGCCAGATAGCCGCGGATCGCGATCCCGCAGTGCTCCCGCAGGTACTTCTTGGCGATCCCGGCGGCCGCGACCCGCAGACAGGTCTCGCGCGCCGAGGCCCGCCCGCCCCCACGGTAGTCGCGGAAGCCGTATTTCTGCTGGTAGGTGTAGTCGGCGTGTCCGGGCCGGAACTGGTCCATGATGCGGGTGTAATCCTTGGATCGCTGATCGGTGTTTTCGATAAGGAGCCCGATCGGGGTGCCCGTGGTGCGGCCCTCGAAGAGCCCGGACAGGATGCGCACCAGGTCCTCCTCGCGCCGCTGAGTGGTGTGGCGAGAGGTGCCCGGCTTGCGCCGGTCAAGATCACGCTGCAGATCGGCCTCGCAAAGCTTGAGACCGGGGGGACAGCCATCGACGATGCAGGCATAGGCGGGACCATGGCTCTCACCGCAGGTGGTGAGGGTGAAGAGAGTACCGAGGGTGTTGCCGGACATGGCCCGACATTTTATCTGTGAACGAGTGGCCGTGCAGGGGTCGCCAAGGGGCTGGCCTCGCGAGCGCGTGGCGCGCCGCGGGCGTGTCGAGAATGAGTGGGGGCTACCGCGTGCCGTGCACGGCGGCCAGACCCATCGGACTGGGGGGCGCTCGGCCACGATGCGGCCGTCCAGCACCCGGCGGTCGAAATTAGGTGGCGCTCCCCGCGACGCCGCTGCAAGCCTTCGTCTTGAACCAACGGTTCAAGAAGGAACATCGCGAGGCGAATCAGGCTTGCCGCTTTTCATGCGGCCATGCACAACATCGCCTACTGGTCAGTTCCTGTTGCTGTTGCAGTATAGGCTCAAGGACCTCTGGGCTTGCTGGCCAACGTCGCAGGGGGCGCCAATTCTAGACACACACTCCCTTCGCCACCCATTATACATCCGAATACATCCGAATCGCTGCCCGGACCCGTATCGGCCGGCGCCGTGCTTAGGCCGGCGCCTCTTCGCCGCGATGCGAAATACCGGCGAGCTTCGTGTCCACGCGCCGCATGAAGGCATCGATGCGCTCGTGGTAGGCGTCTTCGCGGCGCCGGTGTTCCAGGAGCTCATGGGCGATGTTGAGCGCGGCCATCACCGCCAGACGTTCGTTGCCGACCAGCTTGCCGGTCACGCGCAGCGCTTCGAGCTTGTGTTTCAATAGATCGACCGCGGAGTACAGGAACTCGTGCTCATGGTCCTTGCAGCCGACGATGTAATCCTTGTCGAGGATCGAGACCGTGACGGGCCTGGACTCCTCGCTCATGGCCGGATCTCCATGGCCTTGAGTCGCGCGATCATGAACTCGACCCGGGTGCGCGCAAGCTCGGTCTTTTCCATGAGCTGCGCGCGCTCGGCCATGAGGGTGGTACGCTGATCACGCAGGGTTTGATTCTCGGTCGACGCGTGTGCCAGTGCCTGGACCAGCTCGTCGATGCGCCGCTCCAGCGCCTCGATGTCGAGAGGAACCGCGTTATCGTGTGGCATAGGAGACGAGCCCGGGGCGGAAGGAGGATCCGAAGCCACTATAGGACGCCCCCCGGTGCCGGTCAACGGCGTTTAGCGGGCTTCGCAAGGGTGCGGTCCCGCGGCGCCCTACAGTATCATTACGGCATCCGAGCCCCGCGGTTCCGCGCCGGGGGTGTTTCGGCCCGGGTTTTTCAGATGTTCTGAACACGGCCCCTACGAGATGGACAAACGAGAGTTCTCCCGCCGACGCAAGCGCCTGATGGACATCGTGAACGGCGAGGCCATCGCGATCCTGCCGGCGGCCCCGGCGAGACGCCGCAACGGGGATGTCGAGTTCGCTTACCGTCCCGATAGCAACTTCTATTACCTGACCGGTTTCCCGGAGCCCGAGGCGGTCCTGGTCCTCGTCCCGGACCGCTCTCACGGCGAGTACCTCCTGTTCTGCCGCGAGAAAGACCCCGAGATGGAGACCTGGCATGGCCGCCGTGCGGGGCTCGAGGGGGCGTGCGAGCGGTACGGGGCGGATGATGCGTTTCCCATCACCGATCTCGACGACATCCTGCCGGGGCTCCTGGAGAACCGCGAGCGGGTGTTCTACACGATCGGTCTCGACCTCGAGTTCGACCAGCGCCTGGTCGGCTGGGTGAATCGGGTGCGCAGCCGCCATCGCGCCGGCATCACGGCCCCCCACGAGTTCATCGCGCTCACCGATCTGGTACACGAGATGCGCCTCCGCAAGGTCCCCTCCGAGATCAGGCTCATGCGCCAGGCGGCCGCGCTCTCGGCAGAGGCCCACGGCCGCGCCATGCGCGCCTGCCGGCCCGGGCTGCACGAATACGAGCTCGAGGCCGTGCTGCTGCACGCCTTCACCCAGGGCGGCAGCCGCTCGCCGGCGTATCCGTGCATCGTGGGCGGCGGTGCCAACGGCTGCATCCTGCATTACACCACGAATAACGACGTCCTGCAGGACGGTGATCTGGTGCTCATCGACGCGGGTGCGGAATACCAGGGCTACGCCAGCGACATCACCCGCACCTTCCCGGTGAACGGCCGTTTCAGCGCGGTGCAGCGCGCCGTGTACGAGGTGGTGCTCGCGGCGCAACACGCGGCCATCGACCAGATGCGGCCGGGCAACGCCTGGAACGAGCCCCACGAAGCGGCCATCCGCACCCTCACCAAGGGACTCGTAGGGCTCGGGATCCTGAAGGGCCGGCCGAGCCGGTTGGTGAAAGACGAGGCCTACAAGCCCTATTTCATGCACCGGACCGGGCATTGGCTGGGCATGGATGTCCACGATGTCGGCGACTACAAGGTCGACGACGAGTGGCGCACCTTGGAACCCGGGATGGTCATGACCGCGGAGCCGGGCCTCTATCTCAAGGCCGGTACGCGCGGGCTCCCCAAGCGCTATGGCAACATCGGCATCCGCATCGAGGACGATGTGCTCATCACCCCGGACGGCCACGAGGTCCTGAGCGCGGCTGCGCCCAAGACGGTCGCGGAGATCGAGGACCATATGAGCACGGCCCACATGAGTAAAGGGGGGGCCGATGCCCGCGGCGCTTGACTGCGACTGTTTGATCATCGGAGGCGGGCTCGTGGGGGCGAGCCTGGCGTGTGCGCTAGCGGGCCTGCCCATGCGCGTCGCGGTGGTGGAGGCGGTGGCCTGGGACGCGTCGGACCAGCCGAGCTTCGACGACCGCGGTCTCGCCCTCTCGCCCTCGTCCCAACGGATCCTGGCGGGACTGGGGATTTGGCCGGTGGTCGCCCCGCAGGCCACGGCCATCCGCCGCATCCACGTCTCGCACGAGGGGCGCTTCGGGGTCACGCGCCTCGCGGCGGCGGCGCTCGGCGTACCGGCGCTCGGCTATGTGGTCATCGCCCGCGAGCTGGGCCGCGCCCTGGAAGCGTCGCTCCGTGCGGCCGCCGATGGCGACCGGATATCCCTCCTGCGTCCGGCGCGCCTCGATTCGCTGACCAACAACACCAATCGCATCGAGGCCCGGATCGCGGACGGCAGTGGCCTCAGGTCCGTCACGACCCGCCTCCTCGTGGCGGCCGACGGGGGCGATTCCAAGGCCAGGCAGTGCCTCGGGGTCGAGACCCGCGGGCGCGACTACGGGCAGACGGCGGTGGTGGCCAATGTCAGCCTCGCGCGCCCCCATGAAGGACTGGCCTACGAGCGCTTCACGGCGGGCGGACCGCTGGCCCTGTTACCGCTCACCGAGCAGCGCTACGCGGTGGTGTGGGCGATACCGGCGAACGAGGTCGAACCAGTCATGCGGCGCGACGAGCCGACTTTCCTCGGGGCCCTCCATGAGCGCATCGGACGCCGGGTGGGCTTCGTCAAGCTTGGGCGGCGGCGCGCCTATCCGCTCAAGCTCATCACGGCCCGGGAACCAGTAGGCCCGCGTTTCGTCGTGCTCGGCAACGCCGCACACACGGTCCACCCCAATGCCGCCCAGGGTTTGAACCTCGCCTTGCGCGACGCGGCGGGACTTGTCGACTGTCTGGCCGAGGGCGTGCGCGCCGGACGCGATCCGGGCGATCGGGACCTGCTGCGGCGGTACCTGGATGCCCGCCGTGCCGACCAGCGGCGGGTGGTGGCCCTGAGCGACGGCCTAGCGCGGCTCTTTTACAACGACCGCTTCCCGCTCACCCTGGGCCGCGGCCTCGCGATGCTCGCCATCGATCTCTGCCCACCCCTGAAACGCGTCCTGTGCGAGATGGCTATGGGTCTCTGGGGCCGCCAGTCGCGCCTGGCGCGTGGATTGAGCCCGTGAAAGCGGGCGCGGATTTCGATGTCGCGGTGGCCGGCGGCGGCGTCGTGGGTGGTACGCTGGCCGCGATCCTCGGGGGTTTCGGGCTCGAGGTGGCGCTGATCGAAGCCGGCGAGCCGCCGCTCCGCCCAACGGACCTTGAGGACGCGCGGGTCCTGGCGCTGACCCGTGCCTCCGAGCGGGTGTTGCGGGCCATCGGGGCCTGGCACCCCATCGAGTCAGAGCCCATCGGTTGCTTCCGCGAGATGCGGGTGTGGGACCAAGGTGGCCGCGGCGTCATCCATTTCGACAGCGCGGAGATCGGCGAGCCCACGCTCGGCCACATCGTGCCCGCACGTCTTATCGAGGCCGCCGTGCGCGCGGTCCACCGCCATCTGCCCGCGGTCACGGCCTTCCGGCCCGCGAGGCTCGAGACTATCGCCTGGGGCCGGGAGCGGGTGGGCCTCCGCCTCGCCGATGGCCGTGGTTTCTCGGCCAGGCTCGTGGTCGGGGCCGACGGCGCGGCCTCGCGGGTCCGGGCGCTGGCCGGGATCGAGGAGCGGGTGCGGGACTATCACCAGTCCGCCGTGTGTTGCACAGTGGTCTCCGAGAGGCCGCACGGCGAGGTCGCGCGCCAGCGTTTTCTCGAGACTGGCCCGCTCGCCTTCCTGCCCCTCTGCGATCCGCGGCGCTCGGCGATCGTGTGGTCGACGCAGAGCGACCTTGCCCAGTTGCTCCTGCAGGAGACCGATCACGATTTCCGCAGGCGGCTCACGGCGGCCTTTGATTCCGTGCTCGGGGCCATCCTGGAGATCGGCCCGCGGACCGTCTTTCCCTTGGTGCGCGGCCATGCCTCCCGCTACACCGGCGAGCGCGTGGCCCTCGTCGGGGACGCCGCACACCGCATCCACCCGCTCGCGGGGCAGGGGGCGAACCTCGGGGTGATGGACGCGGCGACCCTCGCCGAGGTTCTCCAGGATGCCCACCGGGCCGGGTCGGACCCGGGCGAGCTGCGCGTGCTGCGGCGTTACGAGCGCTGGCGCAAGGGCGAGAACACGGCCATGATGCTCGTCATGGATGCCTTCAAGGAGGTCTTCGGGACAGGGCTCGCCCCGGTTCGATTACTGCGCAACCTGGGCCTGTCCGCGACCGATGCGGCCATTCCGCTCAAGCGCTGGATCATGCGGCGCGCCGCGGGGCTGCAAGGCGATCTGCCACGCCTGGCGCTCGAAACCGCGCGCGGTCAGAGCGGCCGATCGGACAGTGGGGGGTGGTAGATCAACTGTACCAGCCGCCCTTCGGGATCGCGGCAGTACAGGCTGCGGGCCCCGTCGCGATGGGTGCGCGGCGGGGCGTGGATGACGACGCCGTGGGCCATGAGATGCCGGTGCCAGACGTCCACGGCCTCGGCATCCCTCATCAGAAAACCGATGTGGTCGAGGTCCTGAGGACCGGAAGCGCCAGCCTCGCGCGGCGTGCGGTGCAGGGCCAGGTTATCGGTCCCCGTGGTGAGATACACGTTATCCGCATCGGGTCGCCACTCGACCCGCATGCCGAGGACATCGACGTAGAATCGCTCACTGGCCTTGAGGTCACGTACGTTCAAGGCCAGATGGCAGAGGCCCAGGGTTGCCTGCGCGGTCATCGGGCGAGTATAACAAAACAAATACATGAAAATCAGGCGCGAGTAACCTCATGAATGAAACCCTATTCGAGTCCGCTGTCCGGAGCCTCCCGCTAGTCGGCCGGGGCAAGGTCCGCGACCTGTATGCGGTCGGGGAGGACCATCTCCTCATCGTCACCACCGACCGGCTCTCGGCCTTCGATGTGGTCCTGCCCAACCCCATCCCCGGCAAGGGCGCGGTGCTCACGGCCCTGTCGCGCTTCTGGTTCGGGCACACCGAGGGATTGGTGGCGAACCACCTCGCGGCGATCCCGCTCGAAGCGGTGCTGCCCGACCGGACCGAACGCGCCCCCATCGAAGGTCGCGGCCTGGTCGTACGCAAGCTCAAGCCGCTCCCGGTCGAGGCCATCGTGCGCGGGTACCTCATAGGCTCGGGATGGAAGGACTATCAGAAGACGGGGACCGTCTGCGGGATCAAGCTCCCGGCCGGTCTCAGGCAGGCCGAGCGCCTCCCCGCGCCGATCTTCACCCCCTCGACCAAGGCGGAGCTCGGAGCCCACGACGAGAACATCGGCTTCGGCGAGGTCGTGCGCCTCGTCGGCCGCGACATCGCGGAGCGGCTCCGCGACACGGCGATCCGGCTCTATACCGAGGCGGCCGGATACGCTCGTTCGCGTGGCATCACCATCGCCGACACCAAGTTCGAACTGGCCCTCGATGAGCGCGGCGATCTGGTCTTGATCGACGAGGCCCTGACTCCCGACTCCTCGCGCTTCTGGCCGGCCGACGGCTACGCGATCGGCCAGAGCCCACCGAGCTTCGACAAACAGATCGTTCGCGATTATCTCGAGACGCTCGATTGGGACAAGAAACCACCCGCGCCCCAACTCCCGCCCGAGATCATTGCGAAGACCGCAGAGAAGTACCGGGAGGCGGAGCGGCGGCTCGTGAGCGGCGGTTAGAGCGAATATTGAAATCAGCGCCTGGGCGCGGTTCGGCGGTTCAAGCAAGGCACCATCGTGCTCGAGTTGCACCAGACGGCTCGCCGTACCCGCCGAGCGGACCCGTAGCAGGAGAGAGACGATGGCCAAGATCAAGCTCGACATCCCCCACGGCCTGGCTCCGGACGAAGCGCAGAAGCGCGTCGAGGCGTTGTTTCGCTATTGGGACCGCAAGTACGGCGTGAAATCGATTTGGGCCGGTGAGATCGCGACGTTCGCGGGCAAGGTGATGGGGATCAGCTTCGACGGGCAGCTGTCGGTACTGGCGGGGAAGATCACCGGCGATGCGGCCGATCCCGGCCTTCTGTTGCGCGGCCAGGCCGAGAAGTACCTCAGGCGAAAGTTCGCCGATTACCTCGACCCAGCGAAGAAACTGGCCGATCTGGCCCGCGAGGGATGACTCGGATGGTTTAAGAGGCTATTCATGTCCGGATCTCATCGCCGAGCTCACGCAGCTTTTGCGCGATGGCGGGCCGCTCCATCGATTCGAGCGGCAGACTGATAAACTGCCGGATGCGCCTTTCGATCTGCTGAAATACCAGGGTAAACACCCGCCGGCGCTCCTCCTCTGAACCCTGGGTCGCGGCCGGGTCCTCGAATCCCCAATGCGCGGTGATGGGCAGCCCCGGCCACACCGGGCACATCTCACCCGCCGCATTGTCGCATATCGTGAAGGCAAAGTCCATGCGGGGCGCATCGGGGTGGGCAAATTCTTCCCAGCTCTTGCTGCGCAATTCGTCGAGGGGATAGCCAGTCGTCTTTATCAACTCAAGTGCGAGCGGTTGTACCACGCCTAGGGGGTGGCTGCCGGCGCTATAGGCATTGAATCGGCCCTTGCCTAACGTGGCCAGGAGTGCCTCCGCCATGATGCTGCGAGCGGAATTATACGTGCATAGGAACAAGACGTGGTAGCAGGGCGAGCGTGCGATATCACTCATCATATGAGGTCGGGCACCAGACTGGTTCGAGAGGGGAGCATCCCCTATCATGTCGTATTTACTCCGAAATGTCGACGGAAGACGGTAGGATTCTTGGTAAGCGCTCAACCCACCTGGCCACCGCAATACGCCCTGGTGACGGGGTGCGCCGGTCGCTCGAAGACGGCATCGCAGGATCCAGTTTCCACTACACAGCCGCAACCCTCGCTCACCCAGCAGACCGCGACGGTATCGGCCAGACGCCGGGCTTGGGCGAGATTGTGGGTCACCATCAAGATCGTATAGCGCCCTTTCAGACGGGTGATCAGCGTTTCGATGACCTCGGCGGAGATGGGGTCGAGCGCGCTGCAGGGTTCATCGAAGAGCAGCACCTCGGGCGAGAGCGCGAGCGCGCGGGCAATGCAAAGCCGCTGTTGCTGGCCGCCAGACAGCGCGAGGGCTGATTGATGCATTCTGCCTTTGACCTCTTCCCAAAGACCGACGACCTTGAGCGCCTCCTCGGTCCGCGCGTGCATTTCTTTGCGATCCCGCACGCCATGCTCGCGCAGGGGAAAGCGGATGTTGTCGGCGATGGAGAGCGGGAAGGGATTCGGCTGCTGGAACACCATGCCTACACAACGGCGCAGCGCGGTGAGATTGGTGCCTGTCGCCCGCACGTCGCAGGTGCCGATGCGTATGCTGCCCGTGACCGTGCAGCCGGGGATCAGATCGCTCATGCGGTTGATGCTATTGAGCAGACTGGTCTTGCCACACCCGCTCGGTCCCACCAGGGCCATGAGATCGCCAGGCCATACCTCGAGCGTCGCATGCGCAATGGCGATATGCTCTCCGTAACGGATGGTGATCTCATCGAGCGCGAGACCGGGCGGCTGGCGTTGCATGACAGTCGGTTCCGCCGCCATAGCCCGCGTGCGAAACCGGTTGCGCAAGAAGCTTTTCACGCCCGCTCCATCCTCTGCAGGTAGTGGCCGAGGTTGCGCGCGGCCAGGTTGATAAGGATCAAGAGCCCGAGCAGCACCGTGGCGGTAGCCGCGGCGTTGCCCTCGCCGCCCGAAACGTTCATGCTGAGATCATAGATATGCACCGAAAGCGCCCGACCCGAATCGAACGCCGAATCGGGTAGCCGGGTAACGTAGCCGGCAGTGAAAAGCAGCGCCGCCGTCTCCGCGAGGGCGCGCCCGACGCTCAGGATCACGCCGACGGCAATACCCGGCGCGGCCGAGGGCAACAGCACCCGCCGCACGAAACCGCTCCGGGTTACGCCGAGGGCGGCGGCGGCCTGGCGGTAACGCAGGGGCGTCGCCCGCAAGGCTTCTTCGCTCGTTCGAATGAAGAGCGGCAGCACCATGCACGCGAGCGTCAGGCCGCCGGACAGAATGGAAAAGCCTAGGTTGAGCTCGATCGCAAAGAAGCGGTAGCCAAAAAGTCCGAAGACAATGGACGGCACGCCACCCAGCACGTCCAAGCTGTACCCGAGCCAGCGCGCGGCGTGGCTTCCGGCCGGCACGCACTCGCTCAAGAAAAGCGCGCAGCCGAGGCCTACCGGCAGCGCGGCACCCAGACACACGCCGAGGATCCAGGCAGTGGATAGGATCAGCGGACCGATGCCGCCCGCGCGCCCGGCGTCGGCCGGTGCCCCGACCAGAAACTCCCAGGACAGCCGGGGCAGCCCGTCCCGCAGGAAGTCCGTGAGCATCAGCGCCGGCACCGCCACGACCAGGAGCACCGCTGTGCCCATGAGTGCCGCCGCCAGCCGGTCGCGGAGAGAGTCAAGCCCCATAAGGCGGCTTCCAAATCCGGTGCGCGAGGCTCATCAAGGCGATGGTCAGTAAGAGCAGGGCCAGCCCGCTCACGAACAGCGCCGTGTGATGCGCGCCCGTGGCGTAGGCCATCTCGAGCGCGATGTTGGCGGTGAGGGTGCGTACCGGGGCAAAGAGGGAGTCCGGGATCTGCACCACATTGCCGCAGACCATCAACACCGCCATGGTCTCCCCCAGCGCTCGACCAAGCTGCAATATACCGCCGGCGATGATCGCCGGCGCCGCTTGCGGCAGCAGGATCCGGGTGAGCGTACCCCAGCGGGATAGTCCTAGCGCGGCCGCGGCGCGCAGGTAGGTTTGCGGCACCTGAGCGATCCCGGCATCGGCGCTGAGCGCCACGAGGGGCAGGATCATTAGACCCAGCACCAGGCTTCCGGCGAGCAGGCTTGCGCCCGGCGGGGTAATGTGGTTGATCCAGGGCACGATCACCGTAAGCCCCCAGAGCCCATAAACCACCGAGGGGATCCCCGCCATCAACTCCATGAAACTCCGGCACAGGTGCCCCCCTAGGCCGGGGGCATACAGACGACCCCATACGGCAACCACCAAGCCGCAGGGGGCAGCGAGCAGCACCGCGAGTCCACTCACGAGCAGACTGCCTGCAAGCATGGCGCGTAGCCCAAACGCCTGCTGCTGAGGATACCAGTCACGATCGAGGAAAAAGCCGAGCAGGCGGCGGCTGGCGATGAGCGGCCAGCTCTCGATCAGGAGAAAACCCAGGATCAGCAGCAGGACACCGCCGGCCAGCAGTGCACAGGCGCCGAGCGTCCACTTGAGGACGCCATCACTCGATACCAGTGGGGATGAATTGCTGCTCCTCGATCGCATGGGTGCCCTCCGAGCGGGCAAACTCGATAAACACGCGCACGAGCCCCGTCGCCGGCTCGCGGGTCACGAGATTGAGCGGTCTTGACAGCGGAAAGACACCGCGCTTCACCGCGCTGAGCGAGGCCTCGACACCATCGATCGGCAGCAAGCGGATCGGCTGGCCATGCATGGCTTCGTATTCGGCGCTGCCGATGGAGACATAGCCGATGGCCCCGACGTTGCCGGCAACGGTTTTCAATCCCTGCTGGTTGTCGCCGATCACGACGTCGGGTTTGACCTCGCTGTTTTTCAACCCGAAATGCGTTAGGAACAGCTCGAGGGTGGAGCGGCCTTCCGCCTTGTTTACCACCGTGATCGACAGATCCGGGCCGCCCACTTCGGACCAGTTCTCGACGCGGCCGGTATAGATGGCGATGATCTGTTCGCGGGTCAGCTCGATCACCGGGTTAGCACGGTTCGTGATCATGCCCACGCCGTCGAGCGCGATGGTATAGGCATGCAGATCGCCTTCCTCCGGTTTCAACGCGCGGGATACCATGCCGATGTCGGCGAGACCCTGGCGGGTATCGTTAATCCCCCGGCTCGAACCCCCGGACTGGACGTCGACCTCAACGCCCGGGTGTCGCTCCTCGAAGCGTTTGCCGAGCTCCGCCGCAAGCGGCGCGACGGTGCTGGAACCGGTCAGGACCAGCTTCTGCGTCCCGGGATCGCCGTAGGCGCCCACCGCCCCCGTTTGAAGGAGTACGCCGAGCAAGAAGGAGGTGAGCTTTCTTGCAAAACCACGACCCCCCGCGCCCGATCGGAGAAAAGAATAAAGCATTACAAACCCCCTCTCCCGCGAAATTTTTCATGTAGTCTATCCTGTGCGGCATCCTTCAGCCCCCTCGCACGCGGCCCTTGCGCTCGACCTCACTGCCATCGACAGTCATATTCCGCAAACCGCGTCCTACCTTTTGAACCAATTCTACCATTCTGTGTACGTACCCGCTTTCATTGTCGTACCATGCGAGCACTTTCACCTGCGTGCCGTCCACGACCATCGTGGAACCGGCGTCGATGATCGCCGACCTCGCGTCTCCCCTGAAATCTACTGAAACCAACGGTAGCTCTTCGTATCCCAGTATGCCCTTCAACGTAGAGTTCGAGGCGCGCCGGAACAGGGCATTGACTTCCTCGCTGGTGGTTGCTCTTTCCACCTCGAAGACCGCGTCGGTGATCGATGCATTCAGCAGCGGGGCGCGAACCGCGAGCCCATTCAGTTTTCCTCGCAATTCCGGGTACACCAGAGATATCGCGCTCGCCGAACCCGTTGTCGTCGGGATCAATGACAGGCTTGCCGAACGAGCCCGGCGCAGATCCGAATCCAGCACGTCCACAACGTGTTGTGTGTTGGTCACGTCGTGGATCGTGGTGATGACCCCATGTCGAATGCCCAGGCTTTCATGGATGACCTTGACAATCGGTGCGAGGCAGTTCGTCGTACACGAAGCAGCCGTCAGCAAATGATGGGTTTCAGGATTATAAGAAGCGTCGTTGATTCCCATTACGACGTTCAACGCGCCTTCGTTGACCGGCGCGGAAACGATGACCTTCTTCACCCCTTGATCGAAATGCGGCTTAAGCGCGCTCGGTGTCCGAAACCTTCCGCTGCATTCCAGGACCACGTCCATATCGTTCCATCGGATGGTGCTTGGCGACGCACAGTCACTGAGCACGACCGCCTGGCCGTCAATTTCGATGCCGTTTTCCGTGGCCTTGACCCGGTTGGGCCACCGACCGTGAATGGAGTCGTATTTCAACAGGTGTGCGGCGGCGGCCGGTCCGCCTCTCGGATCGTTTATATGGACGAACTCCAGGTCCGGCCGACCCCAACCGATCCGGATAGCCAAGCGGCCCATCCTTCCAAAACCATTGATCCCCACGCGGGTATTCATGAGGTGATGCGATGCTCCTCCGGAAAGCGTTTTTTAACGTCCATGGAAAGCCTGAAGGCAAACCTGAGAGCCTCCCGGCTCGCGTTGGGGAATACCTTGCCCAGCCATTGATGGAGCAAAGAAAGTCCCGGCACCTCCGTGGAAAGAAGTGCGATCGCGCTCTGGATCAGCGGCCAGCCGGGAACGCCTGGGCTGACGATACCAGCCGCTCCGGCCAACAGTAAGAGCAGAGCCGTCCGCTTGACTCCCGTTCCCATCGTAGAGATCCCCGCCGGACTTTCCGACCGAAAGTGGACGGCTGAGCCGGCCGCTAGTTGCCTGAAGAGGTCAACCAGCCCTATTAGCGTTCCCAACGAGGACCCTTTCCGTTCGGGTGCTAGATCGGCAGCGCCCGTTTCGGGAAACATTCTAAGTGGCCTCAATCCATTGGCAAGCGCGGCGATGGCAGCCACATTATTAGCCACCACCGACGCCATGACCCCGAAACCGAGGAAAAACGCGCCCGCAATGCAGAGCACATTCGGCGCCACGATGATCATCCAACTGGTGTTTATATTGCGCTCGAGTTCTCGAGAGATGTCCATGAACTCGCACAATTTGCACAGCGTTTCTTCCATGAATACGAGTTGAGCCGTATCGGTTGCGACGGACGTCGCGCCGCGCAGGGAGACGGAAACATTGGCTCGTTTAAGCGCGATGGAGTCGTTGATACCATCGCCAACAAAGCAGACCTTTCGTCCTTCTTGTTGGAGAAGCTCTACGTAACGGGCCTTGTCGGCGGGCAATACCTCCGCGAAATACCTATCGACCCCGAGCTCGCGAGCCAGCTTCTCGGTCGGTTTTTCGTGGTCCCCGGATATAATGACCACCTGGGAGACGCCGCGCTCGCGGAGGCCCGCTAACAGCTCGCGAACCCCGGGTCTCAACGTCGGCGCCAGCTCTATCGCGCCCACCACCGCCTTATTGATGGAAACAAAGACTATGGAATGGCCTTCGGCGTGAACCTCTTGTTCGATCCGTTCCGCCCGCTCCGGCAATGCGGCTCCCTCCAACTTCATGAAGCGGCTACTTCCTATCAAGACATGTTTTTTTTCGATGAGCACGCTAATGCCGTACCCGATCTTGTAGGAGGATTGATCCGTAGCGGGAAAGGGTGTGCCTAGTGCGCGAAATTCGTCGACGATAGCGCCTGCAATCGGATGGTCGAGGCGCCGTTCCGCGGCCGCCGCGACAGAGAGAATACGTTTCTCCCCGAGCTTGCCGAACCGATGAATACGATTCACCGTGGGACGCTCGCTAGTAAGGGTTCCGGTCTTATCGAAAAGGACGGTATCTATCGAGCTCATCTGTTCGAGGGCCTTACCATCCTTGACGAGGATGCCCCTCTTTGCACACGTGGAGAGCGAGCTCAGGAGAGCAAGCGGGGCGGCCATTCGGATCCCCGTACCGAAATCGGCATTGACGATAGCGGTGGCTCCCTGGAACCCGACCGTGCCATACCCCATTGAAGCAAGGATTAGCGTAGGAAGTACCGCTTTGTCCGCCAACTCCTCACCCTTGGATTGAGAAATGAGCCGGAAGGCGGCGGTATCATTGAGAATAGCGCTGATCTTCGCCGAAGTGGTCTCTTTGCCTGCTTTTTCAACCGCAACGAGGATCCTCCCCCCTATCAGCAGAGTAGAAGCGTATATCCTACTTCCTACCGTCTTCTCTACGGGAACGGACTCGCCCGTCAGGGCGTGTTGGTCCACGACGGCCTCGCCCTCGGAGACAATGCCGTCCACGGGTATCACCTCTCCCGTATGGACCGCGATCGTGTCGCCCGGTCTCAGCCTTTCGAGCGGAACACTGACTTCGACGCCATCCTGATATAAATACGCCGCGCGCGCCTGTTTGCCGAATACATCGATCAACCTACGACGCGAGTCTTCATGCGCCTTGGCGAGAAGGGCCCTGCCCAAAGAGAGGCACCACGCGAGCGTCGCGCCGGCGAAGATTTGATTCCCTACCAAGCACATGACGACGACGATGGCGTCGAGGACGTCTACGCCCAAGCGTCGTTCCTTGAATAGCGTATCCCGCGCTCTGACAAAAGACGGAAAAACGCAATACACAAACAGGCCTGCAGCGGGGGTCAGCAGAATCGGAACCGCAAATTGCGCGGTCGCTGAAAGCGCGAGCCCCGCCGTGCAGAGAAGGAGCTCGTTCCAGTTCTTTTCGGCGCGCAGATGCTGTTCCGCGCTTTCAAGAGTCTCCTCCAGAAGATCGACCAATTGGGCCTTGTCGATTGCGTTGTTGTCAAAATGTACCGAAACAAAGCAGGTGAGCGGATTGACGGTGAGCCGCTTGATTCCGAAAACGCCCTTCAGTTTACGTTCCAGCGCTTGGCAAAGGCTCTCTCTTCCAAGAAGTCGGGTGTTTCTCAGCCTCATACATTGTGGCAGGTCGCTCACTACCCGCCAGCTCAAGACCACCGTCTCGTGCCGGTAGATCCGTATGATTCCTTCACAGTCGGCCTTCAGCAGTGGAATCGTCATCGCCTGGGCCTCGGACCGTAGCGCTAGAAGCTCTTCGCCTACTTTCCGGGCAAACTCCCGAGCGGTACAACTACCGTCGAAGTGGATTTCCGCCGCCGTTCTCGAAGCCGAGATCTCGATAATATCGACTTCCGGGATCCGAAAGAGAATAGAAACAAACTCTCTACATTCTACTTCCTCCGGGGCAGAGAAAAACGGGACATTGCTCAGGTGCAAGCGTCCCGGTCGAGGGTAATGGATCCCCGTTTCCTGACGCCCCCTCGAACCGTTCACGGTACCGATCCCTCAGATCGGGTTGTACGGCGTGCCCTGCCCCGCTTCCATAGTGTCATCGAATGAATAGCGGTGCGCATATGCCTCCCTTGCCGCCCGCGCGCCGTCCTTTAAGCCATAGAGGATCACGGAATCTAGAGGGAGGCAACCTTCCGCGAATTTGGCGCCGTAGACAAGCCCGAATGCGAGGTAGTAGCAGCCTATGTAGGTTCCCTTTCCAATGAATTTCGTGATAACGGGCAACGTCTTGTCAACGGCTTCGGACGCCGCTTCCGTACCCTTTTGAATTCCTTCCGCCGCGCTGTCCGCAATGTCCGACAAGACGCTCTGGGCAGCGTTCATCTGTTCCGCAGCGTTCATGGTTGCTGATGATCTCTTTTTCATGCTAAATAGCCTCAGTAGCTCCGAGTTTGCCGGATCGCTATGCCGGGCGCCCGGCTGTAATGCCTAGACCTCGCATGGCGGAAAGGCGTACCGCTCAGGCGCTCCCGTTATACCGTCGCCAGCAGCATCGATCTGTTGGGTAGTAGGTCAGGGGGGATAGTCGCCCGCTCTTGCGGGAGCACCAACCCGGTTGAGATTAGGGCCGCGATTCCAGTGAATACGGCCGATATCCACAAGCACCCGGGGATACCAGCCACTTGGTAGATCCCTCCGGACAAAACGGTTCCTACGAGCCGACCGCCGGCATTAGCCATGTAATAGAAACCGATCGTCATGGCCACCTTCTCGGATTCGGCATAGTGCACGATCATATACGAGTGAACCGCCGAATTAATTGCGAATAGGACACCGAAGACCGCCAATCCGCCGACAATCGAAATGCCGGGGAAGAATCCCACTCCGATGGCCAGGGCGATGACTGCAGGCACGGCCGTCAAAACGGATGCCCAGAAGAAAACCGTGTAGCCTTTTGGGGCCTCGCCGGCCTTCGCGGCGATGAAGCGTGGGGCTATCGACTGCACTATGCCGTAGCCGATCGTCCAGAGCGCCAGGTATCCGCCCACCGCGAGGGGTGACCAGCCGAAGATGGCGGAGAGAAAGACGGGGAGCGCAACAACGAACCAGACGTCACGCGCGCCGAAAAGGAAGAAACGAGCCGCCGAGAGGACATTGACTCGCCGATCCATCGAGAACACGGAACTGAATTCCGCCCTTTCCTTCATTCGGCCGAGGTCCCTAGGAAGATGCCGCCAGAGCGCGGTGAGCAAGAGGAAGAGGCAGACAGCCATTATCAATAAAGAGGGGGTAAATCCGGCGAGTGTCAACAACAGCGCTCCGACAAAGAAGCCAACCCCTTTCAACGCGTTTTTCGACCCCGTAAGCAGCGACACCCATCGATAGAGCATCGCATCGGCATCCTTCGGTATTATAGCCTTGATGGCGCTCTTGGAGCTCATCTTTGTGAGATCCTTCGCGATCCCCGAGAGTGCTTGGCTGATCATCACATAGGCGACCACGATGGCGGTGGGCCACGCGGGGCTCATGAACGCCAGCATCACGAGGGCCACGACTTGGATCGCCAATCCGCCGAAGAGCGTCACGCGTAGACCCATGTTGGCGCCAATCCATCCACCAACAAGGTTCGTTATTACGCCGAAAATCTCATATAGGAGGAAGAGAGAAGCGATTTGGAACGTCGAATATCCCATGAGATAGAACTGGAAGAGCACGAGCATCCGTATGGCGCCGTCCGTGATCGTGAGTCCCCAGTAGGCGACGGTAACCACGGCATATTCCCATACGCCGTCCCGGCGCGTGGAAAGGCCGTTAATGAACGCTTTGATTTTGTCCGACCAGAGCGAGAGGCGAGAGCGGATCCAGTTCCAAGCGGCACCAAAGCCCAGCGAGAGTAGGAGTGATACCTCATCTCCGGATGTGGGCTGAAACGTTGGTTGCACCCGTGGCGCGGATAGGAGGTGCTGCCGGATCGCTTGGACGTGCCTTTCAGAACCTGACGGGTGAATGTCAACCTGCTTTTCTCCGAGCAGAGAGGTGCGATGGGGGCGGAGCTGACTACGCTCGGTCGAAAAGATTCCCCTGAGAAGGCCCCCGAGGAAAGAGGTTCCAAACGCCGCGACATAGCAGCCCGTGGAAATGATCTCGCGGCTAGCAGCGCGCATTGTGTGCGATGGAGTAAGTAATTAGTTTTACGAGACGATATACCAGGTGTCTGGAATTGTAAGTTCCCACGACATTTTACCTTTTATTGCTCTGGCTCCATGGCACTGATGACGCTACCCACAGAAGCGCGTTTGAAAGCGCTCTCGCGCGAGAAGCGGATTGGGGTGGCCGCTGGATTTGTGGGCCACGGTGAGGCTTTAAGGCGCGGCTGGCTAAGTTGGAGGCTGAACTGGCCAAGTTGCGGAAGCCGCGAGCCACATGACGCAACGCGTCCCTGCGCCCTCGTGCGAGCGGAACGCGATCCCGCCACAACGCCGCTATAAGAAGCACATAAGGTCCGCCCTTTAGCCATGAACGTGCCATGCATGCATGAATGGGTGGATGATGCCCCGGCTCGATTCGGTGAATGATATGGATTCCGAGGCGAGTTGTCAACGTTTGGTCACACGTTTGGTCACATGGGCGAAGGTGAGAGACCATGAGCATCCGTTCACTAG
>JBOIDT010000052.1:0-9199 GCA_050740755.1 Gammaproteobacteria bacterium
CTCGGCCACGCTTCATTAAACCCAAAGGCTCAACGCCTTTATCAATCGAAAAGCGGTCCCTTCCTGAAAACAGGAAGGGCAGTTTCGCACGCCTGTGTAAAGCTAGATACTGTGATTATGATCGGTTCCTTTGCGGATGAAGTCCCCGACCTCCACGCCGAGGACTTTCTCCATGGGACAGGTCTCCCGTCCGACCACATGCACTTCGATATTGCGCGCTCGAAGTGATGCCGCCACCTCCAGACCGATGAAGCTCGCGCCTATCACCACGGCCGGCTGCGAAACCAGCGCCTTGGCGACCAGGGCGCTGCTGTCGGCGAGCGTGCGCAGGTAATGTACGTGGGGGAGATCTCCGCCGGGAAACTCGAGCCGCACCGGCTCGGCGCCGGTGGCGAGCAGCAGCGCATCATAGGCGTGGCGGCTGCCGTCCACCAAGTCCACGTGCCGACTTGCCGTATCGATTGTGGCGACGCGCACGCCGAGCTTCAAGTCGATGTCCTGCTCTTGATAGAACTCGGCCGATCGAAGGGGAATCCACTCCTCGGGCGCCTTGCCCGCAAGATATTGCTTGGAAAGATTGGGCCGGTCACAGGGTACCGACGCATCGGCGCTCAGCATCGTCAGGCGACCGGCGTAGCCCTCCCGGCGGAGCATTTCCGCAGCAGCGTTACCCGCCGCGCCGCCGCCGACGATAACCACCGATCCCGGTATGCCCGACGCTGCGGGAGGCGGCTGCCGGCCGGCGCTCTTGAGCTTTTCTCTAACGAAAGCGCTGCCGTCCCGCTGCTCGACCCGCCAACAGGAGACGGGGTTTAGCGCCGGCGCCCGCAGCGCCTCGCCGGTGCGCAGGCTGAAACAGGCATGATGCCAAGGGCAGCGAACCGTATCGTCGACAAGGAGCCCGTCGGCAAGCGGGCCGCTATAGTGCGTGCAGACGGCGCCGATGGCGAATAGCTCCCCGCCGCGACGCACGAGGATTATCGGTTCGCCCTGCGTGTGGCCAAGCAGCATGGCGCCCTCGGCAACGGTCGAAATGGCCACACCTTGCGCGAGATCGGGCCCGTCGAGTTTCGTCTTTTCTTCGCTCATTTAATCCTCCGTGATGCTGATGGTGACGGGATGCGCCGTAGCGATAAGGATAGGACTATCAACGCAGCTTTTCAACCGGTGCGGTTGCGTCGCACGGGTCGGCCGGTGAGTGGGTGGTTCGCGCGGGGGCGGTGAAGAGGGCGTTTGGGCTGCCCGGGCCGGATTCTGGTCGGCTGTCGGGGCTGTGGGGTGACGCAAAGGCGAGCACCCGGTGGCCGGACGCGAGTCCGGTCGGTGCCGCCTTAACCTGCCGTTCCAGCCGCGACCTGCTGGCCAGGTCTTGGCCAGGGAACCGTAATCCTGGTACGCCGCCACGCGAGACCTGGTGATGCGACGTGACAGTTGGTACCGCCATTGGGGAATGTGGGGAGCGTGAGGGGAGGGGAAGATCGTTATCGCCGGATGCCGCCGGGCGCATTGGCGGCAATGCCCGGTCAACCTTTCTGAAGGAACCGCTTCAAAACCAGAGCGCCATTGTGCTCCTCGTCTCGCGCCGCGTAAATGAGAGTGATTGTGCCTGCTTTGGCTTTGCGCTTGAGTAGCTTGATCAGATCGTTGTTTTCCTTGAGTTCCTTTTGGTAACGCCGGCGGAACTCATCCCACTTATCCGGATCATGCCCGAACCACCGCCTCAGTTCCGTGCTCGGCGCGACATCCTTCAGCCACAGATCTATCTTGGCCCGTAGCTTGGTCAGGCCGCGCGGCCAGAGCCGCTCGACGAGGATGCGCTCGCCGTCATCCTTGGCGGGTTTTTCATAGGCCCGTTTCAGCTTGATCATCCTAGTTCACCATTCAGCCCAAGTATGAGTGTAGCCTGAGACGGAGATGGCAGATCCCCACCCGCAACCTCTGATTTTGACTTTCACTGGGGCGCCTAGCCAATAAGACCGAGAACCTTCATGGGCGCGTGGTCATGGCGGTCGCGTGGGTGAGGACTCTCGAAGCGCCGCGACCTGTTCCGGGGTCACGGTGGGTGCCGCGTTGCCCCAACTCGTACGCTCGTGATTCACCACGGCCGCGATCTCGTCATTGCTCAGCTGCGCGGCAAAGGGTGGCATCGGCGATCCATACGTCACGCCCTCGATCTCTTTGCCCATCAGCCCATGGATGACGATGCGCGCATGTTCGGTCGGGTCCACCGCGATGACCGTCGCACTACCCTTGAGCGGCGGGAATACGCCCGCTAAGCCCGCCCCGGAGGCTTGATGACATGCGGCGCAGTAATTCCCATACACCTGCTCGCCAAGCACCTCCCGTGATCCCTCTCCAGAGGCGCTAGCATCCCCGGTGCCCGCCGTTGGCATGGCCGCTGCGGCGAACTCGGCGTTACGGGCGTGCAGCTCGATGCCCAAGTACCACATCCCCCAGGCGAATACTGCCAGGAACAGGAGCCAGGCCCAGGTCGGGATCGGTGCCGGTGTCTCGATGCGGATCGGCTCGAAGGTATCCCCTGCGGTGCTCGAATAGGCGTTCGCCAGGACCGAGACCCGGCCCCGGACCACGTCGTTGTCGGCTATACCGTGCACCGCGATCCCCGGGCCGTTACGTACGGTAAAGGGGACCTCACGCACGCTGATTGAACCGTCCGTATCGATTGCCTTCAGCCGGATGACGTGAGGGCCATCGTCCAACGGAGCCGTGTCAAGATGGAAGGTCTCGGGCGGGTTCAAGACGGCATAAGGAGTAAGCTCCCCGTCGATGAAGACTTCGATCTTCACGGCGGTGCCTCGTCGTCTTGCAGGATCCGGCGTTTTATATGATCGGGGGATGTCTCCCCGGGAAAGAGCATGTGTCGAAGCGCGAGGTAAAAGGCAACGAGCACGACCGCGATCGCTGAGGCGACCAGGACTAGATCCAGAATCGAGTTTGGCTCACCGCTATGCTCGATCATCGATCGACGTCCGGCTGCTTCAGCCACTGCAGATAGCGCACGAGCGCGATTGCTTCCTCTGTCGCGACGATCACCTTTCCCCGCGGAGCGTAGCCTGCCGGAAGCGCCACCACCTTCTCGTTTGGGGCCGCCTGGTCCTTTTCCGCGAAATACCAGGGGTAGCCAGGCATGACCGACTGAGGCACCACGACGCGCGGATTATAAAGATGGATCAGGTTCCACAACTCGCTCGGCTGGCGCACGCCGACGTTGGCGAGGTCCGGGCCGGTGCGCTGTGTCCCTAATAGCGGCGGGTCCTCCAGGGCATAGTCTTCCGCGACGGAGCCCCGCCCGTAAGGTTCGTCCACGGGGAGGCTGCGCACGAACTGTGTATGGCAGAAGCCGCACCCCTCGCGCAGGTAGAGGTCCCGACCGCGAAGCTCGAGGGCCTCGATCGCGTGCGCACCAGGGTGTGGTCCGGTCTTCTGGACCTCAAAGGCGGGCAGGACGCCGATGATGAGCGTGAGCGTCACAAAACCCACCACGGCGACCGCGACCAGGGCGCGATGGTCGGTATGGAGATTCATGCGAGGGTCTCCCGAGCTTGCGGAGCGTGCACGGGCTCTATGCGCGGGCGCATGGCCCAGCGATTGATTGCAAATACAACGTGGCTCGCGACCATGAGCAACCCGCCGATCGTTCGCCACAACCACATCGGTGCGGCGGCCTCGATGGAGGCGATAAAGGATTCAGCATTCACCCAGGACCAACCCTGCATCACACCCGCGGCCGAGATCGAGGTGACGTAGATACAGCCCCCGAAAAAAGCCAACCAGAAGTGAATAGCGAGACATGTGGTGTTGGGTGCCTGTCCGGTAATGCGCGGGAGGAGACCGTAGATCGCACCCCAGATGAGAAACGCCACAAAACCATACATCGTGAGATGGGCGTGCCCCACGGTGTAATTGGTGAAGTGCCAATAGACCTGGGCCGTGCGAAATGCCTCGATCGTACCCTGGGTCGAGGCAAGCGCGTAACCCCACACCCCGACGAGCAAGAACAGGAGGGCATAGCTGCGGCGCACCAGACCCCAGGAGCCGCGCACCGTTAAGAGGAAGTTCCCGGCGCCAGACCACACCGGCACCATCATCCCGACGCTGAAGAGGATCGCGGTCGTCTGTAGCCACCATGGGATCGGCGCAAAGATATAGTGGTGAGCGCCGATCGGGGTGTAGAACAGCATATTGGTCCAAAACCCCAGCACACCCAAGGCATACGAATAGATCGGTTTGCCCAGCATGCGTGGCAAGGCCCAGTAGGTCACGCCCAGGACCATGGGCGTGAACCACATGCCGACCACGTTGTGCACGTAATACCCCGCAATCACGGTGTTCCCGAGGCCGCCCTGGTAGAAAGGCAGGTAGGCGACGACATAGATGATCGAGAGCCAGCAGAACGCACCGAGGATGTACCAGTTGGAGATATAGATCTCGGGGATCTTTCGTTCGGCTACGGTGCGGTAGTAGTTGTAACCGTTTAGCAGCAGGCCGAAGGCGAACAGTAAGGCCACAGGCCAAACCCATTCCCGATACTCCTGCGGACCGGTGCTAATACCCATTGAGAGCGTAATGAGCCCACTCAGGATAGCCACATTCCAGAGCCACAAGGCGAAGGAGGCGAGCTGGGGCCGCCAGATCGGCACCTGGGATGTACGATACGCGATATAGTAGCCAAGCCCGACCAAGGCCAGGGTCGTCCAACCGAAAAATACCGTACTGGTATGGATCGGTCGGATGCGGCCGAAGGACAATCCTTCCATGGCGAGGAAATCCGGCCAGTACAGTTTGATGGCAGCGAGCAGACCGTAGGCGGTGCCTATTAGCAGCCAGAAGGTCGCAGACGCGAGATACGCATAGACCACCCGGACCGTTATGGGGTCGTGACCCGAGGGGAATGACAAGGCGGGCGTGTTCATGGTGGATTGACTATTATGTGATGGTGCGGCCGAAGCATAACGATTTCACGCCCAGCCGTGCCATGGTAGTCAATGCGGATCTGAGGCACGAGGCACGTAGCGCCAACTGTTCATGCCCCGCATCACGGCGGCGTTATCGGCCGAAGGTGGGTGGTGCACGCGTTTAAGCTCCAGCATTCAGACCCGACGCCAGCTAGGCCGGCCGCTTGCGCATCAGGTTGAGCAGGCTTCCGGATAAAATCATCTCGACTTGTCGTCCCGTCAATGCATGTTCCGCGAGGTACGTTTCTCCATTCGTCTTGTTGACGACCCTTACCTGGTTTCCTTGTGGGATGGCCGCGCGGATATCCGGAAGACCGAGGACGTCGTCTTGATCGATCCTTTCCCAGTCATTCGGATCCGCGAATGTCAACGGCAGGATCCCAAAGTTGATCAAGTTTTGCCGGTGAATGCGCGCGAAGCTTTTCGCGATGACGGCCTTGAGTCCCAGATACCGCGGCGCGATGGCGGCATGCTCGCGGCTTGAGCCCTGGCCGTAGTTTCTGCCGCCGACGATCAGGCATCCCGACCACAAGTGCTGCATCGCCCGGTGGTAAAACGTCTCATCCATTCGGGCAAAAACGAACTTGCTGATTTCGGGGATGTTGCTCCGATACGGCAGCACTTGCTCTCCCGCCGGCATGATCTCATCGGTGGAAATGTCATCTCCCAACTTCAGGAGGACCGGTCCTTCCACCGTATCGGGGAATGGATGAAACGGCGGAAGCGGCTGAATATTCGGCCCTTTCTCAAGCTCGACAGCCTCGCCTTCTTCGGCAGGCGGCGCCACCATAGCCGTGCCGATAATGGGTTGCTCGGGCTCCTTAAATTTTGGGTACTCCATGTGCAATGTCCTCGGATCGGTAATCACGCCGGCGAGTGCCGAAGCCGCCGCCGTTTCAGGGCTGCACAAATAGACCTGATCGTCGCTCGTGCCGGAACGGCCCGGGAAGTTACGCGGCACGGTACGCAGGCTGATCCGCCCGGTGGCCGGTGCCTGGCCCATGCCGATGCAGCCGTTGCAGCCGGCCTGATGGATCCGGCCACCGGCCCGGATCAGTTTTCCCAGTAGTCCCGCCTGCGCCAGGTTTTCCAGGATCAGGCGGGAAGTGGGATTGATGTCGAAAGAAACCCGGTCGTGCACTTGCTTGCCGTCCACGATCACCGCGGCGACAGCGAAATCCCGCAGTCCCGGGTTGGCCGATGAGCCGATCATGGCTTGATAGATTTCGCGGCCCGCCACTTCAGCTACAGGCACCACATTGCCCGGGCTGCTCGGACAGGCGATGAGCGGCTCGAGCTCGGACAGATTGATTTGTTCGTATTCATCGTATTCGGCATTCTCGTCGGCAACGATCTCTACCCAATCTCCACCACGACCCTGAGATTCGAGGAAGCGCTTAACCGCCGCATCCGAGGAGAACACGGTCGTGGTAGCGCCAAGCTCGGCCCCCATGTTGGCAATCACGTGGCGATCCATGGCCGTCAGTCCATCCAGCCCCGGCCCGTAATATTCGATGATCTTGCCGATGGCGCCGGCGACGCCATGGCGGCGCAACATCTCCAAAATGACGTCCTTGGCGCTCACCCACTCGGGAAGATCGCCGATCACCTTGACACCCAAGATTTTCGGCATCTTTAGGTAGAACGGGTCGCCGGCCATCGCCAGCGCGACCTCCAGACCGCCGGCGCCTATCGCCAGCATTCCGAGGGAGCCGGCGGCGCAGGTGTGGCTATCCGATCCCAGCAACGTCTTGCCGGGTATGCCGAAGCGCTCCATGTGCACCGGATGACTCACGCCGTTTCCGGGACGGCTGTACCAGATGCCAAACTTTTTGCAGGCGCTGCGCAGAAACAGATGATCGTCCGGATTCTTGAAATCGGTTTGGAGCAGGTTGTGATCGACGTATTGCGCGGACAGCTCGGTCTTGACTCGGGAAAGGTTCATCGCCTCGAGCTCGAGCATCACCATGGTTCCGGTGGCATCCTGGGTCAGGGTCTGGTCAATTCTAAGGCCGATCTCTCGTCCGGCTTCCATGCGACCCTCGACCAGATGGCTGCCGATCAACTTTTGGCTGACATTCTTGCCCATGCTTCAACCTCCTTTGGTTTTCGTGGGGAAAGCGGGCGGGGCGTTCACGATGTTCCGCCGCCGGACCGGCCCGCTTCCGTTTGACTCATGGTTTCAAGCGCAAGGTTCGCGTGTGCATAAGCGCCGCCCGCGCGCATTTCGGCGGCGACCCAAATCGCTTCCATCACCTCCTGCTCAGTCGCCCCGTGCTTCACCGCAAGCTCGGTGTGGCCGCGAATGCAGTACGGACATTGGGTCACGTGGGCCACCGCGACCGCGATCAACTGCTTGGTCTTGACGGGCAGGGCGCCATCGGCGAACACGCGTGTGCTGAAAGCCTTGAACGCGGCGGAGATTTCCGGTGCGAGCTGGGCGCGTTTGCGTGCGAGTTCTTTGCTGAGTGGGGGATAAAGGTCCATGTTGTCTCCTCGTTCAAATCAACAGGCGAATAGGGTAAATCCGACGCGCTTGCTGCACGTCTCTCACTTATCAGCGAGAAAGGATTCGAGCACGACGGCGTTGTTGCATTCCGGGTCTTTCGCGGTGTAGAGCAGCGTCAAGCGGCGCTTCTGTGCACCCGTTACAGTAGAGGGCTTTGGCAGGCGCAGCGTCGGCCAATCATCCACACCGTGAATGAGATAGCCGAATTCGTCTTGGAGCGCGTCGTAGCCGATCGCGTCGGGCTCACCGATCAGGATCGCGGTTTGGGCGGCAGCACATCGCGGCGGTCGACGGCGAGGCGGAACGCTTCGAGCCTGTCGTCGCGGTGAGCATTGCCTGACCGACCAGCGGGTTGGGCCAAGGCGCCTGAAGTATCCCACCGCCGAGCCCCGGAGACAAGCGGCCCAAGGGTCGAGGCGTGGGAAACGGTCCTCTGCGATCTCACCTTCGAGTAGTATTACCCTTCGAGCCGGCCCTTCGCGCCGGTCCATGGCCGCGTCGTCACGAGGACTGGCGGGCGTCCCGCTCGAACCAGTTGTCACGGTAGTAATGCCGTCCGCGCAGCATGGCCCAGGCGGAAGAGGCCAGATAGGCAAAAGGGAACAACGCTCCGAGCCACTCCGTCTGCCGCACGTGAACGCGCTCATGCGCTCGCGTTCGCTCGATGCAATCCGCATCACGGCCGAGCACGACGTGCCCGAGCGTCATCGCGTGGGCGTGCACGGGTGTCACGCTCAAGAGCAGGCGAGCAAACCCCCCGTGACATTCGAGGACGCCGGTGTGCGTCCGTGCCCGCCCGCCGGAGTAGAGCGACAAGGCCACGGCCAAGAGCCCGAAGAGCGTCACCGGCGAGGCCCAGAGATAGCGCCATACACGGCCTGCGGCGCCGAGCTGCTCCATGGCTTGGGGTTGCCGGTGACACTCGCCGTGTTGCTCAAGGCAAAGCCCGGGGTCACGGCGATGGTCACCGTTGCACATCTCCAGATGAAGTTCTGCCAGACTATAGTCAAATGTCCGGAGTGACGAGCAGGATGTATTGTATCATGGGTAATGGGATGCCGTGTGCGCCACGCAGACATCGAAATGATGTCGAGTGTCGCACCCGGCGCGTCCATTCGTTGGGTTACGACGCGCATCAACGTCATCGGAAACGTCATCACATGTCGTTTTGCGCGTCTCACCTAACCGCATCTCTGGCCGTAGGTCTTTCCGGATTGCGCTGCGCTACCCTCCGGGCTATTCTTGCTAGCGTTTTTATAGCAGATCACAAGAATACCGCCGGATCCACCCCGAAACGCTCACCCAGCGCCCGGATCTGACGCACATTCAATTCTAGGTTGCCGGGCAGGATCTCCGACACCAGCCCACCTCGGGCAGGTCGGACTGGGTCAGACCATGGGCCTCATGAGATAGCGTAATGCCTCGACCGGTTCCGCCTCTCCCCAGGGGTGGACCCGGGCCTCATACTCCCGCAGCCGATCGCCGCCGCCAATGCGCGCTTCGACGACCATCCTGAAGAGGCACGCCGAGCGGCCACTACCACCTCGTATCCGCCGACTCGGTGCTGGCGTTTCTCGGTCGTCTCGATCCCGGCACCGGCGCCAGGTGGTTGCGCTCGACTAAAGCCGCCCATGCGGCTAGGCGATACGACGCGGCACCCTGTTCAATCAACGGACCGACGTAGTTTCCACGTCATCCCACACCAAGAGGAGAT
>JBOIDT010000052.1:9299-18585 GCA_050740755.1 Gammaproteobacteria bacterium
TCCCGGCACCGGCGCCAGGTGGTTGCGCTCGACTAAAGCCGCCCATGCGGCTAGGCGATACGACGCGGCACCCTGTTCAATCAACGGACCGACGTAGTTTCCACGTCATCCCACACCAAGAGGAGATCATCATGGTCAGCATCTTCAAACGCATCAACGATGTGATCAGCGCCAACCTCAACGACCTGGTGGACCGGGTCGAGGACCCCGAGCGCATGGTCAAACAGATCATCCGTGAGATGGAGGACAACATCCGGATCTCCAAAGAAGGGGTCATCGAGGCGATCGCGAGCGAGAAACGCCTCGAAAGGGAACTGGAGCTGAACCGCAAGCAGTGCGAGGACTGGGGGCAGAAGGCCGAGCAGGCGGTACGCAACGGCAGCGAGGAACTGGCGCGCGCGGCGCTGGTGCGCAAGCACGAGCACGCCGATGTGTGCAAGGCCCTGGAGCCCTCCTGGCAGGCGGCCAAACAGACCAGCGAGCGGCTCAAGACGCAGCTCCGGGCGCTCGAGGCCAAGCTCGAGGAGGCGCGCCGCAAACGCGGCACGCTGGTGGCCCGGCAGCGCGCCGCCGAGGCCCGCGAGCACATGGACAGCACCTTCGCGGCCTTCGACGCCAGCATCGCCGCACAGGCGAGCTTTTCCCGCATGGAGGACAATGTCGCGGAGATGGAGGCCCGCACCGCGGCCCTGGATGAGTTGAGCGACGACCGCTCGCGGCTGGAGCGCGATTTCCTCGAAATGGAGGTGCAGGTCGAGGTCGAGGACGAGCTCGCGGCGCTCAAGAGAAAGGTGCAGGGGTCCTGATCCCCGTTTGACCCCGGGATCGATAGCGCCCCCGGGGCCGGCTCATCAGGCGCTCTGGGGGATGCTATGTACCTCGTGTTGATCGTCGTCGCGGCCGTCCTCGTGGGCTGGCCGGTGGCCATACTCCTCGCCGTCCTGGGCTGGGCGGGCAGCGGCGGCATGCTGCTATGGCCGGTTGCGATCGTGCTGGCGATCTTGTGGTACAGGAACCGCGGGCCGGGACGGTCGGCGCCGCCATCGCGGGACCCGGACCACGTGCGGTCTGGGGAGACGAGCGCGGGCCAGGGGTTCTCGTTCTCGGCGGCGATCGACCTCGCGACCTTGCGCCTGGACGTCGACCGCCGGCATGGGGCGGGCACCTTGCCCGCCGAGCGCTACGCGGAGCTGTGCGCCGGGATCGACGGCCTTTGGCTGGACCAGCTTCGCGCCGTCGAGGCGGAACCCGGCAGCGAGGCGTGGTGCCGGCGCCGGGCGCGCGCCTTCGGGCTCATATCGGCGCGCGGATGGGTCACAGGCGCAGCGCCCTGGGCCGAGGCCGACCACACGTGGGCGGAGGCGGAGTCTTCGGTCGCGGGGCTGGAAGGCCCGCCGGTGCAGGCCCACGGTGCCGCGGGTAAGGCGGCGATCGAGCCGTCGGGCGCGCCGGTCGCGGTGCCAGGAACGGCGGCCGGTACGGCCCCGGCCACGCCGGAGGGGAGATGGCCCCTTGCCGCCGATGGGCCTGTCGCCCACCCCCCAACCCCCTCCCGCCGGGAGGAGGAGTGGAGGGCCGGTGCTCCGACCGCGGATCGCGAAGTCGCGCCGAGCCACGCCTGGCGGCCCGCCGAGCCCGGCCTGCTGGAACGGACCCTGGAAGCGGTCTCGGGCTGGCACGCGGTCGTCGCGCCGTTCCTGGCGCAGAACATCGGGTGGTTCATCGGTGGCTTCTGCTTCGTCGCCGGTTCCGTGTTCCTGGTCTCTTACACCACGGGTTTCGGGAAGGCCCTCGCGATCTGGGGCGCCCTGCTCCTCTATACACTCCTGCTGATCGGTGGCGGCTATGAACTTTGCCGCCGCCGGCCGGAGCTGCGCGTATCGAGCGACGTGCTGACGGCGCTGGGCGCGCTCCTGGTGCCGCTGACCCTCGCGGCCGCCACGCGCCTGCTCTCGGCCTCCCCGTCGCTCGGGTTCGCGGTGGGCGCGCTCGTGGCCGCGGCCCTGTCCCTGGGCCTGCTCTATCCGGCCATCTTGCTGGCCTCCGGGGTGATGCACCGGCGCCTGGCCGCCCACCCGCGCCTCTTCCTGGGGCTGTCCGCCACCCAGCTCGCCATCCCGCTCCTCGATATCCGGCAGAGCTGGGCCGGGGTCGCCCTCATCCACCTGGCCATCCTTTTACTCCTCTGCCATGCGCTCCTGCGCTTCACCGACGAATGGCTCCGGGCGATCTTCGTCGAGCGCCGCAAGAGCGCGATCTACGCCGCCGGCACCCTGTTCTATGCCGCGCTCATCGCCTTTGTCCACGCCACCTGGGGCGCGCCGGAGGACGTGCCCTTACCGCAGGGATACTACGGGCCGTTCCTCATGGCCGCCTGTGGTCTCTTGTTCTATGCCGATGCCCGGCTCCAGCACTGGAGCGGCGGCCACGCGTTGCTGTCGCGGTTTACGCTCGCGATCTACGGGCTTTCGGTGCTCGCGCTCGGCCTCGCCTCGGGCGCGCCCGAGGCGCGCGGCGTGACGTTGGTCCTGGCCATCGGGCTGTACGGCTTCGTGGTCTGGCATTACCTGACCCTGACCCCGCTCTACCTCTTGCTCGGCTCGGCTGCGTGGCTCTACGCGCTCCTCGTGCTGCGGCCGTTCGACCCGGCCCTGCACCTCGACCTCGCCTTGCCGGGGCTCTTGGGCCTCTATTTCCTGAATCGCTCGGTGCTGGCCGGGCGCTCGGCGCGGCTTTGCGAGATCGTTTCCTGGACACTGAGGATGGCGCTCTGCTCGCTCACGGCCTGGGGCCTCTGGAACGGCGAGCCGGGGTTCATCGGGCTCGCGACGGGGGCTGCCGCCACGTTCCTCTGGTATGCGTCGATGGCGACCCGGACCGGGGCGCACACGGCCGGCGGCGCGGGTCCGGGCGGGGTGGCGGAGAAACTCGGGCGCTACGGCGTCCTGCTCCTGTGCGCCGTCACGCTCGCCTATACGCCGCGTTGGCCGGTCCTGGCCTGGGCCACGCAGTTCAGCTTGGGCCTCCTGGTCCTCGCCGCGCTGTGGACCGGGCGCGGGCTCTGGCTCCTGGATGCGCGCCAGGTGAAGCGCGCCGAGGTGTCGCTCGACAGCGGCCTGCTCGCCGCGGCCCTCGCGGTTCCGCTCGCGCTCGGTGCCTGGTCCTGGCAGGGTGAAGCGGCGGCCATTCCGGCCATCGTGCTCGTGATCTCCGGAGCCCTGTTCTTCCGGTTGGGCCTCGCGCTCTACCTGCGCCCGCTGATCTACGCGGCGCTCGGGTGCTGCGCGGCGGCAGGGGTCCTCACCAAGCTCAGCTATTTCCCGGAGCCCTCGGCCGGCGGCTTGCTCATGGCGCTCGCGATGCTCTTGTGGGTCGCGCGCTTCGCGCTGGAGCCAGCGGCCCCGGGCCGACGGGGCGAAGCCGAGATCCCTGCTGTCGATCCCCTGCCGGTGATCCTCTGGGGGCGGTTTTTGCGACCGGGCCATGGGTCGGGGTACCACCGGCTGCTGGCCGGCCCGCTCTCCGAGGCGATGGTGCTCTCTTGGTTGGCCGGAATGGCGCACCTCCTCATGCGGCTCGCCGAAGGGCGGATCGGATGGGCCTGGGTGTTGTCCGCCGCCATGGGCGCCGTGGTCGGTGTCCTGTGCGCCGGGCGGTTTCGTCGGGCCGAGCTCATCTCCGTTGCCCTGGTGCTGGGAGCCGGGGCGTGGCTCGCGGCCCTGTACCGCCTGGGCTTCGCGACGACCGAATCGATGTTGGCCGCGCTCACCGGTTACGCCCTGATCGCCTGGGCGGGCGGGGTGTGGGTGCTGCGGCGGCAACCCGCGGCGCTGGGACTCGCCACCGCGCTGCGCCTCCGTGGCGGCTATGGGCGCGAAGGCGGCCGCGTCATCATCGAGCGCGCTATCCACACTACCGCCATGGGCCTCTGCCTCACGGGCGTGGCGCTTGCCATCGGGGCCTTGCTCGATTCAAGAGTCACGCTCGGCCTCGGCATGCTCCCGATCCCCGTGATCGCCGCGGGCTTTTGGGGCACTTCGGCATGGCGTTACCGAGGGCGCGTCCACGCGTACCTGATGCTCGCGGCCTTGACCTTGGCCGTGCTCTTCCTGTACGGCGCGACAAACACTGTACAAGGCCTGGGGGCGCTGACCGCAGATCCCGGTGCCGGGCTCGTGCTGGTGCTGCTCGCGCTCACGTTCCTGGTGGCGGCGCGGGTCGCGGGAACGGACCCCGCCGCCCGAGGCCTGTATCCGCTGCCGCTCGCGCACACGGCGGTGGCCTTGGCGTCTATCGCCGTCGGCCTGCAGGGCTATGGCATCGCGCTGGCGCAGCGGATCGACGGGACCACGCCGAGCCTGGTGCTGGCGCTCTGCGGCGTGGTGCTGCTGGGGGTCCGGATCCGGCGCTTGGTGCTGGATCTCGCGGGTCTCATGCTCCTGGTGCTCGCGCTCTGCACCGCGCAGCTCGTGGTCTTTCACGATGGACTGGCCGGGATGGTGCTGACGGATCCCGGTCTGGCGGACCTCTGGGTCACGCTCGCGATCGTGTCTTTGCTGCTCGCCCTGGGGGCGGACGCGGTGCACCGCTGGCCGAGTGGGGCCGGGCGCCTGAGCGGGCCCCTGCGCGTCGCCGCGGGTCTCTGCTATGTCTCCGCGCTCCTCGCCGCCTTCGGCGCGCTCGTCCCCTGGCACCGTGACGGCGGGCTCCCCGGGGTCCTGCTGGCGCTGGCGCTGGCCCTCCCACCCTTGCGTTGGCCCATCCCCGTGGCGCTGCTCGCGCCGGTGCGGGGGGTCGGTGTCGGGCTCCTCTTGAGCGCCGCCGTGGGCAGCGTTCTCATGACTCTTGGGCCGGGCACGTGGGTAGCCGTCGCGAGCTGGGCTTATGTCCTGTGGTCGCTCGCGGCCTGGGTGGTTCCGGCGTTCAACGCCCGATGGCCGCGATCCGCGCTCGATGCCGGCACCTGGCCGTGGCTCGGCCTCGGCTTCATCGCCGCGGGTGTCTCGGACGTCGGGGTAGGGCACGGTGCCTTGGCGCCGCGACTGCTGGCCGCGTCCGGTTACCTGTTCCTCCTGCTCGGCCAGAGCGCCTGGCCCGGCTGGGCGTGGGGTGCGGTGTGCGGCCTCGCGGCCGCCGGTGGTGTGTCGATCCTCGCCCTCCTCGATGCGTCGATGCCGACGGCCTCTATCGTCGAGCTCGTGAAATGGCTCCTGATCGGCCTCCTGGTTTGGGCCAATGTCCTGCTCTACGCGGGACGCTCGTGGCAGCGGTATGGCGCAGGGGTCGCCTCACGGATGGGGTGGGGCGGGCACGACCTAGCGAAGCCGTTCACGGCCGCGGCGTCGTTCGGGCTCGGGCTCGGGTTCCTGGCGCTGGGCGCGGGCGTGTGGGACGCGCTCTTCTTGTCGTTTCCGGGCGTGCGGAGCGGCCAGGCCGGGTTCGTGATCCTCCTGTCGCTCACCTTGGCCTTGTCGATGGGCCACGCGCTCCGCCTGTCCCGCACGGCGGTCACGATGCAGGGCCTGGTGGCGGCGCTCGCCGGGGTGTGGTTGGGCGGGTATTTGATGCTGGCGTCCTCGATCGTTCACCCGCCGCTGGCGATGGCCGGCTTCGCGCTCGTCGTGTACGCGATGGTCCGGCGCCTGCCTGGCATCGAGCTGCACGCGCCGTTGCTGCGTTCTTGTGCGCTCGGCACCGTCATGAGCATCGTGGCATTGCTGCTCTATGGGGAGGCCCCCGTGCCCGAGCGGCTCCTGACCCTCGCCGTCGTGATCGGCCTCGCCACCGGTCTCGGCATCGCGACCGGGCGGCACGCCTGGCGGATGGCGGCGCTCGGGATGATGATGGTGTTCCTGCACACCTGGCCGTTGGCCTTCGTTCCGGTGGACACGGCCCCCCTGCTCCTGCCCTGGTACGCCCTGGAGCTCGCTGCCCTCGCTCTCGGGCTCCAACGCCTCGGGTGGTCCGACGCCGGGCGGTCGCCGCTCCTGGACCTGGCCGCACGGTCCTGGACGTGGCTCTGCGGGGTAGCCGTGATCGAATGGTCGCTGCACCTCCTGGCACTGGCCGAGGGGCTTGCCGCGGGCTCGCCGCTGCCGCGGCTGGCCGGGACTTGGGACGGGATGGCGGCCTCGGTCGCGGCGGCATCGATCCTCTGGATCGGCTTGTGGCGCGCCCGCGTCTCACCGCAATCGCCGTGGGTCTACGTGGTGTGCCTGTGGGCCGGCGCCCTGGGGTTTTACCTGCGCCTCACGGTACTCGGGCTCGGTCCGGTGACCCTGTGGGACACCGCCGCACTCATTGTCGTGGCCTATGGGCTGGTGTTCCTGCAGCGCTTCTTCGACTCGCGCCCGCTCCTGCACCTCGCCTACCTCATGCCGATCGCCGTCCTCATGACGGTGCCGCTCCAGCTCGCCTCGGTCGCGGCGAGCCTCGGGCTCGTCACGGCCGGATCGGTATACCTGCTGATGCGCCGCACGAGCGGCACAGCCCTCTATCTCGGCGTCCTGGCCCTAAATGCGGCGGCCTATCTATGGATCCCTCGTGTCGCCCACGAGGCCGGGCTGCTCCAGGTGTATCTCATCCCGGCCAGCTTGAGCGTCTTGATCCTCCTCCACCTGCACCGGCGCGAGATCAGACAGAGCGTCGCCCACGGCACCCGCCTGGGGGCCGTGACTCTGCTCTACGCCGGCGCCACTGCCGATGTCTTCCTCGTGCCCGGGCTTGGCGTCTTCGCCCTCGCGCTCCTATTGAGCCTGGCCGGGGCCGCGTTCGGGATCGCGCTCCGCATTCGGGCGCTACTGTACGCGGGCGTGACCTTCCTCGTCGTCAACGTGCTGGGCCAGCTCCTGCGCTTCTATCCCGACGGACGCCTGGCCAAGGCCGTGATGCTGATGGCCGTCGGCGCCGCCATCACCGCCGCCATGGTGTGGTTCAACCTGAAGCGCGAGAGGGTGTTAAGGCAGGTGCGCGTCTTTCGAGCCGATCTGGCGGGCTGGGATTGACTCCGCAAGCAGGCCGGGGCGTCCCTTACGGTCGATGTCCGCCAGCGCCTGTTCGAGCCGCGCGCTCCGGTGCTCGAGTCGGGCGCGTGCGGTCTACTGCCAGCTTTACGCGAACATTGCCGCAAACCGGCGCTGCATCTCTTCGGGAGAGACTTTCTCGATCTCATGTCCAAGCATCCATTCGTGTCCGAAAGGGTCGAGCACCGTCCCCGACCGCTCGCCATAAAACTGGTCGGCCAGCGGGCGAAGCACGGTTGCGCCGGCGGCCACGGCCCGCTCCGCCACCACGTCGGCGTTGGTGACGTGCAAGTGAATGGACATCCCCGTACCGCCGATGGATTGCGGACCGAGAATGCCGTATTCGGGGTACTCGTCGGCAAGCATGAGCGTTATCCCGCCGAGGGAAACCTCCGCGTGGCCGATTCGCCCGCCGGGTTCGGTCAGCCGGAATAGTTCCCGGGCGCCGAATGCTTGCGTATAGAACTCGATTGCCGCCGCGGCGTTTTTGACGCGAAGGTACGGAAAGACTTCTTTGATTTCGCTCGATGATCCTTCCGCTACAGATTTGATTTCGTTTGCCATTGAGATGCTCCTCTCTCCGGTACGGCAAAGGTGCTAGTAACGTCATTTTAACGCGCTTGGCTCCATGTGGATCAATTCCCAAATGTGTCCATCTGGATCCTGAAAGCCATGTTGCCACATGAATCCGTAGTCTTTGGGTTCGCTATGGGTTGTTCCGCCAGCGGCGACCGCCTTGCGAACCGTTTCATCGACTCTTTCTCGGCTCTCAAGGGATAAACACACGAGCACTTCCGTGCTCTTGGTCGCATCACAAATCTCTTTTGGCGTAAAACTCTTGAACTTGGCCTCAGTCAAGAGCATGACGAATATGCCCTCGCTCACAATCATGCAAGTGGCCGTCTCGTCCGTAAATTGAGGGTTGAACTTGAAGCCGAGTTTGGTAAAGAACTCTACGGACCTGTTGAGATCTTTGACCGGTAAGTTTACGAAAATCTGTGTAGCCATGGGTTCTCTCTTCTTCAATCAATCAACGATTGCGCGGCCGTCTCTGGTGGCATTGCCGGTCTTGCGTTTCTCCGTTCCGCGGCCGCAGCGTGATCATTCAGTATCGTCCTGGTAGCGGTCGTGGTGGCGCCACCACGCGGAGGGATGGGGCAGACTCGCCTCGTCGCGGCCCTTCGGTACGAGGTCGAGGTACATGTACGCGGTGCTCAATAGTTCGTCCCCCCGGGCGTAGGTCGAATAGGTGTGGAAAAGGTTGCCGCTGGCGTCCTTGTAGAACACGCTGATGCCGGACATCTCTTCGCTCTGCGCGTCGCGCATCTCGAAGTTATAGACTACCTTGCCTTTCGCCATTTCCTCAGGGGTGAACGAGACATGATAGTCATAGTTGAAATCACCGCCGAATGACGACACCCACTTGAAGCGCCAGCCCATACGGTTTTGGAAGGCTTCGATCTCGGGCAAGGGTGCTCGCGAAATCGCCACGAAAGAGACGTCTCGGTGTTCGAAGTGCATGCGCGCACCGTCGACGTGATCGGCCCCGAACGAGCACCCTACGCAGCCCTCCTTCCATCCGGGACCGAACATGAAGTGTTGGACAATCAGTTGACTGCGTCCATCGAAGAGGTCCGCCAGCGTCTCCTTGCCGTTCGGCCCGTCGAACACATAAGGCTTCTCGACTCTCACCCAGGGTAGATTGCGGCGCTCGGCGCTCAATTGATCGCGGAGTCGGGTGAGCTCTTTCTCCATGTTCAAGAGTTGCTTGCGCGCGGCGAGCCATTCATCTTGGGTTACGACTCTTGGCTGATTCATCTCGGTCTCCTGTGGATCCGCTTGTCGGGTTGGTTTGTTCCGCGCGGTCCGCGAAATTCCGGCTTGCTAACCACATCCCTTCTGCGCCGCTTGTTGAATCTCTTCCGGGCTCATATCACGAATGTGCGTGGCTACCGACCAATGATGACCAAACGGGTCTTCGAGTTTGCCATAACGATCGCCCCAGAAACTGTCCTGGAGCGGCATCGTAATTTTCGCCCCAACACGGACGGCATGTTCGAAGACCGCGTCGACATCCTCGACCTGGAGATGGATAGTGACCGGCGAACCCTTGAGTGCCTTCGGACCGAATGCACCCCACTCGGGGAATTCGTCAAGCAGCATGACCACCGAATCACCGATTCGGATGCAGGCGTGCATGAGTTTGCCCTGTGGGCCCGGCATCCGCGCCATTTCCACGGCATCGAACGCCTTCTTGTAAAACT
>JBOIDT010000053.1:0-18023 GCA_050740755.1 Gammaproteobacteria bacterium
CCACGCTTCATTAAACCCAAAGGCTCAACGCCTTTATCAATCGAAAAGCGGTCCCTTCCTGAAAACAGGAAGGGCAGTTTCGCACGCCTGTGTAAAGCTAGATACTGTGATTATGATCGGTCCCGTGTTCCGCAACGCCGCATCGCGAGAGTTCTCCTTCTATGAGCTGCTGGCGGTGCGGCCCGAACTCGAGTCACTCGGTCAAGGCAGCACTTTCCGCGAACTCGCCAAGGGGATGCTCGAGGACGTTGAACTCGCCGCGCCACCGGAGCCCGAACAGCGCGCCATCGCCGCCTTCCTCGACCGGGAGACGGCGCGGATCGATAGGCTGGTGGCGAAGAAGGAGCGGCTGATCAAACTGCTCCGGGAGAAGCGCACCACCCTCATCACGCGCGCCGTCACCAAGGGCCTCGACCCGAACGTCCCCATGAAGGACTCCGGCGTCGAGTGGCTGAGGGAGATTCCGGCTCATTGGGAGGTGAGAGCGGTTTGGACACTTTTCGTACTGGGGCGTGGTCGCGTGATTAGCCATGAGGAGATTCATGAGAACCCAGGACCGTATCCCGTGTACTCCTGACAAACTGAGAGCGACGGCGTGATGGGGCATCTCGCGACCCATGATTTTGAGGGCGAGTATCTGACATGGACAACAGATGGAGCGAACGCTGGGACGGTATTTGCGAGATGCGGGAGGTTCAACTGCACAAACGTCTGCGGCACGCTAAGGGCGCAGCGGTCAGGTCAAGTCGATCTCCGTTTCATTCGGGGCGCTCTCAACATAGCCACAGCTTGGTTTGTGCGCCACGACATCAACTCGAAGCTGATGAACAGTGTGATGGCTCGCATTAGAGTTCAGGTCCCACCACACCAGGAACAAGGTGCCATCGCCGCCTGCCTCGACCGAGAGACGGCGCGCATCGACGCCCTCGTCGCCAAGGTCCGCGACGCCATTGACCGCCTCAAGGAACTCCGCACCGCCCTGATCTCCGCCGCCGTGACAGGCAAAATTGACGTTCGAGAGGAGGTCGCGTGAACCGCGTCGCCGTTAGGCCGCAGCTCCTGCGCTGGGCCCGCGAGCGATCGGGCCGCAGTGTCGAGGACCTCTCGGGGAAGTTTCCCAAGCTCGCCGCCTGGGAGTCGGGCGAGGCGCGGCCGACGCTGAAGCAGCTCGAGAGCTTCGCGCGGGCGACCTACGTCGCCGTGGGATACCTCTTCCTGCGCGAGCCCCCACAAGAGAGCGTCCCGATCCCGGACCTTCGCACGCCCGGGAACCGGCACGTCGGGCACGCGAGCCCCGACCTGCTCGACACGATCTACCTCTGCCAGCGGCGGCAGGCCTGGTACCGCGACTGGGCGCGCTCGGTGGGTGAGGAGCCGCGCGAGTTCGTCGGCGCGGCGCGGCTCGATGCCCCGGTCGAGGGAACCGCCACAGTCATGCGCCGCGCGCTGAACTTCGATCTCGCGGCCCGTCGCGACTGCCCCAGCTGGACCGAAGCGCTGCGGCAGTTCATCGCACAGGCCGAGGAGCTGGGCGTGCTCGTGATGGTGAGTGGGGTCGTGGGCAGCAACAACCACCGCCAACTCGACCCGGAGGAGTTTCGCGGCTTCGCTCTCACGGACGGCCTCGCGCCGCTCGTCTTCATCAACGGGGCGGACACGAAGGCCGCGCAGATGTTCACGCTGGCGCACGAGCTGGCACACGTCTGGCTCGGCGAGTCGGCGCTGACGGACATCGCCCCCACCTCGACGCCCACCCAGCGCACCGAGTCGTGGTGCAACCGCGTCGCCGCCGAGTTGCTGGTGCCGCTCGCCGTCCTGCGCGAGGAGCTGGGGCGCGATGATGCACTCGCCCAAGTGCTGCCGCTTGCCCGGCGCTTCAAGGTGAGCACGCTGGTCACCCTGCGGCGGCTACTCGACGCGCGGCGGCTGCCGCGTGACGCATTCGACACGGCGTACAAGCAGGAGCTGGCGCGGCTCCGTACGCATCCGAGAGCTAGCGGTGGAGATTTCTATCTGACACAGGCGGTGCGCCTTTCCCGTCGGTTCGCACGCGCGCTCGTCGCAAGCACGCTGGAGGGACACACGCTCTACCGCGACGCCTTCCGGATGCTCGGGATCGCGAAGGAAACGACCTTCCGCGAGCTAGGGGCCCAATTGGGGTACCCGTGCTGATGGCGTACTTGCTCGACGCGAACGTGTTCATCGAGGCCAAGCGCCGCCACTACGGCATGGACTTCTGCCCTGCGTTCTGGGACTGGCTGGATGTGCAGAATGCGGCCGCCAGAGTATTCAGCATCGAGAAGGTCGGCGATGAGCTGCGCGCCGGAGGCAACGAACTGGCGGTGTGGGCGAACGCCCGGGGAGATGCGTTCGTCTTGAAGCCCGACGATCCTTTGCTCGGAAGTCTCGCGGCCGTGGCCGAGTGGATAGGCAACCAGACCTACCGTCCGGCCGCTGTGCGAGTGTTTCTGGAGGATCCCGACTATTACCTCGTGGCGCATGCCCACGCCCATGGTCACGCTGTCGTCACGCACGAGGTGCCGAGCGACGGCGTGCGCCAGGTCAAGATTCCGAACGTGGCGATCGGCATGAAGGTGAAATGCATGACGCCTTTCGAAATGCTCCGGCTGGAGCGAGCGCGGTTCGTTTTGGGACGGTGAGGTAGCTCATGAGCCCCGAGATCTCCGAGCGCTCCTTCGAGGAGGCGATCGAGTGCAGGCTGCTCCAGCACGGCCCGGACGCCTGCGCGGAGGACGCCTCGGCAGTGCGTGACGCACTGCTGCCCTACGGCGAGACATCGCCCGGCGGCTACCGCAAGCACAAGCCGGAGGACTACGACCGGGCGCTCTGCCTGCTGCCGCGCGACGTGGTGGACTTCGTCCTCGCCACACAGCCGAAGGAGTGGAAGAGGCTCGAGCAGCATCACGGCGCGGCGGTGAAGGACCAGTTCTTGAAGCGTCTCGCCGCCGAGATCGAGCGGCGCGGTGCGCTCGACGTGCTCCGCAACGGCATCAAGGACTCGGGCTGCAAGTTCCGCCTCGCGTACTTCCGCCCCGCGAGCGGGCTCAACGAGGAGACGCGGCGGCTGCACGCGGCGAACCTCTTCTCTATGGTACGCCAGGTCCGTTACAGCACGAAGAGCTGCCTCGACCTCGTGCTCTTCCTCAACGGCATCCCGATCTTCACCGCCGAGCTCAAGAACCCGCTCACCGGCCAGGATGTCGAGGACGCGATCCGCCAGTACAAGACCGACCGCGATCCGCGCGAGCCGCTGCTCGCCTACGGCCGCTGCCTCGCGCACTTCGCGGTGGACCCGGACCTGGTCTACGTCACCACCCGGCTCGCCGGGCCGAAGACGCGCTTCCTCCCCTTCAACCAGGGGAAGTACGGCGGCGCCGGCAACCCGCCGGTGCCGTCTTGCGCCCCTTCTCGTCCTCCTCCTCGACCTCGTGGATGAACTGGCGCACGAGGACGTCTTCGCGCGGCACCTGCGGCGCCTGCTGCCAGCGGACCGCGCCGAGCTGCCGCGCGAGGTGCAGCAGAACATCGACATGGAGTCCTACCGCATCCAGCAGACCGGAAGCGGCAAGATTGCCCTGGAGCGCCGGCCGGGGGTGCTGGATCCCGTGAGCACCAAGAGCGGGTACGGCGTGGATGCGGAAGAGCTGGAGACGCTCTCCCGCATCATCGCCGAGCTGAATGAGCGCTTCGGGCTCAACCTCGGCCCCGAGCATCGCGTGACGCTCGGCCAGATGATGGAGAAGCTCGACGACGACGCGGCGCTCGACGCCGCGGCGCGGGTGAACACGCGGGAGAACGTGCGGCTCACCTTCGACCAGAAGGTCGAGCACGTGATCCAGGAGATCGTCGACTCGAACTTCGACCTCTACAAGCGCATCACCGACGACCGCGCCTTCGGCGAGGCGATCAAGAACTTCCTCGTTGACCAGTACCTGCGCGCCCACCGCAATGCCGAAGAGCTGATCCAGCGCGGCGAGTCGAAGACGCTGGAGTTCAAGGCGACTCTTCGTTGGAACGTCAAAGAGGCTCGGCAGGACGACAAGGTCGTGACCCACGCCGTACTCAAGACCATCGCGGCATTCCTGAATACCGAGGCGGCGATCTCTTGATTGGCGTGGCCGACGATGGCGCGATCGTGGGCATCGAGCGCGACCAGCTCGAGAGCGACGACAAGTTCATGCGCCATCTGGCACAGGTCGCTCGCAACGGTCTTGGTGATCGCGCCGGGACGTGCATTGACCCGAAGACGCAGATCGTGGAGGGCAAGACGGTGTGCGTGGTGAGCTGCCAGAGGAGCCCCGAGCCCGTGTTCCTGAAGTGGAAGGGAACGGAATCGGTAGCGGACGGCGACTTCTTCGTCAGGAGCGGGCCCGGCACGATCAAGCTGCCGGCCGACAGCGCGAGGGAATACATCCGAACTCGGTTTGGAGGCCTCGCTCGTGAGAAGCGACCGGTTGCACCTTCGGAGGGGGCTGTCTAACATCTCTAACCCATAAGGGTTGAGGCAACCTGAAAGGTCGTTTCAATCCATTGTTCAAGAAGCCCGTGGGACGGGTCTCTTACACTTCAATGAAGATGGGCTTCGGAACGTTGATCTCTGGCATGCGGCGGCCGGTGGATCTTGTGTACTCCCGCGTTCCGCGTCAAGGGTCGCGGCACCCGACGTGTCCGATGAGTCTGCTTCTGGAGCCAGGGGGGTAGTCGGGTTGTTGAGGCCAGTGTTGAGCCGCCTCCTGGGCGTCGCGTAGCTCCTCGTCACGGCGGTGGTAGCCGGTCTCCTCGATGAGCCGGGCGGCGGCCTCCAGCGCCGTGCGGTCGCGGAAGAGGCGGGCGCGGTGGAGGTGGATGTCGGCCATGTGGAGCTTCATCGCGCCGCGCTCGGCGATCTGCCAGGTCTCATCCAGGTTGGCCTTCGCGCCGTGGCATTGCCTTCCATGAAACGAAGCCAGGCGCGAGAGAGGAAGCCGCGGGGGTGGTGATGCATCGAGCCAGCGGTGCGAAGTCCGTCGACGGCTCCTGGATGGCGGGATGCCATTTTTCCCCAGCATCGATCTGGCGGTCCTGCCAGACGACCATTCCTATCCCGGCCAGCCCCAAGGCCCTTGAGGTGCGGAAGGAGCTTGTACTTCCATAGCTCGTCCCTGTGGCTGTAGCTGATGAGTACCTTGAGCATCGCTGGGTTATGAGCCGAGAGACACGCTGTCTCCCAAAATAGTGGGCAAGGATACCGATCTACGCGCGGCGTGCCCGGCCACGGCGGGGAAAGTGGGGGCTACGGGAAACCAGGAATGGAGGCCACGGAGGGCTAAAAATGGCGGGCACCGGCGGGTCAAGAAAGGGCGGCCACGGGGGGGGCCGCCCGACAGGCGTCGGGTATCCCATCGGCCCGACCGACAGGGAATCGTGCGACGCCAGCGCCTATGCTACAGTTCGCGCCGCTGCCGGCTGCCCGACCGGGATCCGGGTCGCGCGAGGGGAGGGGGGATGAGGGTTCTGATCCTGGGGGCGGGACGGGTCGGATCGGCGATCGCCGAGAGTCTGATCTCGGAGCGCACCGACATCACCGTCGTCGACACCGACGAGGCGCGCCTGAAATTCCTGGAAGACCGTTACGACCTCGGCACCGTGCGTGGCGACGCCTCGCACCCCTCGGTGCTGGAACGCGCCGGGGCCATGGACGCCGAATTGCTCCTGGCGGTGACAAGGCGGGACGAGGTCAATCTCGTGGCCTGCAAGCTCGCCGCCACTCTGTTCCATACCCCGACCCGGGTCGCCCGCATCCGCGCGGCCGATTTTCTCGATCGGCCCGAGGTCTTCAGCGTGGACAACTTCGCGGTCGATGTGCCCATCTGCCCCGAGCAGATCATCACCGAGTACATCGCCAAGCTCGTCACCTACCCCGAGGCCTTGCAGGTCCTCGATTTCGCAGCGGGCCAGGTGCAGCTCGCCGCCATCCGGGCCTTTCACGGCGGGCCGCTGGTCGGGCACGAGCTCCGGGACCTCAGGACCCACATGCCCCAGATCGATACCCGCGTGGCGGCGATCTTCCGCGCCGATCGGCCGCTCATCCCCGAAGGCAACACCGTGATCCAGGCCCAGGACGAGGTGTTCTTCATCGCCGCCAAGGCGCATCTGCGCGCCGTCATCGGCGAGCTCCGGCGCATGGACAGGCCCACCAAGCGCATCATGATCGCCGGTGGGGGCAACATCGGGCGGCGGCTTGCGAAGGCCCTGGAGCAGCACTATCAGGTGAAGCTCATCGAGGTGGACAAGCGCAGCGCACAGCGCCTGGCCGAGGATCTCGACCACACGCTCGTGCTCTGCGGGGACGCCACCGACGAAGAGCTCCTGGTGTCCGAGGGGATCGCGGACATGGATCTCTTCTGCGCCATCACCAACGACGACGAGGACAACATCATGTCCTCACTCCTGGCGAAGCGCCTGGGGGCACGCCGGGTCATCGCCCTGATCAACCGCGGCAGCTACGTCGACCTCTTGCAGAGCGGGCAGATCGACATCGCCATCTCCCCGGCCCAGGCCACCATCGGCACGCTCCTCGCCCGCGTGCGGCGCGGGGACGTGGTCGCGGTACACAGCCTGCGGCGCGGCGCCGCCGAGGCCCTGGAGATCGTCGCACACGGCGATTACGGTTCCTCGCGCGTCGTCGGACGGCGCATCGAGGAGATCCCGCTGCCCAAGGGCGTCTCGATCGGGGCCGTGGTGCGCGGGGAGAACGGCGCAACGGATGGGGGCGAGCCCAAGGTCCTCATCGCCCACCACGACATGGTCATCGAACCCGACGACCACGTGATCGTCTTCGCCGTGCACAAGACCCTGGTGCCCAAGGTCGAGAAGCTCTTCGAAGTCGCCGTCAACTACATCTAACCCAACCACATCTGGCCCAACTACATCTGGCAGTATCTCGATGAAGCGACTCTTGAGGGTCGCCCATGTGCTCGGGCTCGTCATCGCACTTTTCGGGTTCGGCATGGTGCTCCCCATCCTGGTGGCGTGGATCCAGGGCAACGATGCGGCGCGCGCCGTATTCGTAGAGGCCCTGGGCGAGACCATCGCGTGCGGGTCGCTCCTTTGGCTATGCACGCGCCGTTATCGGGCCGATCTCCAGGTCCGCGACGGATTCCTGCTGGTGGTCCTGGTGTGGACCGTGCTCCCGGTGTTCGCGGCCCTGCCGCTGCTCCGCTACCTTCCGGGGCTCAGCTTCACCGATGCCTACTTCGAGTGCATGTCCGGGGTGACCACGACCGGCGCCACCGTGCTCACCGGTCTCGACGGTCTGCCGCCCTCGATCAACGTCTGGCGGGCGCAGCTGGTGTGGCTCGGGGGCATGGGGATCATCGTGCTGGCGGTGGCGGTCCTCCCGCTCCTGGGTGTCGGCGGGCGCCAGATGTTCAAGGCCGAGACGCCGGGACCCATGAAAGAAGCGCGCTTGACACCGCGCATCACCGAGACCGCACGTGGTCTGTGGATGATCTACACGGGGATCTCGTTCGCCTGCCTCATGTCTTATCACCTGGCCGGGATGAGTTGGCTGGACGCCCTGATCCACGCCTTCAGCACCATGGGGCTCGGGGGCTTCTCCAGCCACGATCAGAGCTACGGGTATTTCGACTCGCCCGCGGTCGAGGCGGTCGCGATCGTGTTCATGCTCATTGCCGGGATGAACTTCGCGACCCATTTCACGGTGTTCCGCAACTGGAACGCCGAGCCTTATCGCGACGACCCGGAGGCGGGTTGGTTCGTGTTCATCACCGTGGCGAGCATCTTTGGTATCGGGACCTATCTGTGGGCGGAGGGGGCCTATGATGGATATGCCACGGCCCTGCGCTATGCCTCGTTCAACACGGTCTCGCTCGCGACCACGACCGGCTACGCCAGCATCGACTACAACGCCTGGCCGGTGTTCGCACCGCTGTGGATGTTGTTCCTGTCGAGCTTCGTGAGCTGCTCCGGTTCGACCGGCGGGGGCATCAAGATGATCCGGGCCATGGTCCTCTACAAGCAGGTGTTCCACGAGATGGTCCGGACGGTACACCCGAACGCCATCTCGACCATCAAGCTCACGAGGCACCCGGTGCCCAACAACGTGGTGTTCGCGGTGCTGGCCTTCGCGTTCGTGTACGTGGCCCTGATCGTCGTGATGACTCTGGCCCTGACCGCCCTGGGCCTCGATGCCGTCAGCGCCTTCACCGCCATCGTCGCCTGCATCAACAACACCGGACCCGGCCTGAACCAGGTCGGGCCGGCGACCACCTATGCGGTGTTGACGGACCTGCAGACCTGGGTGTGCAGCGCCGCCATGCTGCTCGGGCGGCTCGAGCTCTTCACCGTGCTCGTGGTCCTGACCCCGAGCTTCTGGCGCAAATAAGCGCTCAAAGCCCGAGCATGAGGATCAGGTAGGCAACGTACAACGCTCCGTTCACGATGAGGTCCCAGATCCGGAAGTAACCGGCGAGGAGCAGGATCCGCAGCCACAGCGCCGCCAATAAGGTGATCGCGATGCCCACCAAGACCTCGATGCGGAGGTCCCACGGCGTCAACAGGATCCCGATGGCGGGCAGGATGGTCCCCTGGAACACCATGGCGCCGGTGATGTTGCCGAAGGCCAGGGTGTCCTTGCGGCGGCGGATCCAGAGTATGCTGTTGACCTTCTCGGGCAGCTCGGTCGCGATCGGGATGATGAGGAGCGACAACAACAGGGCGGAGACCCCGACGGCCTTGGAGACCGCCTCGATGCCGTGAATGAAGCCCTCCGCCCCGGCGATCAGGAGCCCGAGCCCGAGCAGGATCTGGAGCACGATGACCGCCATGTGGTCGGGCAGCCCGACGCGGCACAGGAGCATCTCGGTGTGGGCCTGCGTCGCATGTCCGTCCCTGACGAGCTGGGCCGACACGCGCAAGGTCAGCATCACGTAAAAAAAATAAAGGAGCACCAGGGTGCTCCCGAGGAACGCACGCAGGGTCATGAAGTAATGAGGCTCCTTGGGGAGAAACAGGACGCTGGCCGCGATCGCGAACGCCAGGAGAAAAAAGTTCAGGTCGCGCGATATCCCGCGGCGTTCCGGGGTCAGCTTGCCCGCGAGACCCCGCTGGCGGATGACGGAGAGGCTCATGAGACCGAGCGACAGCGTCGAGAGCATGAGAGGCGCACCGAGGATCGCGCCCACGCCGATCTCTTGATTGACTTGCGCGGACTCGGTCCCCGCGAACAGGGCGAGCAACGGCACCATGCTCTCCGGCATGGCGGTCCCGACGGCGGCGAACAGTGACCCGGTCACCCCCTCCGAGATCCGCAGCCGCTCACCGAGGTGCTCGAGGGCATTGGTGAAGACCGAGGCCGCCACCAGGATGAGGACCAGCATTGCGCAGAGTTGCAAGGTCATCGTGATGTCCATGCGTGATGTTCTCTCTCGTTACGGTCATAGCGGGAACGCCGAGCGCGAGCGCGGCAACCGCAGCGCGGCTCGCTCCCAGGTCGCGACGGCTATAGGCTATAGGATATAAGCAAATCGATAGGAGATGAGCAAAACGGCACCGAAGCGGCGCGTTGAACTTCCCGTGGCAGGCAGGGTCGGATAGCAAAGTTTGGCGGCTCTCTTCAACGATCGCCCGGGGGCGAAGGCGGGGACAGAATCACCGGCACTCAGGGCCGAGCACCGGCGCAACGGGGCACCCATGCCCCGGTTGACCATCATGGACCAGGGGAGACAGGAGGTCGAACCCCGGGCCTGATCCATCTACGAGGAGATTCCAAATGATTAATACCAAGGGTTTGATGTTGGCGACGGCAGCGGCGGCACTGTTTGCGAGTGGTGTGAGCCTGGCCGAGCAGCACCAGGCGGCCGGGACCGAGGCCAAGGTCCACTGCAGTGGGGTCAATGCCTGCAAGGGCAAGTCCGAGTGCAAGACCGCGACCGATTCCTGTGCCGGCAAGAACTCCTGCGCCGGTCAGGGATGGGTGTCCATGACGAAGGCCGACTGCGAGGCCAAGGGCGGCAAGGTCGCCGAGTAAGGCACGGTCGGAGCAGCGCTCGGCGGGGCGCGACTCGCCCCGCCGAGCCTTTACCGTCATGACCGAGACCTCCGCTTTGCTGTCCCCGCACCTGGGCTTCGGCCTCGGCCTCCGTAAGGAACACTACGAGGCGGTGCTCGCCGATCGGCCGGAGCTCGGGTGGTTCGAGGTCATCACCGAAAACTACCTATTGGACCGCGGTCTTTTGGCCGGCGGAAAACCCCTCGATTACCTCGACCGCATCCGCGCACACTACCCCGTGGCCATGCACGGGGTGTCGCTGTCCATCGGCGGGACCGATCCGCTCGATTGGGGATATCTCAAAGCGCTCGCGGCCCTCGCCCGGCGCATCGAACCGGCCTGGATATCGGATCACCTGTGCTGGACCGGGGTGGGCGCGGTCAACCTCCACGACCTCATGCCCCTGCCCTACACCCAGGAGGCGGTGCGGCACGTCGCCGGGCGTGTCCGGGCGGTGCAGGAGTTTCTCGGGCGGCGCATCCTGCTCGAGAACGTGTCGAGTTATTTGAGCTATCACGCCTCGCAGATGAGCGAGTGGGAGTTTCTCGGCGCCGTGGCCGAGGAGGCGGACTGCCTCATCCTGCTCGACGTCAACAACATCTATGTGAGTGCGGAGAACCATGAGCTGGACCCGCGCACTTACCTCGCCTACGTCCCGGTCGAGCGCGTGCAACAGTTCCACCTCGCCGGGCATCGCGACCTCGGCGACTACCGCATCGACACCCACGACGAGCCCATCTGCGATCCGGTGTGGGACCTCTATCGCGAGGCGGTGAGGCGTTTCGGGACGGTCACCACCATGATCGAACGCGATGATCACATCCCACCGCTCGCCGAGTTGTTGACGGAGCTCGATCAGGCCGAGCGCATCGCGGCCGAGGAGATGGCTTCGCGGCCCCAGCCTATCGAAGAGGGCCGTGAGGCCCCGGATCGATCGGGCCACCGGGCATGGGCCTGAGCAGGGATCCGGCGTCCCTGCGCGAGGTCCAGCAGGCGATCCAGGCCTATGTCCTGCGCGGCGATCGAGGCGCCGAGGCACGGGTGCTCACCACCTCGCGCGTCGATGCCAGGACGCGGCTCGACATCTATGCCAAAGGCTACCGCCTGCGGTTGCGAGAGGCGCTCGAAGAGGACTTCCAGGCAGTGCGCGCGTTGATGGGGGAGGGGGCGTTCCGACGCCTCAACGAGGACTACATCGATGCCCATCCCTCGGCGCATTTCTCCCTGCGCCATTTCGGTCGGCAACTGCCGCGTCACCTGTCCCACGGGGCGTATTCGGCAAGCCCCTGGCTTATCGAACTGGCCAGCTTCGAGTGGCTTTTGGGCGAGGCCTTCGATGCCCCCGGCGCCACGCTCGTGAGCACCGAGGCGCTGGCATCGGTCCCCCCCGCGAGCTGGCCGGACATGGGGTTCACGCTCCATCCCTCGGTGCGCCGCATCTCGCTCGGCTGGAACGTGACCCGGATCCGGCAGGCCGTCGAGTCGGAAGAGCCCCCGCCGGCGCCCGAGCGCTCAGAGGTGGTCCTCCCCTGGCTGGTGTGGCGGCAGGGGCTCAAGACCTACTACCGTTCGCTGGAGCCGGACGAGGCGGCGAGTCTCGATCGCGCCCGCGAGGGCGCCACCTTCGGCAACCTCTGCGAGGACCTGTGCCGGTGGGTGGCCGAGGACGAGGTCGCGCCCCGCGCCGCGGGGTTTCTGCGCCGTTGGGTCACCGACGGGCTATTGACCGCGCTCCGCGTGGCGTGAGCCGTTGACCATTGTAAGCTCAGCAACCGCCAGGGGAAACCGGTCGGCAGCATGAGGCCTCGGATGCAGGCAGTGTGCGGGGCCATCTCGGGTTTCGTGGCGGTGACCGCCGTGACGCCCTTGGGCGGCGCGGCGTTCCTGGCCGGCTGGGCGTGCCTGTTGGCAGCGGCGAAGAAGAGGTAGCGCATGGAGGGGGGCGTGCCTCATGAGACGCAGGCGTCCGACCAACCGGCGCGGACGCTCCGGGGTCTTGCGGATTTCTTCGATACACCGCTCGATGCGAGGCTCGCTCGACATCTGACGTGCTCTCCGATCGAGGCCGCGCTCTCCCTCTTCCACGACGTCGCCGGCTCGGTGCCCGCTTACCGGGCGTTCCTGGACGAGCACGGGGTCGCGCCCGCTTCGATACGGACCCCGGCCGACTTTTCACATCTGCCGCTCTGTGCCAAGCCGAATTACGTCGCGCGCTATCCCCTGGCCGCGCGCTGCCGCGGCGGCCGCATCGAACACTGCGATATCATCGCCGTGTCCTCGGGCTCGACCGGCGTTCCGAGCTTCTGGCCGAGGTTCTTGACCGATGAGTTGGAGATCGCGACGCGCTTCGAGCAGGTCTTTTATGACAGCTTCGAGGCCGATCTCCGGCCGACGCTCGCGGTGGTGTGCTTCGCGCTCGGGACCTGGGTGGGAGGGCTGTACACCGTATCTTCCTGTCGCCACTTGGCGGCTAAGGGTTACCCCATCACCGTGGTCGCGCCCGGCAACCACAAGGACGAGATCCTGCGGGTGGTCGAGGGCCTGGGCGCGGCCTTCGAGCAGGTCGTCTTGCTCGGCTATCCGCCGTTCCTCAAGGATGTCATCGACACCGGCCGGGCCCGCGGCGTGCCATGGGCGCGCTATCGCGTGCGGATCTGTACCGCCGGGGAGGTCTTCAGCGAGGAATGGCGGGCACTGGTCCTGGAGCGGGTCGGCTCTACCGATGTGTGCCGGGACGCGGCGTCCTTGTACGGTACGGCCGACGCGGGGGTGCTCGGTAACGAGACCCCGCTGTCGGTGTCTATCCGGCGCTTCCTCGCCGATCATCCGGGGCCTGCACGGGAGCTGTTCGGCGAGGCGCGCCTGCCGACGCTCGTGCAATACGACCCCTTGAGCCGTTACTTCGAGGTCTCGGAGGGCACCCTGCTGTTCACCGGGGATAATGGCGTCCCGTTGATCCGCTATCACATCGCCGACGAGGGTGGCCTCATCGATTACCCGGCGATGTTGGGCTTTCTCGCCCGGCATGGTTTCGATCCCCGGGAGGGTCTGGGAGACGGCGCGCGCGGCGCGCGGGCGCTGCCCTTCGTCTATGTCTTCGGGCGCTCGCATTTCGTGGTGTCGTACTTCGGGGCCAACGTGTACCCCGAGAACGTCACGGTCGGCTTGGAGCAGTCGGAGGTCAGGGAATGGGTCACGGGCAAGTTCGTGATGCAGATGCGCGAGGATCGGGAGCGAAACCGGTCGCTCTGGGTGGTGGTCGAGCTGGCGCCGGGAGAGGCGGCCAACGAGGAGCGAAAGGACACCGCAGCGCGCGCGATCCTGGGGGCGCTGATGCGCCTGAACAGCGAGTATGCGAACTACGTCCCGGCAGCGTATCAGACACCTGGCGTGGAGTTGCGGGCCACGGCCGATCCGGAATGGTTCCCGGCAGGCGTCAAGCATCGCTATACCCGCCCTTGAGATGGCGGCGGCGCACAATCCCCGTGCTATAGTCCAACGCCCCAGGTGTTTCCAGCATGAAATCTCGCGCGTTATTGCTCTTCGTCCTCGCCGGAGTCGTGATCGTCTCGGTACCCGTCTCTGCGCGCATGTACCAGTGGGTGAACCCGGGCACCGGCACCACCCAGTGGTCCGGCCGGCCGCCGGCCTGGTACCGTGGCAGCCAGCGTGGTCCCAGGGTCCTCGTATTCGACGACGGACGGCTGATCGACGATACCGCCCGGCGCGTTCCGGATGCCGAGCGCGAGGTCCTGCGCACCCAGGCTTTCGCGCCCGAACCAGAAGCCCCGAGGCCGACCGCGGACGCGGTAGCGGAGGGGGTCGATGCGGGGCCACCTTCTCCCATCGATGCAGCGGGTCTCAAAGCCGAACCGGTCGAGGGCCCCAAGGTCGGCGCCGAGGTCCCGCTGCCGGGCGTCGATCAGGGCACCATCGAGCGCTTGAAGGCCATCATAGGCGAATGGGATCGCCGGCAGACCGAGGAAGCCAAGCGCTTCCTGGAAGGGCAAGCCGTCGGGCCGCCTGGCGCGCCGCCGGCGGGACCCTAGCCCGACTCTCACCGCCGCCGCTTGATTTCAGCGCGGCGAGAACAGGTCGGCGAGGCGCGCGATGAGTCCACGCGGCGGGTGGTCGGCGAGCGGCTTGAGCGCCAGGAGGCTGGCATTGGCGGGGTCGATGTGCAGGCCCATGCCGACATAGCTCCTGGCCTCGTGATACCGCTGGTTGGCCAGTTCCCGCTCGGCCAGCAAGGCGAACCGGTTGGCGATCTCGCGGATCCCCCGGCGTGCCTCTTCGTTGCCGGGCTCGATGTCGCGCAGGCGCGAGTAATAGTAAAAGGCGTTGTCCCGGGGGGGGTCGGTGAGCCGATAGTCGGCTAGGCTCTTGCGCGCCAGCCATCGCAGGGCCTGGACCACTTCATCGCTCGCCGGCGCGCGCTGGGTTGTGCCCCTATCTATTGGTTCAGGGGGCGTCGTGGCAGTCGGGCTCGACTTCGGGGGCAGAGGAACTACCGGTCGCCCTGCAGCCGGGGGTGTGGGCGCGACGGCGTTACCGGCGATGTCCACCGAGGACTCCGCATAGTAGAGCGCGACGTATCCGATGACGGCGGCGCCGAGCCCCCCGCATAGCCAATAAAGCGTGCGGCGCGAGCGCGGCGTTCGGGGTAGCGCGATCTCCCGTGCCTGGTCGTGGTGTGTCGTGAGCGGCTGCGGTCCCGAGACATCGATCTCAGGGGCCTCAGCCACGTCCCTCTCGGTCTTCAAGGTCCCGCTCTGCAACAGATGCCGGACGTAGTGCAGCAGGCTCTCGGCATCGCGGAAGCGGTCCTTGCGGTGCTTGGCGAGCATCAGGTTCAGCAAGGCTTGATACCGATCGAGGCCCGTCGGCAAGGTGGGGATCGGGGCGCGCTTGTGCTGTACGATGACATCGACCGCCGAGTCGGCGTAAAAGGGCTTCATCCCCGTCAGCATCTCGTAGAAGATCACCCCGAGGCTGTAGAGGTCGGCACGGCCGTCGATGGACCCGGTCTCGGCCTGTTCGGGTGCCATGTAGTTGGGGCTCCCCAGGAAGATCCCGGTCTGCGTCAGGTCGTTGTCGCCGGCCGTCTGTTTGGCGATACCGAAATCGCTGAGCAGCGGCGTGCCGTCCTTTCGGAACAGGATGTTGGCGGGTTTGACATCGCGGTGGATGATGCCTTTCTTATGGGCGGCGCTGAGCGCGCCACCGACCTTGATGAGGATGTCCAGCGCCTCGTACGGGGTCAGGATCCCGCTCATGCGCTTGCGTAGATCGCCCCCTTCGACGTACTCCATGGCGAGATACACGGCGTCTCCGGCCGTGTCGATGTCGAACACCGTGATGATGTTGGGGTGGTTCAGGGAGGCGATGATGCGGCCTTCCTTCTTGAAGCGTTCGACCTCCTGGGGATTAATGCGGCGCGCGGTGTGCAGGACCTTGAGCACGACGGGACGCCCGAGCGACTCCTGGATGGCCAGATACGCGGTCGCCATGCCGCCTTCTCCGATCGCGTGGCGAATGCTGTAGCCCTTGATTTGCACGGCGGCGATTATAGCGGGGTAGGTGGCCTATGGTTCATTGGCCTGTAGTTTGCCAATAGCCGGTACAGCCAAGCCGCTTGCCGATCGGCGGCCGGCGAGGATACCCTAGACCGATCAATGACGGAGCGATTGACGACATGAGCAGCCTGAACAAGAAATATGCCATGGATCGCCATGCGACGCAGGGGATCGTGGCGAAACTCCTGGCGGCGCGCGACCAAGTGCTCGCCCTCCTGTGCCGGCTGTCGGGGGTCCAACCGTTCGAGCGCGAGAGACCGCGCGCGATGCTCGTGGCCGAGTTCTGCCAGCTCTTGACCGACTACATCGCCGCGGCGCATTTCGGGCTTTATGAACGCTTGGAAGCGCACACCGAGAGGCGCCGTCCGGTGCTGGAGCTGGCGGTTGCTCTCTACCCCGACATCGCCACCACGACGGAGCTCGCCCTCGAGTTCAGCGAAAAATACTGTGGGGACCGGTCACAAGGTTATAGCGCGGACCTGCATGCCGATCTGTCGCGGCTCGGCGAGGTCCTGGCGAGACGCATCGACATGGAAGACCGGCTGATCGGGGCCCTCGTCGGTTCCGTTCGGGGCTGAGCCCCGGAAAGGGGCGGCGGGTCTCCACGCCTTACCTTACGGAGTATGGACCTGTGCGAGCGTGATCGGGCGCGCCTGTGGCACCCGTGCACGCAGATGCAGGACCACGAGGGGCTGCCCCCCATCCCCATCCGCCGTGCCTCGGGCGTGTGGCTCGAAGACGAGCACGGGCGCCGCTACCTCGATGCCATCAGCTCCTGGTGGGTCAATCTCTTCGGACATGCCCATCCCACGATCAGCGCGGCGGTGTGCCGGCAGGCGCAAGCGCTGGAGCATGTCTTACTCGCCGGGTTCACCCACGAGCCGGCCGTCGCGCTCGCCGAGCGTCTGATCGAGATCAGCCCGGCCGAACCAGAGAGTAAAAAACGCCTCACACGTTGTTTCTACGCCGATAACGGTTCGACCGCCGTCGAGGTGGCGCTCAAGATGAGCTTCCATTCCTGGCGGAATCGGGGGGAACCCCGCAAGACCCGCTTTATCGCCCTCGAAAACGCCTACCACGGCGAGACCCTGGGGGCGCTTGCGGTGTCCGACATCCCACTGTACCGCGAAAGCTATGGGCCTTTGCTCATGGAGGTCCTCCGCGCGCCCTCGCCGGATTGCTACCATCGCGAGCCGGGCGAGGGCTGGGGCCCTTACAGCGAGCGCCGGTTCGAGCCCCTGGCGCGTCTCCTGGAACGCCATGCCGACGAGGTGTGCGCGGTCATCATCGAGCCCCTGGTACAGTGCGCGGGCGGGATGCGCATGTACCACCCGGTTTACCTGGAACGCCTGCGCGCGGCCTGCGATGAGGTCGGGGTCCACGTCATCGCCGACGAGGTGGCGGTGGGCTTCGGCCGGACCGGATCGATGTTCGCGTGCGAACAGGCCGGTATCAGCCCGGATTTCCTGTGCCTGTCGAAGGGGCTCACGGGCGGCTATCTGCCGCTCGGCGCGGTTCTGACCACCGATGAGGTCTACCGCGCGTTCTATGGCGATTTCGCAAGCCGGATCGCGTTCCTGCACTCGCATAGTTATACGGGGAACCCGCTCGCCTGCCGCGCGGCGCTCGCGACGCTCGGTCTCTTCGACGAGCGGCCGGTCCTGGATCACAATCGTCTCTTGGCCCAGGCGATGACCGCGGCCACGGCGCACCTTCATGACCACCCGCATGTGGCCGAGGTGCGGCAGACGGGCATGATCCTGGCCATCGAGCTGGTCCAGGACAAGGGGCATCGAGTCCCTTACCCTTGGCAGGAGCGCCGCGGGCGCATCGTCTATGTCCATAGCCTGTCGCGCGGGGTGCTGTTGCGGCCGCTCGGGGATGTCATCTATTTCATGCCCCCCTATGTGATCACCGAGGACGAGATCCGGCTCATGGCCGAGGTCGCCACCGAGGGCATCGAGCGCGCCACCGCCGAATAGGTTCATTCACGAACCCTGACATGCGCGTACCCCGGGTATTCGTGCCGGAACGGCTCGTCGAAGGGGCTCGTGTCAACCTCCCGAGCGAGGTGGCCGAGCATCTCGGCCGCGTGCTGCGCCTCGGGCCGGATGCCGATCTCATGCTCTTCGACGGCGAGGGCGGTGAGTGGCAGGCCACCATCGAGATGCTGGAGCGGGGGAGGGCGTGCGTGCGCGTCGGCGGCCATCGACCCGCCGACCGCGAGTCGCCGCTCCATCTGACCCTCGCCCAGGGGATCTCGCGCGGCGAACGCATGGATTACACCCTCCAGAAGGCCGTGGAGCTCGGCGTGTCGCGCATCGTCCCGATCGCGACCCGGCGCTCCGTGGTGCGCCTTTCGGCCGAGCGTGGCG
>JBOIDT010000054.1:0-17630 GCA_050740755.1 Gammaproteobacteria bacterium
GGCAGACCTTGAAGCGCTGGTGGCTCGACCGCCACGAGCGGTCGTGGACGAGCGTCAGCTTCCTCATCGATCGGCGCGGCGTGATCCGTCACATGCACCCGGGCGGCAAGCTGGCGCCCGACACTGACGACTTCCGCGTCATGCGCGCGAACATCGAGCAGTTGCTCCTATCACCGCCCAGCCCGTCCGACGAAACGCTACCCGTTGCGAACCCGCGTTGAACCTCCTATCCTTTGGCCTTGGCGAAACAACTTGTCGGGGGAATCCCCTATCCTTACGGCAGGGCCTCAAGAGGAAGAGAGTATGAAGAAGATATTTTTGGCTATGGCTGCGGTGAGCATGGCGCTGTTCCTACAGGCGTCGGCAGCGCAGGCTGGCGGCTGGTCCGGCCATGGCGGTCACGGCAGTTGGGGCGGGCATGGCAGTCGGGGTGGCCATCACGGGTATAGCCACGGCTATTACGGCCATGGCTATAGCAACGGTGCGGCCATCGCCTTGGGCATAACGGGCGCGCTGTTCGGAGCCGCGGCTCTCGTCGACGCCTTCTCGCCGCATTACTACTACAGCACGCCGGCACCGGTGTATTACGGGCCGCCTCCGGCCTACTACTACTACCCGCCGGTGCCCTACTACGCGCCGCCAGGTTACTACTACCCGCCGCCCTATTAGGCAGAGCCTCCCGGCGCGGCGAGCAGGCGGGTTAGCGCAGCGTAACCCGCCTTTCGAGATCCGCCGACACCACCGGAAGGCGGGTTACGGCGCGCATAATATTAACCGGTTTGGATCGGTTTTCCGGGCGCGCGCCTAACCCGCCCGGCTAGCTGGGTGTTGTGGCTCTCGGTCGAAGAACGGCTTCTGGTCTGGATGCGGGCCGAGGACATCGGGTGGAAGGTGATCGCCCGGCGCTTCGGCGCGACCGGACCACGGCGTGGCGGCGATCGCAGAAGGCGCTTCAGACCGTAGCAGAACGTCTCAACATGGAGATGTTGCCAAGTTTAGCCAAAACACCTAGTATCATGCCATGAACTCGATGAACGTTTCCCTCCCCGATTCGCTCAAGGCCTTTGTGGACGAGCAAGTGGCGCAGCGCGGCTATGGCACGGGCAGCGAGTACGTGCGCGAGCTGATCCGCAAAGACCAGGATCGAATGCGCTTGCGCGAGCGGTTGCTGGAAGGCGCCGCTACCCCGCCCGGCGGCCCGGCCGATGAAGCCTACTTCGACAACTTGCGTGGCCGCGTCCGCAAGCGTGCTCAAGGGTGAAGCATCAGCGCGTCATTCCGCGTACCCAGGCACATCGGGACATTCAAGAAGCCGTCGACTATTACCTGAACGAGGGGGCCGAGCGGGCCGCATTGGCGTTTGTCGATGCGATCGAGCAGGCCTTCCGGTACATAGGACGCCATCCCGCCACCGGCTCGACGCGCTATGCCCAAGAGTTGGACCTGCCAGGCCTTCGATGCTGGCCGGTCAAGCGTTATCCCTATCTAGTGTTCTATGTCGAGCGGGATGACCACATCGATGTCTGGCGCGTTCTGCACGGCCAACGAGACATTCCGGCCTGGCTTCGCGGGAGCGACTGAACGTGGCAGGCCGGATCGTTGCCGGAGATTCGTTATGATGAAAAAGAAATGCTTAAGGGGCCAGGCTCGGATGTTTTCACAACGCCAGCTCTCCCTGCCCAAGAAGCGCAGACCGCGGAGGCGGTCTTGGGCATCGCGGGGTGCGCTTCCGGACCGAAAGACGGCGAAGGTGTAGTGACACTACGTCGAGCCGGCTTGAGGGAGCACCGCCCGCCAGACCGTCCGGATCGGCGGTGGTGGTGAGAAATCCGGGCTAGGTGCAGAGCGAGGTGCGGATCACGTGCGCGGCCTGCTCGGGCAGGAAATAGGGGTAGATGGGCGCCGAGTGCAGTGGGTTCTCGGGCCTGTAGGGGAGGCCATAGAGCTGGAAGAATCGCTCTGCCAGCTCTGGCGGCATCTCGCGCCGTGAGACCAGTTCCAGGAGCTTGCCGTTATGGATCTTGCCTTCGAGACCGGCGCCCAGTCGGGCGAGCCCTTCCGTGATCGCCGGGGGGATGCGCGGGGCGCGCTCGGGGCGGGTGAAGACCTGTAACAGCAGTCCCTCCGTGTAATGCCCGGTCGCTTCCATGACCCCGATCCCGCGCTCCGCCAGGGCATCGCAAAGCTCCTCCAAGGTCACCGCCACCCGCGCTCCGAGCTGACCTACATTCGAAAGCGGCGGCCGCGTGGCCCGGATCGCGAGGTGATGCGCCGTGTAACCGTAGAGGTGGTTCCAGTGCTGGATGATCTGGGTGGGATGGCCGGCATCGGACTGGTCGATGAAGAGCCGCAGCGCCTGCCCGTTGTCGAGCATCTTGTAGAGCAGATAGGCGCTCCAGCCGTCGGCGAAACGATAGAAGTCCTCGCCCGGGACCTGTGATGCGACATAGCCGTGCTCGCCGGTCAAGAGCCCTGCGACACGCTCGGCATCGCCCGTCTCCTCACTGCCGCAGCGGATGGCGAGGTGGTCGAAGTGGACGCACCAGCCGCGCGCCTCGGCGATCTCGAGGAGCGCCAGATCGGCCTTGCTGTTCAAGAGCGACTCGACGGCCTTGACCGCCACGTAGATGTCGAAGTGCCGGACCCAGCGGGCGATCCGGGCGGCGTCGCGGTCTTCGAGAACGGGGCAGGCGTCGTCGATGAGCCCGTGCAGGAACTCGGTAGCGTAGGGATGCACCCGGCGTCTGGCCTCGGGTAGGTCCATCTCGAAAGGCAGGGCCCGGCTGGCTTCTCGATAGGCGCCAAGGAGCTCGGCGGCCGTCTGGACGCCGGCGAAATAAGGCCTTGCGGTCGGGGGCTTTATTTCGGCGCGAATGGGCTCGAGCGCCACGGATACCTGCTCGCCCAGCGCGTTGTGCATCTGGACTCGCCTCGGGTCACCGGGGTCGATGCGAAATGCGGATGTGCCGGCCAGGACTGCACTCGCGACCTCTGTGGCCAATTGGGCGTGGGGGCACATGCTCATGTCCGTGATATGACTGCGAAGCCTGCGGCAAAGTTCGTGCAAGCCGGTTCAAGGCGGCGGGGAACGGTTTCGTGAGGCCCGTTGGGTACGAACCGACGGTCTGCCGGCCATGCGTTCGGTGCCACACCTGCATTGGGTTCCCACCTCACCTGTGCGCTCACACGCATTGCTCGCGCTTGCCCCCTCGCGTGCGCCTTGCTACGGTGTACGTGAGAATCGATGAGGAAGGAGTCGGCACGATGGCCATCATTGCGACACCCGTTACGACCAGGCACCGGCTCACCGTCGCGGACTTCCATCGCATGGCTGACGTGGGGATCTTTCAGGAAGACGACCGCGTAGAGCTGATCGAAGGGGAGATCATCGATATGGCGCCGATCGGTAGCGGGCATACGGGAACAGTCATGGCCTTGAACCATCTACTGGCAAGGGCGCTCGGGGATCGTGCCCGTGCCATCGTGCTGGTGCAATCGCCCGTCGTTCTGCCCGAGCACTCGGAACCCGAGCCAGATCTCGCGTTGCTTCGTCCGCGCCAGGACTTCTACCGCTCGGGCCACCCGCTACCGGGAGATATCCTACTCATCATCGAGGTCGCCGACACGAGGCTGGCCTACGACCGCGACGTCAAGATCCCGCTCTACGCCCGTCACAGTATCCCAGAGGTGTGGCTCGTCGATCTCGAAGGCAGGCGTTTACACGTCTACACCTTGCCCTCGGCATCGGGTTATCTGGAATGCCGCATAATCGCAGCACCGGGAATGCTCGCGCCTGCTGAGCTGCCGGCGTGCCCCGTCGATCTGTCCGGCCTTTTTCCGTAGGCCGCTGAGGCAGCCGTCGCTTCGAGAAAAGCCAGCACCCAGGGTACGCCCCGGCGGCCAGTGAACCAACGCGGTCGGCGAGCGGAATGGTCCACGCGGACTGTCGATTCCGCGCTGGCTGCCAATTGCTCCAGACCATCGACATCGCCGCGATCGATGCCGAGGCAGGCCTAAGACACCCCCTTGACACTGTGACCGCTAGCGGCCATTCTATGCTCAGAGTATGACGCGACCCGCCTCACTGTACTCAGGTCCGATATTGAGGGCATCTTCTACTGGTTTACGGTTTTCGGGACAGATGGCGGCCAAGTAACCCTGGACTTTTTCGGGGTGGCGGTCCTGAGCGCGCTGTGACCGTTGAGTTTGGCCGTGGTGGCCCCAATGGCGAGTTCAGCAATGAGGAGTGTGAGTTTTTCGTGGCCCTTAAAGACCGTAATGGAAGGGCAGTCTTCGGTGACCTTTATCTTGCTAATCTACTGAGCCACCGCAATAAGACCACCTTGCCCCGCCTCTCGGCGGGGCCGCTCTAAGGAAGCCTTCGTCAATGACTGAGCACCCGGAAAACCTGGTACTAGAGCAGCTGCGTGCCATCCGCGGGGACATCGCCGAGATCAAAGGCGATCTGCACTTTCTGAGGCAGCGCGTGGGTGCGCTGGAACAGCACATGGCGACGCTCATCACCATGATCCCGACCTATAACGACGAGCTGGAGAAGTTGCGGAAGAGGGTATCTCGGATCGAGCGCCGCCTGGAGCTGACCGACTAGCGATCAGGTTGCCAGGGCTTCGGCCCCGGCCTTTTATGTGAGCCTCACCAGTACCCAGGCCGTAGCGCTCCTCGGGCTCTCGCCGCGCCAGACGCGGCGCCTGGCCCACCAGGGCCGCATCGTTGTTCCAGCCTTGGGCGAGGCTCAATCGCTCGTGCCGGTGCTCCTCCACCGCCGCCTTTTTGGCCCGGTAACCGCCGACGAGCAAATTGTTATGTTACGATTTAATGAACGGCATGCGCCAACAGCACCGACCCCGGCCAGTACTTTCCTGACCGATCCCAGGCCACCGGCCCGCGAGGACCCGTGGATCATCCGATATGTTCTCGCCGATCTCGACGGGACGCGGATGTCATCTTACAGCGCCTTTCATGCCCTTGAGCTATTGACAGACTGGTTCTATGACCGATTCAAGAGTGACCCCAGTGTCAGCAACCAACATGTCGTAAGCGATCTTGCGGCTCATGTTCATAGACACGCAAGCACAGAGACCTTGCTCCATTATCCAGAAGATACACTGTATAATGTAGCCAAGGCTTATGCCAAGGACAAAGCTCCTCACCTTGTATCACAGGTGCTGAGTGAACACTTTCTGGCATCGATTCCCGGGCTTCTAGAAGCCTGCGAGGAATCGTTCAGGCTTTTCCCTGGGGCGGAAGATTTTCTTATTCGCGCCCATGACACCAGAACCGCGTTCGGAATTTACACCGCCACATGCCCGCAACATGCCGTCGACCGTATGATCAGGGCTGGAGAAAATCCGGAACTGGTACAGGAGATCTGGAGCCGCACAGGCCACGATCAAGAACTTGCAGGTCACTTCGACTGGGACAACCCCACAGTCGCACAATTGACCTTTGTCAATCTGTTGCGGCCCTACAAGGATTCTAAGCCTTTCGTGGGGCCTCTTACGGCCGTTCACGAACAATATGAGCTTTCGCCTGATAGTATACTTATGATCGGTGAAGGCAGTACGGATATGGGCTGCGTGCTGGAGGATCCAAGCCATCTGGACGCGACTTCACGACTCTACGCGCACTTCGCCTTCCAACGGCAGGGAGCCGCGATGACCGAGCGCTATGCCGCCATTAATGATGTGCTGCGCGAAGGTCACCCGCTGGGTCTTGCCTGTTTTGAGACGCACTATCCGCACGCAGGGAATCATCCGGGCGTCGTCGTACTCGATCATGGATTCGAAACTCTTCTGGGCATGGTTGCCAGTGGACTCATTGTGCTGAAGCCGACACCGCCTCCATTTCGCGACTCCGATCTGGCACAACGTGCTTATCGCAGGAACGCTACGCCTCGCCGTCGCCGTCTTTGATCTGTCAACCCTTGGGTTCCACCCCGCAGTCGCCCAGCTCGATGCGCAGGAACGCCGCGTGTCCGGCGGAGCGGGCCATGAACTCGCGCTGCACGGCGTAGGCCTCGCGCTCGCGGCGGTTGTAGTCCTCGCACGCGGCCGGGTCGAACTTGCCGCTGAGATCCTGGAGATAGTGCACCATCTCGTGGACGATGATGCTGCGCACGAAGGGGGTGTCCTGATCGCGCAGGCGCTCGTCGATGTAGATGTGCCCATCGTTGTCATACCAGCCGAGCGCCGAGCATTTCCGGCCGCCGCAGGCGTGCACGACGAAGAAACCCGGCTCGACATAGCGCAGTTCCGGCGGCGTCGTCGGCGCGGGGTAATGGGACAGGGTCACGGCCCAGCTCAGGAGCGCCGCGAGGACATCGGTGGAGTCCATATCGCTTCCTCCCCGGGACCCGCACCATGCGCCTGACTATCGGGCGCGCTTTGCGCGGCGTCCGCCGACTACGATACCATTAGGGGTGCCCGCGCCGCGAGATCGCGGGTCCCATGCGTCCTTCGCCCCCGGAGTCCCTATGCAATCAGCCCGCCACAGCGATCTCTCTAGCCCCGATCTCCCTGGCACCGGCCCCGATAGGGTGAGCCCCGAGATGGTCAACCCCGCTCCTGGGCGGCGCCAGTGCGTCGGCGTCCAAGTGGGCGCGGTCACCATCGGGGGCGGCCACCCCATCGTCGTGCAGTCGATGACCAATACCGACACGGCCGACGTCCTGGCCACGGTGCGCCAGGTGCAGGCCCTGTCGGCGGCGGGCTCGGAGCTGGTGCGCATCACGGTCAACACCGACGAAGCGGCGCGCCAGGTCGGTCGGATCCGCGAGCTGCTCGATGCCGCGGGCTGCCGGGTGCCGCTGATCGGCGATTTTCATTACAACGGCCACCTCCTGCTCACCCGCTATCCGGACTGTGCACAGGGCCTGGCGAAATACCGCATCAACCCCGGCAACGTCGGTTTCAAGCACAAACGCGACAGCCAGTTCGCGACCATGATAGAAACCGCCATCCGCTACGACCGGCCGGTGCGCATCGGCGTCAACTGGGGCAGCCTGGACGGCGAGCTCCTGACGCGCATGATGGACAACAACGCCCGTCTCAGCGAGCCCAGAGACGCGCGCGCGGTGACCCGCGAGGCCTTGATCGTCTCGGCCCTGGAGAGCGCCCGGCGTGCCGAGGTGCTCGGCCTCGCCCGCGACCATATCGTCTTGTCCTGCAAGGTGAGCGGGGTGCAGGACCTCATCGCCGTCTATGCCGATCTGAGCGCGCGTTGCGATTACGCCCTGCATCTCGGCCTCACCGAGGCCGGCATGGGCTCGAAGGGGATCGTGGCCTCGGCGGCCGGGCTCGCGGTCTTGTTGCAGCAGGGGATCGGGGACACGATCCGCATCTCGCTGACCCCGGAGCCCGGCGGCGATCGGACCACGGAGGTGATCGTGGCCCAGGAGATCCTCCAGACTATGGGTTTTCGATCGTTCACCCCGCTCGTGACCGCCTGTCCCGGCTGCGGGCGGACCACGAGCACCGTGTTCCAGGACCTGGCCGACAAGATCCAGTCCTTCGTCCGCAGCCAGATGCCGATCTGGCGCGAGCGCTATGCCGGGGTCGAGGACATGAGCCTGGCGGTCATGGGCTGCGTGGTCAACGGGCCCGGCGAGAGCAAGCACGCCGACATCGGGATCAGCCTGCCCGGCACCGGCGAGGTGCCCGCGGCCCCGGTTTTCATCGATGGCGAGAAGGCCATGACCCTGCGCGGGGAAGGTATCGCGGAGGAGTTTCAGCGCATCGTGGAGGAGTACGTCGAGCGCCGCTACGCGCGCAGGGTATGAGAGTTTGTGAAAAAACCTACTGCGCTCGGGATCTCGCGTTCCGGCGGTGCTCGGAATCCTCATGTATTTCAACATACACTCCGGTTGCTCGTCCCGTCCTTGGGACTCGCCCCTTCGGGGCTTGCGCTCCGTTTCGCTCCCGGCGAAACGGTCCTGCGCTCCGGCGGGAAGCCAGGGCCAGGGAGTGGCCCTGCTTGGCGCGCCGAGGATGCAGCCCGACCTCCCTTCGCTCGCGACGGTTTTTTCACACACTCTGAGCCCCTCATGAAACCCTGAGGGGGTAACCATGCCGGAAATCCTTGCGAGGCTCGAGAGGGAACACCGCAACTTCGCCCGTCTGCTCGACCTCCTCGACGGCCAGCTCGCGCGGCTCGGGCGGGGCGAGGACGCCGACTTCCGGATCATGTCCGACATCATGCAGTACGTCGGCGTCTACCCGAACATGGTGCACCTCCCGACCGAGGAACTGGTGGTCCGCTGCCTCATCGACCGGGATGCTACACAAGCCCGGGTCGGGGGCGAGCTTCTGGCCGACCACGATACCCTGCGCCGGCTCGGGCATGCCTTCACCGATCTCGTGCAAGGCGTCCTGGGCGGCGCCATCATACCGCTCGACAGGGTCCGTTCCGTCGGCCACGAATATCTGGATCTCTGCCGTGGGCATGCCCGCCTGGGGGAGAAAGAGGTGTTCCCGCGCGCGCGGGAGGTGCTGTCGGCGGAGGACTGGGACCGGATCCGGGCCGAGATCACCTCGGCCACCGATCCGCTGTTCGGCGACATCGTCGACCAGTCCTACCAGGACCTGTACGATATGATCGAGCGCGAGCGCTGAGAGCCTGTGAAAGCAGCGCCGACGCTCGGGGACCTCGGATTCCTCGCCTCGCATCGCGGCACCAACGTCCAGGCGGTCCTCGATGCCTGCCAGTCCGGGCGCCTCGGGGCTCGGCCCGCGGTCGTCATCGGCAATAACCGGGACGCCGAGCTCCTGGCACGGGCACGGCGCCTGGCGCTACCGGCCTACCATTTGAGCGCGGAGACCCACCCCGAGCGCGAGGCGCTGGATCGGACCATCCGCGATACGCTCATGCGCCACGGCGTCGGCCTCGTGGTCCTCGCCGGCTACATGAAGAAGCTCGGTCCGGAGACCCTGGCCCAATACGCGGGGCGGGTCATCAACATCCACCCGGCCCTTTTACCGCACTTCGGGGGACTGGGGATGTATGGGATGCGGGTCCACGAAACGGTACTCGCTTCCGGGGCGAGCGAGACCGGGGTCACGATTCACCTCGTCGATGGGGATTATGACCGGGGCGCGATCCTCGCCCAGTGCCGGGTACCCCTCCTCCCGGGCGATAGCCCCGAGACACTGGCCGCCCGTGTCCTGGCCCGTGAGCATGGTTTTCTGGTCGAGACCCTGGAGCGGATCCTCGCCGGGGAGTTGGCCCTGCCCGGACATGGTCCATTTTCGCTAGCACCCGCACGATAAATGCCGTCAGGAGGTTGTATCGATTCGGCACGATGGTAGAGTGAGGCGGCCAGTTGGAAAGAGCCATGCTCCACCGCCACCTGAATCATCAGCGCTACACCCGGGCGGCGATCGACGACGTGATCGCCCGCGGCCAACGCCACGACTGGGTGGAGCTGCGCCGTGCGGTACTTTCCGATCCGCTGCTAATGACCAAGGTGCTGCAGGTATGCGCCGCCCACGTGTCCGATCCCTACGCGCAGCGCTACCATTTCTGGAAGCACTATGCCGAACGACACCTCGCCTGACTGGGAACAGGTGCTTTCCGCCGCTGCCCGTCTCCAAGGTATCGTTCCCGGTACCGTTCTCGTGGGTGGCACGGCCACGGCCTGGTATGCCGGGCATCGTTTTTCCCGCGATGCCGATCATGTACTGGGTGATCTACGCCGGCGCTTCGATGCCGTGCTCGAGGACCTGGAGTCCGTCGCGGGATGGCGGACCACGCGCGTGCAACGGCCGGTCTTGATCCTTGGCAGCCTGGACGGGATCGAGACCGGGGTCCGGCAACTGATCCGGGAGCAGCCGCTCGAAACCCTGCGGGTCGAGTATCGCGGCCAAGCGCTGACCGTGCCGACCCCGGCGGAGATCCTGCGGATCAAGGGTGTGCTGATCCTGAAGCGCAACGCGACGCGCGACTACCTGGATTTCGTGGCGCTCACCGATCAGATGGGCGCCGAGGAGGTCGTGGCCGCGCTACAAGGGTTCGATCGTCTCTATCCGCAACCGAACGGGGAGTCGGCCTTGCTGCAGCTCCAGATCCAGCTCGCGCATCCCCAACCCTACGATCGCGAAGAAACCCATCTGGCGGAATACCAGAACCTCGATCCGAAGTGGCATGAGTGGGAGACCGTCACCATGGTCTGTGCAGGTTGTGCCACGCTGATCTTCGATCGCATCGTCGGGGTAGACGATGGCCGGTGCGAGGCAGGCTAGGTCCCGATGTCCTACGCGCTGGCGCGCGGACCGAGCTCGATGGCGGTCCAGAGGACAGCCGTCCAGAGCAGCACGGCCCCGACCTGGTGGGCGGCGGCCAGGGGGAGCGGCACGACCAGGAGGAGCGTCGCGATCCCGAGCCCGACTTGCAGCAGGGCGGCACCGAGGAGGCCCCGACAGGCCAGGCGGGCACGAGCCGGGAGGGCCGCGGACCCGGCGCCGAGCCACAACGCCGCGATGAGGAGTAACGTCAAGGTCGCGAGCACCCGATGACCGAACTGTGCCGTCACCGGGTTCTCGAAGAAGTTGCGATAGACAGGCTCGAGGAGCCAGAGCCCTTCCGGCACCAGTTGCCCGCCCATGAGCGGGAAGGTGTTGTACGCGAACCCCGCATCCAGCCCCGCGACGAACCCGCCCGAGAGGATGGTGATGCCTACGACACCGATGAGTGCGGCAACGAAGGTGCGCAGGCGTCCGCAGGCCGGGCGTTCTGTCCCGGCCCCCAATAGCCCCAGGGCCAGCCACAGGCCGTAGCCATAAATCAGGAGCGCCAGACCGAGATGGGCGGTCAGGCGGTAGGCGCTGACATCGGGGCGGTCGGCCAGCCCGCTCTTCACCATATACCACCCGAGCACCCCCTGCGCGCCGCCGAGCAGGAACATCCCGACGAGCTTCACGGCGAGCACCCCGGAGATCGTACCCCGCGCGAGAAACCACAGGAAGGGCAGGAGGAACAGGACGCCGATGAGTCGCCCCCACAGGCGGTGCAGGTATTCGAGCCAGTAGATGGATTTGAATTGGGAGAGGTCCATGCCGCGCTTGAGCTTCTGGTATTCCGGGAACCGCCGGTAGGCGGCAAAGGCCTCTTCCCACTCTGCGTCGGACCGGGGCGGCAGGACCCCCGTGACCGGGCGCCACTCGACGATGGAGAGGCCCGCGTGCGCGAGCCGGGTCACCCCGCCCAGGACCACCATGACGGCGATCGCCGCGCACACGAGCAAGAGCCAGACGGCGACCGCGCGCCGGGGCGAAGGGGATGGGCGGTGGACAGGGGCGCTCATGCGCCAAGCTTCAAAGACAAAGAGCTAGCCATATTATTGGCCCCAACTTTCTCATGGGTTAGGGTAGTGGATCTCCCGGTCGCGCAAAAGGGAAGGGGCGGGGATCGGGGTGTCCGGGATGACGACGCGGCTCGCGCCCATCCCGCCGCATGGTACAGTGAGGGCTTGTGAAAAAGCCGCTGCGGCCCAGCCTGATCGCCTGTCGGGAATGCGACCTGCTCCAGCGCGCGGTCGTGCTTTCCGAGGGCGGGACGGCGCGCTGCCCGCGCTGTGACGCGGTGCTGTACCGCAAGCTCCCCGACAGCCTCGATCACACCCTCGCCTATGCGCTCGCGGCCGCGGCGCTGTTCGTGATCGCCAACACCTTCCCCATCCTGGGCCTCGATTCCCAGGGCAACCACACCTCGACGACGGTGTTCGGTACGGTGCGGGCCCTGCACGCGACGGGCATGAGCGCGGTCGCGGCGCTGGTGTTCTTGACCACGATCCTGATACCGGCGATCGATCTCGCCGCCCTGCTCTACGTGTTGGTGCCGCTCAGGCTCGGGCGGGTCCCGCCCGGCGTGCCGGCGATGTTACGCCTGATCCAGGCGGTCAAGCCCTGGGGGATGGTCGAGGTGTTCCTGCTCGGTACCTTGGTGTCGCTGGTGAAGCTCGCCCATCTCGCCCATGTGCACACCGGTGTCGCGCTATGGTCGTTTGCCGCGCTCATGCTGCTTTTGGCCGCGACAGCGGCGTCCTTCGATGCCGAGGGGGTCTGGGCGCGGGTGCGGGCGTTGCCGTGAGGGCCATCAGCGCCGCGCGAGTCGGTCTCTTCGCGTGCCACGCCTGTGGTCTCTTGCATCGTTCGACCGTCAATACGCACGCCTCGTGGTGCAGGCGCTGCGGCGCGCGGCTGCACCCGCGCAAGCCCGACAGCGTGGCGCGCACCTCCGCGCTATTGATTTCGGCGTATGTTCTCTATGTCCCGGCCAATGTCCTGCCGGTGATGGAAACCGGTTCGCTGTTCGGCGCGCAGACCGACACCATCATGAGCGGTGTCGTGTTCCTGTTCGTCACGGGGTCATGGCCGCTCGCGGCGCTCATCTTCTTCGCGAGCATCGTGGTGCCGCTCGCGAAGCTCAGTGCCCTCACCGTCCTCACCGTATCCGTCCAATGGCGCGCCACGTGGGCCCCCGGGCGGCGCGCGCGCCTCTTCCGGATCGTGGCGTTCATCGGCCGCTGGTCGATGGTCGACATCTTCGTGGCCGCGATCCTGGCCGCGCTGGTGCAGTTCCAGGCGCTCGCGACCATCAAGGCCGGTCCGGGCGCGATCGCCTTCGGCGCCGTCGTGGTGCTCACCATGTTTGCCGCAGAGACCTTCGACCCACGGCTGATCTGGGACCCGATCGAGGAACGCCGTGGCTGACGAAACGCCCGTTCCGGATCTGGCCGATCTCCCTGAAGCCGTCGCCGAGACCAAGAAGCGCGGCGCGCTGCAACTCGTCTGGATCGTGCCTATCGTGGCGGCCGTCATCGGCGCCTGGCTGGCCGTCCAGGCATTCATCGAGCGCGGGCCGACGATCACCGTCAAGTTCAAGACCGCCGAGGGCCTGGAGGCCGGCAAGACCAAGATCAAATACAAAGAGGTGGACATCGGCCTGGTCACCGAGGTCGTTCTCGGCGAGGACCGCAAGACCGTCGTCGCCACGGCAGAGCTCGGCAAACAGGCCGAATCGTTCCTGGTCGAGGACACGCGTTTCTGGGTGGTGCGGCCAAGAGTCGCGGGCGGGCAGGTGTCCGGCCTCGGGACCCTCCTGTCCGGGTCCTATGTCGGCATCGATCCCGGCAAGGGCACCAAGTCGCGGCGCAAGTTCACGGGTCTCGAAACCGCGCCCATCGTCACCGGCGATCGGCCCGGCCGGCAGTTCGTACTGCGCGCCGACGAGCTGGGTTCGCTTGAGATCGGATCGCCAGTGTATTTCCGGCGCCTCCAGGTCGGCGAAGTCATCGGGTTCAAGCTGGCTCAGGACGGCACGGAGGTGTCGTTCCGCATCTTCGTGCGGGCCCCTTACGACCGCTTCGTCACCGCCGGCAGCCGCTTCTGGAACGCCAGCGGCGTGGATGTGGCGCTCGATGCCGGCGGGTTCCGGGTGCAGACGCAGTCACTGACCTCCATCCTGCTCGGCGGCATCGCCTTCCAGAACCCACCCGATGCCGAGCCCGGGCCGCCTTCGGAGCCCAACACCCAGTTCACGCTGTTCGCCAACCAGGGCAAGGCGTTCGAGCACCCGGACACGGTCGCGGAAACCTATCTGCTCCTGTTCGATGAGTCGGTGCGCGGGTTATCGGTCGGGGCGGCGGTCGATTTCCGCGGCCTCGTCATCGGCGAGGTGACCGCGATCGGTCTCGATATCGATCCCGCCAAGATGGAGATCCGCAGCCCGGTGGAGATCCGTATCTACCCCGATCGCCTGCGGGCCCGCTTGCTGAGTCCCGTAAGCCCGGCTCGCGACCTCGTTGAGAGTGTGCGACGCTATGTCGATCGCGGCCTGCGCGGCCAGTTGCGCACCGGGAATCTGTTGACGGGCCAGCGCTACGTGGCATTGGATTTCTTCCCCAATGCCCCGAAGATCAGCCTCGATACGACACGCACGCCGCTCCAGATCCCGACCATGCCGGGGGCCTTCGAGGAGTTGCAGACCATGCTCGGGAACATCGTGACCCGGATCGAGCGAGTACCGTTCGAACAGATCGGCGACGATGTCCACACGGCTCTCGCGAGACTCGATCCCCTGCTCCAGGCGGTGGACAAGCTGGTCAAGGATTTCGGCACCGGGCTCGCACCCGAGTTGCACGCGACCCTCGCGCAGGCACGCCGGACGCTCGCCACCGCGGAACATGGTTTGTTGGCGGCGGACGCACCCGTGCAGGCCGATCTGCGGGAGACCTTGCGCGAGGTCCGGCGCGCGACCGAAGCGCTCCGTAATTTGAGCGATTTTCTCGAACGCCATCCGGAATCGCTGATCCGGGGCAAGCAGCGGCCATGACGGGGCGTCGCGCTTGGATCGGGCTGTCGCTGGCTCTGGCGGCGGTGGGCTGCGGCACGCCGCCGAAGGAATACTTCTACACCCTGACCGATTACACCCTGGGCGATCTCGCGACCGGCGATGCCGCGGCCGCCGGGTCGAATTACAGCGTGGCCATCGCTCCGGTGAGTGTGCCCGAGGGCGTGGATCGCCCCCAGATGGTGGTGCGCGCGGGCGGCCACCGGGTCGAGATGTCCGAGTTGCACCGCTGGGCCGAGCCGCTCAAGAGCGAGATCCCGCGGGTGCTCGCGGCGCATTTGCGGCGCGCGCTCCGCACGGCGCGCATCGCGACGGCGGATCAGAGCGCGAGCCTCGCCGCCGATTACCGGATCGCGGTCGACGTGCAGCGCTTCGAGTCTACCTTGGGGGAACGCGTCACGATCGAGGCGCTCTGGAGCGTGCGCGGCGCAGAGGGCGGCACGGCCCGCACCGGCCGGTCCTTCGTCTCCGAGCCGGCGCGAGGCTCCGACCACGAAGCCCTGGCCGCGGCCCATGGCCGGGCGCTCGCGCAGATGGCAGGCGAACTGGCCGGGGCGATACGGGCGCTGCGATCGAGGGGGCCGTTGCCCTGAGCCGCCGGTGTCGCGGCCCCGGAGCGCCAATAACGGCCTGTTCTGCGCCCCCGAAGGGCTCAAGAATAAATCCGTCCCCTTTTCATCTTGACCTTTTGGGCGCCGCGTCGGCCCTCTCGCTACGGTAACGCTCGTATTCCGCGATGACCTGTGCCCCGATCAATAGAACCATCGCCGCGATTTCCAGGCTCAGCAGCACGACGATAGAAGTCGTCAGTGAACCGTACACGACGCTGACTTGCGACAATGTCGAGAAGTAGACGACGAGCGTGTGGCGGGTGATTTCCCACAACACCGCCGCTGTGATGCCGCCGATCAATGCGTGACGCCATGACAAGCGACCCACCGGCATGACGAGGTAGATCGCCGACAGGACGAGAACCTCGCCGAGCACGCCGATTGCGTAGAACAGGAATCCGGAAAGCCCGCCCAGCGAAAATGTCTTACCGAATAAGTCGATGTCCTCGGCGCCCATCGTCTGGAGGAAGCCGGACACGACCGTCACGACCAGCAAACCGATTCCCAGCGACAGGATAAAGCAGTATGGGATGAGCGCCGAGATGAGGAAATGCCGCCGTTTGATCGCGGCCCGATGGTGGAAGATCACCGACATTGCATTTTCCAGCACGGTGAAGGCGAGCGAGCTGAAAAAAATGATCGTGACGATCAAGACCCAACCGATGACATCGCGATGGTCGAGAAAGGTAGTGAGCTCTGCCATGATCGCGTCGGACTGACCCGGAACGACGAGCTCGAGGTAGCGATCCATCGTCCGTAGCAATTCCGCTTCTTCGACAAAATTCGACAACCCGATGGGCACGAGCGACAGCAGGGTGTGATAGGCAACCGCCCCGGCCAGCAAAAATCCTTGGTTCGCGCGAAATCCTTTGGCGACCCGCATGACGAAAGGACCGGGGTCTTTCGCGATCGCCTTAGCGGTCGTGCCAAACGTGCGCTTTTTGGTCACGAGATCTTGCACTGCGTGGCTCCCAGAAAGACGTTTCAAAGCCAACTCGCTACCTGCTCGCTGCGCGAGGCCCTATTACTCGATCGTCATCGGCCCCGAGCCGGGCAGCCGGGTTACCAGATCCGCGCCCATCAGCGTCGCGGGCGTGTAGCTGCCGCCCGCCGGCGTGTTCCTCGTGAGAAAATCAATCACCGCGAGTGAGCCGGTCACCGTCAGGCTGTAGCCGTTCTCGGTCTTGATGCGTGCCGTCTTCTTCTGTCCCCTGGCGTTGGTTGCTTCGCCCCAGACGTAGGTTGGCTGGCTGGCGCGCAGCTCGGCATTCGGGCCTTTCAACTGTCCGGCCGTCTTCTTGAGGAAACTCTGCACCGGCCGGGAGCCCAATAGCCAGCGGAGGTAGTTGGCGCGCTTGGCGTTGGCAATCATGCGCCGTGCGCCGGGGACGCTGATCTCGCCGGTGATATCGAGGTAGTGCGCCCTGGCCTTGAGGCAGGCCGTGATCATCGGCGCGCTGGTGGCGGAGAACGGGCCGGCGCAGTGCAACACCAGACCTACACCCTGGAGCCACCTCGCCATCTCGTCAGGGTTGCCGATGCCGAACACGCGGCATTCGCAGTCGAGCTCCGTGGCCAGCGCTGCAACCTTGTCCGCGCTGCGGCCGGCGAATATGGGCTTGAGACCGCGGTGCTTCGCTTCGCGGGCAATCAACTCGCCGGTATAACCACTGGCGCCGTAAATCATCCAGTTCATGTCAATGCCTGCGAGGACGAAAGAGCAATCCGAGCACGACGTACCGAGGCGGCGGTGTAGGCCCTTGGCCTGGGCAGTGTAATAGGTTAGGGGCGGACGAAGGCCCCGTCGATCTTGATGAAGCCGACCAAATTGGCCCCTGGGCCCGCCGATGGGTTCGTGGAGGCGCTGAATGGAGTCCACCTCGGTGACGAGACGCGATCCGCTTCGGCCCGCACAGCGGGTCGTCCCGCTATTGGCGATCCGTTATGTAAGGTTGTATATTTCGCTAGGCCACAGTGCAAAGCGAGGTGGCGATGCGATCCCTTTGGAACAGGTGGCTCTGCGCAGCCGGGCTACTGGCGTGCGCATCCACGGCGCCGGCGGCCGAGGTCACCGTTTCCGCGGCAGCCAGCCTGACCGATGCCTTCAGGGAGATCGGCCGGGCCTTCGAGGCGCAGAACCCCGACACCGACGTCCGGTTCAACTTCGGCGCGTCCGACGCCCTGGTCCAGCAGCTCGCGGCGGGCGCGCCGGTCGATGTGCTGGCCACGGCGGACCAGGATTCCATGGACAAGGCCACGGCGCCGAAGCTCGTCGAGCCGACCACCCGCAAGGACTTCGCCCGCAACACGCTGGTGGCGGTCGTACCCGCCGACCGCGGGGTCATACCCCAGGAACTGTCCGATATGGCGCGCGCCGATGTGGAGCGCATTGCGCTCGGCCACCCAGAGAGCGTACCGGCCGGCCGCTACGCCCGATCCGCACTGGAGAAAGCCGGGTACTGGCCGGCGATCGCGGCCAAGGCGGTGTACACGCACAACGTCCGCCAAGGCCTCGACTATGTCGCGCGCGCCGAGGTCGATGTCGCCTTCGTCTATGCCACCGACGCCGCGATCCGCAAGGACCGGGTCCGCGTCGCCTTCACGGTGGCCACCGAGGTTCCCATCACCTACCCCATCGCCGTCGTCGCAGGGGGC
>JBOIDT010000055.1:0-7242 GCA_050740755.1 Gammaproteobacteria bacterium
TGTCCCCGGACTAAAGTGTTACCTATGTGTCTGGACCGTACCACTCCGTTCCTAACCGCTTGATCAATCTCTTGCTTTGCTCCTACCGAACGCCGCAGGATGGGTCTGTGAGATCAGGAGGTCTGAATTTAGGGAATCTTACAGGTAGCCCCGACACGGATTGCCGAAACCAGAATACTTGAATGTTGGCGGCGCTCTGCTTTCCTGATACGGGTATGATCTCCTAGTATCATGGGACACGTTGTTATAGAAATGGAAATATAGGTATCGTTTCGTTCAGAGTATATTGTACGCGAGCATCCAAAGGCCTTGCCTACTCCGCTGACCCTCGTCGTCGACGACGAGCCGGATAGCCGCGATCTCCTCGACATCATCCTGACGCGCATTGGGATCGGGTGCGTCACCGCGGCCACGCTGGGCGAGGCGTGCGAATTCTATCTATGCCTCACCGACATGCGTCTGCCCGACCCGGACGGCCGGGACGGACTGTTTCTCGCCACCAGCGAGCCATTCGATCTCGTCATCGTCGACCGCATGCTGCCCGGACTCGACGGTCTGGCGATCATCCAGGCGCTGCGCGACCAGGGCCACAAGACGCCCATCCTCATCCTGAGCGCGCTGGCCCAGGTCGATGACCGGGCGCGCGGGCTGCGCGCGGGGGGCGACGATTACCTCACCAAGCCCTACTCGTTCGCGGAGCTCATGGCCCGCATCGAGGCCCTGTTACGGCCCAGGCCGCCGTCACCACCTTGGAGGTGGCGGGGCTCCACATGGACCTCTCGGGCCGCCATGACCTTTCGGGACGTGAAATCCCGGGCGTATCGATCCGTCGTTCATACCGGGGGTCATTGGTATGGCGCTCGACGGCTCATGCCCAGGCTATAGGGGATCGACGACTTCGAGAAAGGAGAACCGGTGGTAATCCGCATCTCGTGTGCAGATCCGCCGGATCCCATGCTCACGCGTTAGGAGCGCCGTGTGTGCGTCGTGGAGCACGTTGCCTGTCAGTTTATACTCTTGCTATAGTCTCGCAGTCTTGGCGTTGGATGCATGTCGAGACCATGGAAAGAATCATCGACCTCGCCGGAAGCCTGCGAAAAGGCTCGTACAACGCGGCGCTCCTCCGCGCCGCCGCGGAGCTCGCCCCCCCGGGCACCGAGGTCGAGAGGCGGGCTTCGTAGAGCTCGTGGGCGCGACGTAATGGAACAACCCGGACACGATCATCACGGTGGGCACGGCGACCATCATCCGCTCGCACTGTCTGAGTCCTCATCGGAGGATCCCGTGTGCGGCATGAGCGTCACGGCCGAGTCGCCGCATCGGCACGAGCATGCGGGCCGGACCTATTTCTTCTGCGGTGAGAAGTGCAGGGCGAAATTCGCCGCCCGCCCGCTCGACTACCTGGCCCCCGAGCCTGCCGCGGCACCCGCGCCCGCCCCGGCAGCCACCGTCTACACGTGCCCGATGCATCCGGAAGTCCGGCAGGACCACCCGGGAGCGTGCCCGAAGTGCGGGATGGCGCTCGAGCCCGAGCTGCCGAGCGTCGAAGACGAAGAGAATCCCGAGCTCGCCGACTTCCGGCGGCGCTTCTTGTGGACCCTGCCGCTCACGGTCATCGTCACCGTGCTGGCGATGTTCGGCCATCAGCTCGGGTGGTTCGACATGGCGTCGCAGAGCCGGATCGAGCTCGTCCTGTCGGCGCCGGTCGTCCTATGGGCCGGTTGGCCTTTCTTCGTGCGCGCCGTGCAGTCGATCGGAAGCCGCAGTCCAAACATGTGGACGCTGATCGGGCTCGGAACCGCGTCGGCGTTCGCATACAGCGTTGTCGCGACGGTCGCGCCCGGCGTGTTCCCGGATTCGTTCGTGTCGATGGGACGCGTGGCGGTGTACTTCGAGGCCGCGGTGGTCATCATCTCGCTCACGTTGCTGGGCCAGCTCCTCGAGCTCAAGGCGCGCGCGCGGACCTCTGCCGCCATCAAGGCGCTGCTCGGACTTTCGCCGAAGACCGCGCGCCGGATCAACGCTGACGGCAACGAGGAGGACGTGGCCCTCTCTCACGTTCATGTTGGCGATACCCTACGAGTCCGGCCCGGCGAGAAGGTGCCCGTGGACGGCGTGGTGATCGAGGGCCAGAGCGCAGTAGACGAATCCATGCTGACCGGCGAGCCGCTGCCGGTCACCAAGGGCCCGGGCGACAAGCTGATCGGCGCCACGCTCAACACCAGCGGGGCGCTGGTCATGCGTTCCGAAAGGGTCGGCGCGCAGACGATGCTCGCGCAGATCGTGCAGATGGTCGCACAGGCGCAGCGCACCAAGGCGCCCATGCAGCGCATGGCGGACAGAGTGGCCGGGTGGTTCGTGATGTTGGTCGTTGCCATCGCCCTTCTGACCTTCTTCCTCTGGGGCTTCTTCGGCCCCGAGCCGAGCTGGGTCTACGGCCTCATCAATGCGGTGGCGGTCCTCATCATCGCGTGTCCCTGTGCGCTGGGGCTGGCCACGCCCATGTCGATCATGGTGGCCACCGGCAAGGCGGCTACCGAGGGCGTACTGTTCCGCGACGCCGCCGCCATCGAGCGCTTTCGCACGGTCGACACTTTGATCGTGGACAAGACCGGCACGCTCACCGAAGGCAAGCCCGCCTTCGACCGCGCCGTACCCAGCGATGGGGTAGAAGCAGACGAGGTGCTGCGACTGGCGGCGAGCCTGGACCAAGGCAGTGAACATCCACTGGCGGACGCCATCGTGCGCGCCGCCCGCGAGCGCGGTCTCGCGCTCGACAAGCCCGAGACCTTCGAGTCAAGCTCGGGCATCGGTGTGCGCGGTCGGGTGGCGGGGCGCGATCTCGCGCTCGGCAACGCGGCGCTGATGCACCAGCTTGGCGTCGCGGTGGACAGCCTGACTTCCCAGGCAGAGGCCCTGCGCGCCCAGGGCTCCAGCGTGATGCACCTGGGGGTCGATGGCCGCTTGATGGGCCTTCTGGCCGTGTCGGACCCGATCAAGTCCAGCACTTCCGAAGCTCTGGCCACGCTGAAGGGCGCCGGCCTCCGTGTGGTGATGGCCACGGGCGACGGGCTGACCACCGCCCGCGCGGTCGCCGGCCGCCTGGGCATCGACGAGGTGTATGGCGAGGTGAAGCCGGCGGACAAGCTCGCGCTCGTCGAACGCCTGCAGAAGGAAGGCAGAGTCGTCGCCATGGCCGGCGACGGGATCAACGACGCGCCGGCCCTGGCCAAGGCCGAAGTGGGCATTGCCATGGGCACGGGCACCGACGTGGCCATGAGCAGCGCAGCGGTCACGCTCGTGAAGGGCGACCTGCGCGGCATCGCGCACGCTCGGGCGCTATCCGAAGCCACCGTCGCCAACATGAAGCAGAACCTCGGCTTCGCCTTCGTCTACAACGCGCTCGGCGTGCCGCTGGCCGCCGGGCTCCTGTATCCGCTCACCGGATGGCTGCTCTCTCCCATGATCGCCGCGTTGGCCATGAGCCTGAGCTCGGCGTCCGTCATCACCAACGCGCTGCGGCTGCGCGGGGTACGAACACGCTGACGAGGCAACAGAGTGACCTCCCAGGGGCTCGTCCCTGAGCGTTCCGACGCCGCTTGCCGAGCCTCCGCTCCCGCATCCGAGAGACGCTCAATCTAATACCCTGGAGGCGGCGTTACGGTCACATAGGTGACGCTGCCGCCCGAGTACGCCTGGTTGTACCAGGTGGCGCCGCATTGGTAGTAGGTCACGCCGCCCGACACCACCGTCGCCGGAGTACACGGTAGCGTATTGTAATAGTGATAGGTGGTATAGCTTGGCGCCGAGGCGGACGAGATAGCCGCACCCACGACCGCGGCCGTTCCCGCGACCACCGCGCCGGCCACCAGGGCCTCCCCGAAATCATCGTCGTCCCAATCATTGTCCCAGTCGTCATCGTCCCAATGGTCTCGCGCGTAATCTTGCCGATTGGCTTGCCGTTCGGTGTAGCCCTGCTGGCGCACATCGGTCCGTTCGGTGTATCCCTGCTGGCGCTGTTCGGATCGCTCGGTGCGACCCTCCTGATGCTGAGCTTGTCGGTCGGTCCTCTCGGACTGCCCATGTGTCCTCGTGTCGGCCCGCGCCTGGGTTCGTTCCGTGGTCTGCGCCTGCCGCCTGCTGGCGCGTACCCGAGCGCTCCGTGGTGCGTGTCTGCTGGGTCTGGGACCGTTGCAGAGACCTCTGAGTCGCACCCGCTTGGCGCGAGGCCGTGCTCGTTCGTGACGAGAAGCTGCCGCCCGCCGCGGCGCCGCCGCGGGAGAAGCCGGCGCTGCGAGTGGCCGCCCTGCCACCGCCGCCGCTACGAGCGGCCGCCCCGCCGCCACCGCCGCCTCCGCGGGAAAAGCCACCACCGCCCCCTCCACGCCGGGCGTCCGCGTCATCCACGAGCCCCCCCAGGAACACGAGGGCGCTGACGATGGTCGTGACCATCACCAAAGGTCTAGTCTTCATTTCTGTTCTCCGCTCTGGTCTGGCGCTGCCTTCCGTGGGACAGCGACCGCACGCAACTGAGGGAGGAAGGCGATTTTCTCCGCCCCCTCGGGGGGCGTGAATGCAAACATCGACTCGGTGACCTCCGGCGCGAGGTTCCAGTCGGAAAAGTGCGCCCGGAACTGAGGCTCGCCCTCCGAATCGTTGTAGGTCAAGACCACTCGCTGGGGCAGCGGCCGACCACCGTCCGCGACCCATATCTGGAAGTCCACCGTCGTCGTTTGCCCGGCCAGGTGGTGGGCGGGGGCACCGAGGATATTGGTCTTCTCCACGTAGTCCAGGGACTGGACCCTGCGTTCGAGCTCGGCCGGTAGCCGGCTGACGAGCAGCATGGCGAGCGGCAGCCGCATGTGGAGATCCCGCATGAAATAGGCGATCGCCTCGTCGAGGTTACCGGGTCTGGATATGCTCGCGTAGACGTTTCGCGGGCTGCTGAAGACCGTGATCGCCTTGCCATCAAACAGGACGAGTTGCTTGTCGCCGCCGCTGTGCTCGGCCTCGGCACGCAGGCGGTCCGGCCGGCTCACGGTGAGCGTGCGGTTGTCGCCGAACTCGATCTTCTGGCCGGAGGGTTGGACGGCGTCGTAACCGCTCCGGACGTTCACGCTGAAGCGCTGGGTTCGGGACAAGAGCTCGGCCATCCCCATCAGAATCGCCTCCGCATCGGCGTGTGGCTCGACCGGCGCCGCCGCCGCGGGTCCGGCGAGTGGCGACTCCGCCGCGCGGCTGGTCGCCTCCGGTGCCGCGCAGGCCACGAGGATGGGTAAGACCGATGCCGACAGTACGACCCGCCACCAGTTCGTCTTCATGGGCAACCTCCTTCGATTATTTTAGCCCAAGCCTCACCGGGGCGCAGGGCTCGGTTCACTCGACCTTCGCGCCGGGGTCCTTGATCGCCTGGCTGCAACGACTGCTCAGGGCTTTTCGTTCTTTTTCATGCAATCGATGACACGCCCTTCGCCCGACTTGATGGCACCGCAGTGCTTCTTGAGATCGTAGCCGCACTCATTGGCCAGGTACGTCAGTGCCGCCACCGCGTGGCGGTCTTCATTCGATACGGCCAGGGTCGGCAGGTACCGCCGTGGGGTTCGGTAGGTCGGCCCGGATCCGTTGTGAGAAGTCCGGTGCGGTGCCGGCTGCTGCCGCGATCGCGTTGATCTTAGAGCGCTTGCGAAGCTCCTCGAACGGCAGGCTGGTGTCGAGCCGGCCCGCTTCGTAGGCGTATTCCGGGAAGTAGCCGCTCAGGAGCACCTTCCACGAATAGCGCAGATGTTCGGGATTGACGCGGGTATGGAGCAAGAGATTGGTGGTGCAGTTAGTGGTCAGCGTGTTGTAGAACGCCGGCCGCTCCGCGAGCGCGTTGATCTGGCGGATGTAGTCCATGAAAAAACGCCGCAGGTTCTCGATCGGCGCCCGGACCCGGTAGAGGTAGACGTCCTCCGGGGGGTCTTTGCGGTAAGTCGTCCGCAGGCCGATGAGATCGCGCTCATCGCCCACCACGTAGATCAGCTCGTATTGCTTGAAAAAGCCCTTGATCGATGAATAGCCTTCGTCGCGCTTGGTGCGCGTCTCGGCGGACATGGCCACATAGTCCCTTCCGTCGAACCCGAAGCTCACGAAGATGTGGGCGATGGCCGGGCCCATCCAGTAAGCCGCGAGCAGGTCCACGGAATCGAGCTTATCCAGATCGAAGGTCTTGTCGTAGTAGCGTGGGGTAAAATCCGTCTCGCTCCGATAGTCGAAATCGCGGATATTGTGCAGGGTGATCCGATTACCATCCTGGGTCGCATACGGCAGCCGGGCCACCTCGGGCCGCCAGTCGCGATCGTTCGAGGGCTCGATCGTGGTCCACCACGCCACCACGGCCAGGAATATCCCGAGGAAGGCGCACGCGGCGGGCCAGCGCCACGCACCCAGCACGGACGCTAAGACCACGAGGAACCCTAGAACGCTGAAAACGGCCGCAAGCGCCGTTCTCAACGTCCCACTGTTTAGATCGGAGTAGTAGATCGCGAGCACACCCCAAACGCAGAGCGCGATCAAGACCAAGGTGAGCAACGCCACACCCATGCCCTTCACGGCCCAGCTCATGGCGCCACGTTCATGGCACCAAACGGATGCAGGCGCATCTAATCGCGATTGGTCGGGCGGCCGTGGTCATGAGGCGCTCTCGCGGTCGAGCAGCGCGCGCTTGCGCTCGACACCCCATCGGTAGCCGGAAAGCCCACCGTCATTGCGCACCACGCGATGGCAGGGAATGGCGACGGCGATAAGGTTCGAGGCACAGGCCTGCGCCACGGCGCGCACCGCCTTCGGCGCGCCGATGCGCCCTGCGATCTCGCTATAGCTCGCGGTCGAGCCTGCCGGGATCTCACGCAGCGCCTGCCAGACCCGCTGTTGAAACGCGGTGCCACGCACGTCGAGCGGTAGATCGAGCCCGAGCGCCGGCGCCTCGACGAAGCCGACGATATTGGCCACCAGTTGCTCGAACTGCGTGTCGCCGCCGATCAGTCGGGCCTTGGGGAACCGGTCCTCGAGATCGCACACCAGGGTCTCGGGGTCAGCGGCGGGGTCGCGCCGCACGACCGCAGCCCACCGATCAGCCTCTGTAACAAACAGAGCCGAAGCCGGCTCGCGCTCGATCGCCATGGTAATCATGATTGGTTCGCTCCTGACGGGCAAGGGACTAACCCGTTCACCACGCCAGTCTAAGACCCTCGAAACGGACTG
>JBOIDT010000055.1:7342-17503 GCA_050740755.1 Gammaproteobacteria bacterium
GCGGTGAAGTCCACGAGGAAATCCGTGATGGCGCCCTCGCTGGCCTCGATGCTCGCCTCGTCCACCGGATAGGCCGCCACCTTGCCGCGCGAGGGCCAACTGAAGAACGCCGTCGCGCCCGCCACCTTCAGGTCGACGCCGATCTGCGCGGCGCGGATCGCCGCATCCTGGAAGCTCACATTGAACCCATGCAGGAAAAACAGCGCGTGCGGCTTTTCTCCCTTCGCGCGGGCGGCCTGCACCGCCTGCTGGATCTCGGCGAAGAAGGCATCGCGGTCCTGTTTCTCGACGTGCTGGATCCGCAGGTGGTCGTCTCGCAGGTCGAAACGCCGCAGACGTTCCCAGAAGCTCGTGCCGGTCTCGCCGAAGCGGTGCGCCTCCGGCACATACACCTCCACGCGGCCGCGGGTGATGCGGTCGTGGCGCTCACCGGTGAAGCCATCACCCCCTCTATGACCTGGGGCAGTTGGCTTTCGGTTGGTGCCAAACCACACCGGATAGACCACCCCATCGGCGTCGGGTGACGGGCTGCCGCGTTCGAGGTCGAACGGGTCCAGGCTCTTGAGCGGGCCGGCGGCCGGCCGATCCAGCTCCGCCATCAAGGCGCGGACGCGGCGTTCGACGTCATCGCAGTCAGCCGCCTCGGTCGCCAGGCGTTGCAGGATCATCTGTTCGAGCGCCGTGGCGCGGACGCGATCGCCGGCGCGCACGGCGGTTTCGAGCTCGGTGAGCAGCTCCGCGAGCGGGCGTTCTGAGATTGTGGATGTAGTCATGCTGATAAGCTCCGTTGCCTCAATTACAGCTTGTGAGAAAAGTCGTCACCCCAGCGAAAGCTGGGGTCCAGGGCCTGCTCATGTATAAAACGGATTGCTTTGTGGATTCCAGCTTGCGCTGGAATGACGGAGCCACAGTGGTTCTTTCGAGTTCTCGGCATCCTGTTAGCGTGAAATAATACAGATCCGAGACGACAAAAAAACTCGCAGCCAAAGCCACGATCTTTGAATTATTTCATAATCAGGGGCGCTGCGTCAATCGAATCATGAAAGTTAGTCCTCTTTCAGCACCGACTGACGGGCCTGATCCAGGAGCTGGTCGACGGCGGCCTGCAGCTCGCCCACGTCGGCCTGCCGCTGGTGGAGCCAGTCGTCCAGTGGGCGAAAGGCGGGATCGGCGAGCAGTTCAGCCACACGCGGCATGACCGGCGACGCGCCGTCAGTTTGAGTTTGGTGGAAGGCGTAGTTGGCCAACCAAATCGGGAGGTACTGTCCCAGCCTGGCGACGAGCAAGTAAACGAGGCCGGCAAGCCGGTGGCGCTGGGCTTCGACGCGGGCGCTCTGGGCGCCGCTGTCCCAAAGGTAGCTGCTCAGGTTGGCGTGCGAGATGACGCGGTCACGAGGATGGGGCAACTGATTGCGAAGGGAGAGGGCACGGCGCTGCTGGGTGATGGCCTGGGCCACGTCGCCTTGTTCGTAGAACAGGTTGGCGAGAGAACTGAGTATTGTCGCACTCTGGGCGAAATCGTCTCGGAAGACCTGGAGACAGTCCTCCATTTCAAGCTTCGCCTCCCCAAAGCTGCCCAGTTTCATCAGTACGTTGGCACGGTTCATCCGATCTTTGGCAATGTCCTCCGGCGAGCGGTTCAGCACTTGCTTTACCTTCAGCACAGCATCGATGGAGCATAGGGCGCACGGCCAGACTTGTTCGACAAAGTGGGCCTTCCTGACGATGTCGAGGGCGCTGATAAGCACGCGGGCGAGGTCCTCGAGATCGGGTGCCTCCGGCACTTTCAGGCCGGAGCGGTGCTGCCGCCACCAGTTCGCCACCTGCGCCAGCTTTGCTTCCACCTGCGGCAGCGCTTGCTTAGCCTCGCCCTGCAGGATATCGATGCGTAGGGTTTCCAGTTCTCTACCGATGACATGGACGGCCGGTTGGCCCGATTTTTTCGAGGCCTCAGCACTCTCAGTTTGCCGTTGGCGTGCGGTCTCAAATTCGTCGCACTTCGTGAGAGCGTTGCCCCAGTTGCCGGTGATCCAGGCGAGATCGATCCAGGCCTGTTGCCCGATTTCACTTCCAGCTTGGGCGGCTTCGGCGGCGCTGCGGGCCTGGACGGCGGCCTGTTCGAAAAAGGGTAGGCTAACATCGTCGTGACCTGCGTTACTCAGCGCATCGGCGAGGTGGCCGAGACAGACCCAGCGCGGCCTGCCCGGCGGAGCGGACTCGGCGGCGGTCTCCATGTGCGGTAGCAATTCCGCCAACTGGCGGGGATCGCCGGGACTTGTCACCACGTCGCTGGCGAAACTGGACAACCGCTCGTAGGCCCCCGCCTGGATGTAATAGATGAGGGCGCGGCTGCCGGCCTCGCGAGCGATGGTCATGTCCCGGTGCAGGTGCGCCTTGCACTCCGCTTCCAGCCAATCGGCATAGGCAAGACGGATCGTGTTTTCCGTCAGGTCGGCCCGGTCCGGGGAGTGATCGTGCATCCAAGCGCGGATGCGCGCGCGCACCAGCTCGTGGCAAGTGAGGTTGGGGCTCTCATGGTCCGGCCCAGTGCGTTCCTCGGCGACCAAGCCCACAGCCAGCAAGTAGCGTAGTATTGACGCCTGATCGAGCCGGGCTAGCGGTTCGGGCGGCAGGGCGTCGAGCATCGCATGGACCTTCGGCGGCATGGCTTTCAATTGCTCCTGAAGCTTTGGCGGGAGCTGCGGCAGCCTGTCCAGCATCTGCTTGATCTGCCATAGTTTCTCGTGCTCGTACTTTTCTCCGCTCCACACGCTCTGCAGCTGGACGAGGCTGACAGGATCATTGGCCACGGCGATCATCCACAGCAAACGGCGCGCGTCCGGGCCGGCGTCGCGGATGAGCTGGTCCAGCGAGGTGGCTAGGGCGTCGTTCAGGTAGGCCAGCTCCTTCGCATCCCCCGGGCCGGTGGCGAACAGGGCGGGAAGCTGTGTGTAGTCGTGGCGACTCTCCAGCGCCGACAGGGCCTCTATCAATTGCGGCCGTAGCGCCGGCCCGCCCGAGGCCAGGCGGGCCAGGCGGTCCATCAAGAGCGGGTGGAAACGGCTAGCATTGAGCAAGCGCAGGGCGAGGGCCTTTTCCCCTCCGTCGCCGCTGAAGACCATCCGGCTCAAGCCCGCGTGCTCGCGCAGGTAGAGCGCGGCCTCGCCCGAGGGCAGCGGACCGAGCGGCACGCCGTGGTACGCCGTTCCGGCGAGCGCGGCCAGCGGTCGCCGGGACGTGATCAGCACCCGCGAGGGCGTGCCGACCAGCTCCGTCGCGAGCCGGGAGAGACAGCGGTCCCAGGCCGGGTCCTGGCAGGCCCAGAGCGGTTCGGCCGCGTTACCGGGTTCTGCCTGCGGCTTGAGGTTGGTTTCGAAGTTGTCCAGCACGAGCAGGATGGCCTCATCACGGAGGACGCGGACGAGGTTCTGCGTGAGGCGATCCAGCCGCTCCGGGCCGGTGAGATCCGCGTCGGCCGCCCGGTAGATCGCGTCCGCGGGGCGGGACTTCACGTGCTCGTGGTAACGGCCCAGCTCGGCGTTGAGCTTCAGGTGGATGTCGCGTAGCGTCGCGTCGAAGCCCAGCGCATTCGGCTTGGCCTGGTAGAGCAGCACCCACTCGAAACGCGACTCCCAGAGCCCGAGAGCCTCGGCCGTCAGCGCCGTCTTGCCCATGCCCCCGAGACCCGTGATCACGGCCACGGGCTTCACTTCCGTGCCGGTCGTGGACCCGATGAACTCCGCGCCGAGCCCGGCCAGCTCCCAGGTGCGCCCGACGAAGTGCTCGTGTCCCGCCGTGGTCAGCTCGGCAATCGTGTGGAGCCGGGGATTGCGGGTATCGAGCGCGGGGCTGCGGCCCTTCTGGAAGCAGAGGCCGGGCTGCTCCGCGCCATAGAGCACGGGCGTGGCGTGATCGCAGACAACGTAACGGACGGGGTCGTGCTTCCTCGGATCGAGCAGCGACTGCCGGGCCATAGTCAGGGCCGCGGCGGCGGTCTTCGGCTGCGGGTGGGCCAAGAGCGCCCGGTAGAACTCGACACCCAGGTCGCGGGCATAGTCGTCACCCACGGCATAGCGCATGGCGACCACCGACGACACGCCGCCCTGGAGCAGCGCATGGGCGGTGCCGGTGTAGCCGGGCTCTGCATCCAGCGCGATGTCCTTGGTTTCCAAGGCAGGTGTGTCCTTCGCGCCCGGCTCCTTGCCCTGGGCGATGGCGAGGAAGTCGTTCCAGTCCTTCACCCGCAGGATGTCGCCGGAATGGCAGGCGCTCAAGAAGAAGAGGCGCGGGAGGAAGCCTCCTGCCTTAATGAAGAGATCGAGCAGGTTGTCGCCGGAGAGGTGGTCCTTCGCTCCACCAGTCTTAGCCAGCTCGAGGAGGTTCAGGTGCCCGTGCCCGCTCCAGTGGACGATGTGGTAGCCGCCGTTTTCCTGGATCTGCCCCGCCAGCCGCTCGCGGGTGACGCCATGGGTGAGGAAGTGGGCGACGATGCGGCGTTGCGGGTAGATTTCCTTTTCGAAGAGCCGGCGCAACATCCGTCGCTCCAGCCTAGCGGCCAATGGGCGCGAACCCAGCGCCCGCGCCTCGGCGAAGACGAACAGCACGCGCAGGCACTCGTCCTTGCCGATCTCAAGCGGCTGCGTGTCCGGCGCCGCCATGTCATGGACGACACGGACCAGGAGGTTCCGTTCGCCGAGCGTGGGCTGGTCCGCCGCCGGCCGGGCCATCTCCCACGGCACGCGGGCGAGTGCGGCGGCCAGGTGATTTTCCTCCTCGGTCGCGCCGGGCAACCGGATGCGGAGCGTGCGCTGAGACTCGGACGCCCAGAGCATTCGGAAGATTCCCTCGCCCAACACCTCCTCGGCGATGCACACGCCGATCTCCGCGACGCTCGCCGCTTCCTTTCCCTTATCGACGTAATGGCGTAGGTAGTCCCGCAGGTCGAACAATCCCTGCTGGCGGGAAACGGCGATGGTCTTGAAACCGGTCTGCCGGTAGGCGAGCTGGCCGTGCGCGTCGAGCAGGCGGAGCTCCGCCGTGCGGCTCGGATAGTCGGCGGTGATGACGAGGTCGAAGTGGGCAGGCATGGCGATGACAGAATGAAAGAACGATAGGAGATTCAGCGCGGGCTTGCAATGGACCCGTGGCGCGGCTTGAGGGTCGTTTAGCAGAATGCCAGCGTTGCGCTAGCATGTCTTGATGAGGTAATCGATCATGGCCACCCTGGTACTACGCAACGTCCCCGACGATCTCTACCAGAGGCTCAAGGAAACCGCTGCCGCGCATCATCGCTCCATGAACCAAGAGGCGATCGTCGTATTGAGGGGCGCGTTGGCTCGGGAATCGGGGGTGACCCCCAAACCCACCTGGGAAGAGTTCGCGGGACAGGTGAAGGACTTATGGATGCCGGTGCTTGACCACCGCGCCCCGGATGAAATCATCGGCTACGTGCACGCGGAGGTCTTGCCGGCGCTCTGAATCGCGCAGGCCGATACTACAGCTTGATGCACACGTTCTTGGCCTCGGTGAAGAACCGCATCGTCTCGAACCCTCCTTCGCGGCCGACGCCCGAGTGCTTCATGCCGCCGAAAGGAGTGCGGAGATCGCGGAGCAGCCAAGTGTTGACCCAGACCACCCCGGTGTCGAGCCTTTGCGCGATCCGGTGGCCGCGCTGCAGATCCCGCGTCCAGACCGAGGCCGCAAGCCCGAATTCCGTGCCGTTGGCCTCTGCGATCACCTCGTCCTCATCATCGAAGGGCAGGAGGCAGGCGAGGGGCCCGAAGATCTCCTCGCGGTTCGTGCGGCAATCGTGGGTAAGCCCCTCGAGGATGGCAGGCTTCAAGAAATAACCGGCCTCGCAACGCCCCGGCACCGTGACGCGCACGCCGCCCGTGAGGATCCGACCCCCCTCTTCCCGCGCGAGTTGGACGTAGGACCGGACCTTGTCGAGATGCGCCTCGGTGACGAGCGCCCCTTGCTCGGTATCCTCGGAGAGTGGATCACCCAGCCGAAGCGCCTCGGTCCGCGCCACCAGCTCCCGTTTGAAAGGCTCGTAGATCGATCGTTCGACGAAGATCCGCGAGGCGCACAGGCACAGCTCACCCTGGTTGGCGAAGGCGGCGCGCAATGCCCCATCGAGCGCCTGCTCCCGATCGCAGTCGGCGAACACGATCGTCGGGTTCTTGCCGCCGAGCTCGAGCGAGAGCTTCTTGAATTGCGGTGCGGCGACACTCGCGATCGCGGCACCGGTCTTGGTGCCGCCCGTAAACGAGATTGCCTTGATCGCCGGATGCGCGACCAGCGCCTGGCCGACCCGCGGTCCCGACCCGTGGACGATGTTCAAGACCCCTGGGGGCAACCCCGCCTCGATGCAGATCCGCCCGAGCCGATAGGCCGTCATGGGCGCCAGCTCGGAGGGCTTGGCAATCACAGTGTTGCCGGCCGCAAGCGCCGGTGCGATCTTCCAGCTCAGGAGATACAGCGGCAGGTTCCAGGGCGAGAGGCAGGCGACGACGCCGAGCGGATCGCGCAAGGTGTAGTTGATCGCGGCCGTCCCCATGCCGTGCGACTCGCTCGCGAACTGAGTGACGGCATGGGCGAAGAAGCGGAAATTCGCCGCGGCGCGCGGGATATCGACCTGGCGCGCGAGGCCGATCGGCTTGCCCGTATCGATGCTCTCGGCCCGGGCCAGGGCCTCGGCCTCTCCTTCGATCCCCTCGGCCACGCGCAGGAGGAGCCGCGAACGCTCTTCTACCGTCTGCCTCGCCCAGCCCGGAAACGCCCCGCGCGCCGCCGCGACGGCGGCTTCCAGATCGACCGCATCGGATCCCGGGACGAGGGCGTAAGTCCTCCCCGTCGCCGGCTCGATATCATCGAGGTAGCGGCCCGCGGCCGGGGCCAGGAGCTTGCCGCCGATGTAGTTCGCGATGGTGATCACGGCCGGTCTATGTGACATCCGGAACGATCGTGAACCCCTGTCCGCGCGCCGGGCGATAAGTAGCGAAGTCGCGGCGATCTAGCGTGAAGACCCGCCGGATGTTCTCGCGCTCTGCCATCCGCACGAGCGACGCATCCGCAAAATCCATCGGCCGATCCGCATATTTGCGCAGCAGCGCGCGAATAGGCGGCAGGTCTTCTGCCCCGAGCGCCAAGACGTGCAGTGCGCCGCGTTCGATCATCTGGAGCAAGGCATCTTGGGCGCCCGGCGAAAAGCTCAGCAAGTACATGGCCTCCGTTATAGATATCCAGGTGCTCAGCAAGGGTTCCCGCAGGCCCTTCAGGGCTTCGACACAGCGTACGTGATCGCGGTCATTGTGATGCAGGATCGCGACGAGCGGTCCCGCGTCGACCAAGATACCTGCCGTCACGGGCCCGGCGGTCGAACGAGCATCTCCCGAAAGGCCTGCTTGTGATGCCGAGCGAGGTCCTGGGGCCCTCCACGAGCAATACCCACGAGGTCGGAAATAAGGGCGTAGGGGCCCTCCCCACCCTGGCCTGCATCATCATCGGCCAAGCGTAACAAGGCCGCGCGGAGTACAGCCGACTTGGTCTCCTTGCGGCTATGGGCCAAGCGGGCTAACAACGCTTCCGTGTCTCTGTCTAGTCGTACGCTGGTCGGCATCTGGCAATCCTGATTCTGTAGTACGATAGTGTACTACAAGACCAACGGGTCGGCGAGGCCGGCAGCTCGCCGCCAACCTTTCTTTTCCTAAATTTTGGCCGGTCGCGATGCCGTTCATCGAACGGCATCACAGACACTGCGTGCGAGCACCGTCCACGGACAGGTTCACGCCGCTGATATAGGCCGCGGCCGGGGAGGCCAGGAAGGCTACGGCAGAGGCCAGCTCCTCGGGCTCGGCGAATCGCCCGAGCGGGATCGCGGCCCTCTCCTCCGCCTCGATCTCGCAAACCGGCACACCGCGAGCCTGGGCCCGGGCCTCGAAGACCGCGGCCAGCCGCCCTGTTTTCGTCGATCCGGGCAGGACATTGTTGACTGTGATCCCGAAGGGCCCCAACTCCCCCGCGAGCGTCTTGGCCCAGCTCGCCACCGCCCCGCGGATGGTGTTCGACACCCCGAGCCCCCTGATGGGCTGGCGCACGGAGGTTGAGACGATGTTGATGATGCGGCCGTAGGCCGCGGCCTTCATGCCGGGAACGAGCGCCTGAACCAGGACCTGGTTGCAGACGAGGTGCTGGGTGAACGCCGCGAGATAGGCCCCCGGATCGGCCTCCGAGGCCGGCCCGGGCGGCGGGCCACCCGTGTTGTTCACGAGGATATGAACAGGGCCGGACTCGGCGAGAAACCCCGTCACCACGGACCGCACCGCTTCCGGCTTGCGGAAATCGGCGACCAGGACCCGATGCGCCTGGCCGCGCCCCGCATCGAGCATTCTCCGAACCCGTTCGAGCCCCTCCCCGTCCCGCGCCAACAACCCCACCTCCGCCCCGAGGCCCGCCAGCTCGGCGGCCACCGCCCGCCCAATCCCCTGGCTGCTCCCACACACCAGCGCCCGTCGGGTGCCGAGATCGATATTCATTGCCTTCCCATCCGGCTACTGACAACAGCAGCCCCGGTCTTCCCGCCAGCCCGTGATGGTAGTCGATAAGGCCGGAAACTCAATGCCGCTCGCGGTGCAAGCTCCTTTGAATGGAGGCCCTTGACCTTGGGCATCCCTATGCGATATAGAAGAGCGTGCTGACACTCTCGGCTCAACCCAGACGGCCCACCCGCCCGAGGAGCGGTACAATGAAAGTCAAGACAAGCGGCAAGGCAGGCAGAGTCGTAGCCAACCGCTGCGAGACCTTCGTTTCTCGGTTTCTCTAACCCGAGCGAAGGGCCTGACCCAGGCGAATTGATCGCAAATAAGCCAGTCCGTGCGAATCCCAAACAACACGGACTCCGACCCCTCCCCCCAGCGGGGGGAGGTTGGGAGGGAGGAAAACGGCGCATGGCACCCCACCCCCGTCCCACCGGCCCTCCTGCAAGCCGCGCGCGACCTGCGCCGGCACATGAGCGACGCGGAGCAATTCCTTTGGCAATGCCTGCGCGGTAAACAGCTGGACGGTTTCAGATTTCGCAAGCAGCACCCGATCGAACGCTTCGTGGTGGATTTCTATTGCCCGTTCGTCCGGCTGGCGATTGAGATCGACGGTGGGCAACACAACACCTCGGCGGGGCGCGCCAACGATGAGGAGCGCACGCGTTTCCTAGAGGCGCACGGCCCCCCCTCCTAACCTCCCCCCGCTGGGGGGAGGGACGAATCGGCCATCAACTCACTAAAACCCTGTCTTCTACGCCCTTTCCTGGCGATCCGCGTGGATATTTATGCAACTGGAGGGTTCAATGGGCCGGGTGGGGTGAGGATGAAATGAGCGGCGAGCATTCCGAAGCCAGTGACATATTGCTCGAACTTGTGGCGAGAGCCATCGAGGTCGGTGCCGATGATATGGAAATCGAGTACAAGAGCGGTCGGGAGGAGGTCTTTGCCGTCGGCGCAGGGATTGGTGTCGGTATCGCCAGTTTGGATTCCGGCAGCGAGGAGGCACGCTTGCTGCGCGAGGAGTTGTACGCCATCGCCAAGAAAAAGCGGGTCGTCCGCATCTCCGGGTGCGCATACGCCATGCGGGTGCGGATTTATGACGGCTTCGGCGAGGATGCGTTTCGCGTCACGACCAAGCGGACGCCAGGAGGTTGATGGCTGATTCATCCCTCCCCCCAGCGGGGGGAGGTTAGGAGGGGGGGCAGCGGCGGCTTCCGATCAGGCCCTGCGGCCGTTTCCACACCAGATCAACATGATACATGAGTTTCAGGCTTGGTCTTGCCCCTAGGCCCACTCAATTCCGGTGTACAACTGCGTTCGAGAACTGGACCTGCAACGTTTACCCTCCAGTTGCATAAATATTCACGCGGATCGTCAGGGAAGGGCCTAAAAGACAGGGTTGCAGCGAGTTTGTAGCGTTGCGCTGGATATCACCACCGGTGATATCCAGCCTTTGAAGAAAGAAAAATATCTGGTGTCATGATCACCCTGCGTAGGATGGGTAGAGCGAAGCGAAACCCATCAATGGATGGCGGCACACATGATGGGTTTCTGGGTTTCGGCTATCGGTGGGGATGGAATGATGGCGTCTGTTTGCGTGAGGAATGATGGGTTTCGCTCC
>JBOIDT010000056.1:0-17454 GCA_050740755.1 Gammaproteobacteria bacterium
GGCATGCATGCCTCCGTTGATCGATCCAATGCCCGCAAATCAGCATGGACCGGTCTTCGATTGATCGGAGAAGTGGTAACGCACACGCCCGTCCGCCGCCACGCGTGCCACGACGACGCCTTGTCCGACCAGCCATGCCAACGCGTCATCAACAAGATCCGCCGATACGGACGATCCGCTGAGCCACCATTTGCATATGCCTCCCAGCGTGTCGGCAGCCTGTGGACGCTTTAGCCAATACGCCACGAGCTCCCGCACTACCGGATACCGGGGATCGGAGGCATCCATCCACCACCTTGTTCGTCGCTTAGCTGAATCTTCAAGGCATACAGTGATCCACCTCGCTATGGCCGAGCAACTGTCGGATTTATAACGATAACTGCAAACAAACACGGAGACGGTGGGATAAATTCACCCTAGCTGCGGTCCTGAGCCTCCGGTGTTCCCGGTACAATCGCATTGGACGGAGATATCCTGCTATAGGACCGAAAGGTCCTAGCGGTCAACGGACACGTGGCTGGTTCGGCATAGAGGTATGCCAGAGATGGCGTGAACAGGAGGGGGCGGCGCTTGCAGCGCGTTCCTTTTTTCAGGTCAATCGGAAGCGGGATGCGTCGATCGCATGGCGTCGCAGTAGTTCGAAGAACGCACGCCGGTTCTTTTGCGCCGCGCGCGCGGCGCGGCTGATATTGCCTTGGCTCTGTGCCAGCAACTGCTCCAAATAGCACCGTTCGAAGGCTTCCACCGCTTGCGCCTTGGCTTCGCGAAACGACATCAGTGCCTGCTCGGTGGCGGCTTCACCGTCGAGTTCGATGTCGGTGGCCTCAAGGATCGACCCCTCGGCCAGCACGACGGCGCGCTCTATCACATGCTTGAGTTCACGTATGTTGCCCGGCCACGTGTGGCTGAACAGCCGACGCAGCGCGGTCGGCGAGATGCCGAGCAATTGCCTGCCCACCTCGCGGTTGGCCTGGTCGAAGAAATGCGAAGCTAAGGCCGCGATGTCCTCGCGCCGCCCGCGCAGGGGCGGCATAGTTAGAGTGAGTACGTTCAAGCGGAAGAACAGATCCTTGCGGAAACGGCCGCTTAACATAGCGAGCTTCAGATCGCAGTTGCTTGCAGCAATTACACGAACGTCGGCATGGCGTACGCTACTGGAGCCTACCGCGCGGTATTCCCTGTCCTGCAGAAATCGCAGGAGCTTGCCCTGGGCGGCAAGCGGCAGGCTGTCGACCTCATCGAGGAACAGCGTGCCGCCTTCGGCCTCGCATACCAGCCCATAGCGAGTCGCATGCGCATGTGTGTATGCGCCGCGCACATGACCGTATAGCTCATCCTCCATAAGCTCAGGTGGAATCGCCGCACAGTTGATCGCAACCCATGGTCCTTGGGAGCGCGGCGAGCAATAGTGGATTGCCTGCGCACAGATCTCTTTGCCGGTGCCGGTTTCGCCGAGCAGCATCACGCTGGCGTTCGAGCGGGCTATCGCGGGGATCCGCTTCAACAGCTTCAGGAACTCTGGCGCATTGCCGATCATACGACTGCGCAAAGCAGGGTCGACCTGCGGTGACTCACCACCTGGATCCAACTCCACTCGTGGCGACGGTAGGATTCCCGCAGCTCGCCGGACGCGTAACAGCGCCTCAGTGGGCGAACCGCGTAGCTCGGCAAAGTCAGATGCTCCGCAGCCCAGGAGTCGCGCAACGCCCGCCGTTTCGACGTCGTCGGTAAGCACCATCAGCGGTACTTTCGGACAGGCGTGGCTAAGCCTGTGCATTGCCTTGCAACACGCGTCCATCCCTGTCCGATCGACCACCATCACCACAGGCGTGGATCCAGGTTCTAAGCAGCTGCCGTCAACTGTGGACGCGTCGTTTGCGCAAGAAACCTTGCACTGAAAAAATGGGGTAAGCAAATCAAGGGTAAACGCGATGCGTTGCGGATTATCTACGAAAAACACTACGTCCAATGGGTGTGCGCTTGCCTTGACCCGCGCAGCGTATGACTCATGAGTCATGGACTACGCCTCCAGGGAAAAAGCTGTAGCGCTCGTTTCTGTCAACATAACGTGAGATACCTTTGCCCCGTTCGTTTGGAGAACAGCGCGACGTTTGCAGGGATCTCGACGATCCTTCCCGATAGATGTACCGGATCTCGCCTTGCGCGTGCGTGAGCACACCGGGTCGCGCTGGCACTTCCTGTCCGGTATCCGTTTCCCCGATGGCCAGGACCGGCACATCGGGTCGTCGCGATCTTGCGGATAAGGCCTATGACCCCGAGGAACGCCGGGGAGGCACCGACCAGGTTGAGCACTTGTTAATCCATCGACGTCCCCCTGCTACCGATAGATTCAAGGTTTCGGATACAGCCCTCCCTTCCTACAGGCGAAGAAGAGCCTCAGCCAGCAGTCGGGTCGCAGGCCGATGGTCGATGTGCTGGCCTCGAGACCGACCATTCCCCCACGTCCGGCACAGTCAGGAAGCATAGTACGGTTCGAGGCCAAGTTCTGTGAAATATTCACATTTTCCGGGTGCGCGTCGCCCCTTCCGTCGCCTCCGGGCGACTGCTATGGATCCGGTCACCTTGTGGAACGGAACCGTGAGCGAATGGCCCCCACCATAGAAGACGACGCCCATCCCCCGAAATCGTCTCCGAAAGCTCGGACGCGACCGCCGGATCTTCCTTGCTCATGACGAGCCCCCACCGTGATACGGGATCACGCGCAGGCGTGCACGCTCTTCGGCGTGCACCGCGAGATATCCGCGTATGGCCTGAACGGCGTCGAAGTAGCCGAGGGCCGCGATACGCTCCTCGCGAGGAGCGGCGGCGGCTCGCGCGATCGCAGGAGCGGCGCCACCTCCGAACGAGAAGGGAAACCGACCCGGAAGGCGGGCGGGCTCGTCGGAAGGCACCACTTTCTCGGACACCTCCTTTCCGTCGACCGCTACCACCGCGTAGCTGGGCGGCGTAGCCACGCACGGTGAAGCGGATCCCGGCGCGCTCTTCCACGAACGCCGGTGCGCTGAGCATTCTCATCAACACTCATCTCCCAGAACTGCGCGGGTGCGAAGAACTCTCTTACTTCTTCCTGGGGCGCATCGAGCTTGACGCCCCCCGCCTCCGTGCTTGCCACGACCTCCAGATCGAACCAGCCATCGCCGTCCGGCTCGGTATTGCCGAACCGGGTGCACCCGACCCGATCGTGGCATTGCGCACGCAGCCGGGCTGGTGCACCCTCTGTACCGGCGGAGGCTTCAATCGGTATCGCGCCTTTCACGTCGTTGGGTGTGGCCTCGTCTACGTAGGCTGAAGTGCGTCGTCCTTGAGGAAGGCGTCGGCCCGCTGTTGGCGCCGTCTGCCGTGGGCAGATAGCTGTCCACCCAGCAGTCGCCGAGGAAGTCGTTGTTGGCCGCCCCTGCCCATCGCAGGTGTAGAGGTCGTCTATGTAGAAGTCTTGATGCTCACTACTGCTACCGCTGACGTTGTTCCGGAAGGCGATGACGTTCGCGCTGGCGTTCGAACTCCCTTTCGTATCCACGTTCGAGCCCGAGAGGCGGTTCACGCTATCGACGCGCACCTCAAGGTGCCGGAAGAGGCCGGGCCGCGGTAGAGTAGAGGAAAAACGTGCCATTCGAGTGGAGGTAGAAGGAAACACTGCTCGGTGCTCCGCAGCAGCGTCACCATCGGTCCCGACGTACGGGCAAGCTTTTTCAGCCCCCGTGCTCTTGTTTCTGAGGGATCCTTAAAGCTGCCATGTAACCGAGCAGCCAACCAGTAACGCCCACGAGCACGATAGACCCCATCCACAGGTGTGCCGACCAGCCGATCCCCCGCGTCAGCATCAGCACCAGGAAGAACAGCGCGTAATAGACGGTCGGCACGGTAAACGCGAAGAGATACAAGGCTTGGGGCTTGGCAGCCGACGGCTTCAAGCCCCTCACCAGAGTATCCGCCACGAGGCCTGCCAGCGCTGCGGTCACCACCAGGCGAAGGTCATAGTCCTGTGCCTGTGACACGTTCAAGGCCGCGTTCAACGCGAAGACCAGGGTGAGGCTAAAGAAACGGAGGTCCCAGCGCACCACCGCAAGCAAGACCAATCCCATCTGCAACGCGCTTTGCACCAGAATGCTGGCGATGCCCAAAGCGCGGCGGAGAAACCCCGAATAACGCGGGTGGCCGGTCGCGGCGAAGACGATGCTGGTGGCATCGGATGACCAGGAGGGAGGTGCATCGTTGGCATCCTCCGTGGCCGGGTTATTCGTCAGGTTCGTCTCAATTCCCCCCTCGGAAGTCGTCTTGTAGATCTCCCAGTTGTCGTCACGATTCGATGCAAAGGCGATGTGATTACCGTCGGGTGCCCATGCAGGAAACCTGTCGATGCCCGGGTCATCGGTAAGCCTTCGCGCGTTCCTGCCGTCGGCATCCATGACATAAATCTCCCAGTTGCCATCGCGCCGCGAAGCGAAGGCGAGCTTCCCTCCATCAGGAGACCAAGACGGGTAACCGTTCTCGCCGGTGGTCGTCAATCGAGTCTCCTCGCCACGGTTGACGCCCACGGCGTAGATCTCGGTAACCCCGTCGCGCTCGGATGCGAACGCGATCGTTTTGCTATCCGGGGACCACGACGGCAGCCCGTGTCGCCCCTGGCCGCGAGTGAGGCGCGTTTGATTGCTCCCATCGGCGTTCATGGTGTAGATCGCTTGCGTACCGTCGCGACGGGATTCGAGTGCGATCTTGCGGCCATCGGGTGACCAGCTCGGGTGTCCGTCGTACGCAATGTTATGGGTGAGCCTTGTCTGCTCCGTTCCATCCGCGTTCATCACGTAGATTTCCGCATCGCTCGGGGCGCTTCGGTTATACTTCCACGTCGCTAAGGCGAACACGATGCGGCGGCCATCCGCCGACCACGAGGGGTGGTTCATGCTCCGTGCCGAGTGCCTTGCCAGCCGGGTCTGGCCGCCGCCACCGGCGTCCATGACGAAAATCTCCCCGTATACTTCAGAGCGAGGCGTGTCCTGCATGAGCCAGGTCTCGACGAATGGATGGGCGAACTGCGTGAAGAACGTGAATAGCGATAGCAACAGCGTCATCGACACCAGCATGGGCCACTGGGCAGTCAGGCTAGGGTGCGATTGAACATCCGGGCGATGCCAGGCCGCCCGGAATGGTCCGGCCACCATGAGCGCGCCACTGAGCGCCAAAACCAGATGGCTCGGACTGAGCAAGGCTTCCAGGTCGTGCTCGAAGCCGAAGATCTCGTGCCAGATCAAATCCCCGAGCCCGCCGACCACAAAAATCAGCAGTCCAACCAATGAGAGTCCATAGCCCACGGGCATGGTCGAACGCCAGGGATAACCTTGGCTGCGGTTTTTATAGAGCGTGACCAGCACCAGGCCCGCGATGGCGAGCAATCCCGAATAGAGGACCGCATGCCACGGCGTGAAAAAGGTCTCAATCTGGTGATGACGATGGGCCCATCCATCGATGTACAGCCCGAGGATCAACCAACTGCATAACAGCACCATGGCGCGGTCGAATCGCTCGCTCGCGGGTGGCGGCACGGTCAGCGGGCCCGGAACCAATCCTCGTTCATTTGATACAAGAATATTTCGCATAAGTTTTTTACTGGCATGCGTCGTGATACTTCCCCCGAGCCTGTCCTCGCGGCCCGATGGCGTGTGGCATTCCGCGACTCATTCATCGGGTCCGCTTTTACCCGTGTGTGGCCTACAATCAAGCGTTGTTTATTTCAATGATCATTCCTGCCTCGCGCAGTCGTTCCACAAGCACCTCACCGAGCCCGGTGGCTGGCGTCAGAACGCCACCGCGCTCATACCCGCCAGGGAGGGCATCGGTGTTCGATATGAGGCTCAACGCCGACTCGCACAGGCATTTCACCGTGACCCGGTTCCCTGGATCGCCTCGATCACAGATAAGAGCACTCACTCTGCGGCCATCGTCACCGAGCCCTAGGAGCTGACAGCGGAACCAGCCATTTGCCATGGTGTTCTCAGAAGGGCCGCTACCGGGTACGGGCAGCAAGGGTTTTAGCAGCCGACGGATAGAAGGTCGCCACATCGCGCTCTCGAACAGGGCGATGCCAGCCGTCGCGGCGGCGGCCTTGATCCGGGCGAACGGAGGGTTGAACCTCTGATATTCTTGGTAGACGAACTCCGAGCCATACGGCTCTCCGCATTGAGCGTAAAGCGCGGCGCTACGGCGTACGACCCGCGTGTTTATCGGTCCCATCAAGAACGGCGCGACCCACGTTCCGATGTCGGCATCGTAGCGCGGCCGCGTCGGGTCTTGACTGCGTTCGATCTCGTATTCGGTGCGAGCGCCTTCGGGGTTGAGGAGGAAGGGGTGGCTTAGCTCCCCCGGCCGGGTAGACTCATGAGTGTTGAAACTCGATGCGACGGTGCCGCCGTTGAAGCCACCGTAAAGCTGGAAAAACGCCTTCGCCTCTTTGCACGGCACCCCTAGCTCTCTTCGCATATGGCGAACCAGGAGATAAGTACCGAGGTCGAAAGGTACCGAATCGAATCCACAAAAAGGAATAATGCGCGTGCCCTCGAGCGCCGCTCGCTGATGGTAGCGGTCGATGATCTCCCGTACCCAGCCCGTCTCGCCGGAAATGTCGACGTAATGGGTCTTGAAGCGCACGCAGGCGTCGACGACGGGACTGCCATAGAGCGCGAAAGGCCCGGCCGTGCTCAGCATCACTCGGGTCCGGGAAACGATAGCATCGACCGCCGCTTGGTCGCCGCTCTCAACGACCAATACCGGTACCGTACTCGCAGGGGCTCCGATCTGCGCCCTCATAGCCTCTAGTTTCTCTCGATTGCGGCCGGCGATGGCCCAACGCAGCTCTTGGGCATGCTGAGCGAAGTATCTGACCGCCTGTTTGCCGGTAAAGCCACTCGCTCCGTAAAACACTAGGTCATAATCACGCTCGGCCATCGGACGCATCGTTCCTTCCTAGTTAGTCATCATAGGTAGGATCTCTTGTTCGCGCGGGCACGCGTGTGGAGAGCTTGGCGACATTCAGCGGGGGTTTACGGCGCTTTTTGGCTTATAACCATGGACTATAAGCCCGCGGCTCCAAAGACAGGCGTGCGCCGGTCAAGCAGCGAGGCGGACGGTCGCCGGGCTCCGCGCATCCGCGAGTCGGATCCTGAAGGCCTTCGAGCTTGTGAGGGTGTGGAAGGAGGGCAAGATCGGACCCTCGCAGGTGCGGCCGAACGACTGGAATTCGCTGCTGGACACGAGCTTTTCCTCGAAGGGGACTGCGAGCGCTACAGCGCGCCCAGCTCCCATGGACCCCAGATCGCGACGGTCCGCCCCGGCTCGAATGTGCCCCACAGGCGGGGATTGCCCACCGTGCTGCCCTGGAGATTGGCGAACAGAGTCCTGCCATCCGGGGCGAACGTCGCGCCGGCCCACTCAACGCCCTGCTCCGTGTGGCAGAGCTCGAAGGTTCGGGTGTCATGTGTGACACCGATCAGCCGGTGAAAGTCGTTGGCGAGCGGGTCCTCGCAGACGACGAGTGCGCCGCGAGGTGAGACCGTGACGTTGTCCGGGAAGCTCATGACCTCGGCGCCGGGCGACTCGTAGAGCAACACTAGCTGGCCGCCGGAACTCCCTGCCGCCCGGTACTCCCAGATCTGACCCTCGCCGGCGTCGCCGCCGCTCGTGGAGCAGAAGTAAAGGGAGTTGCCGTCCCACCAGCAACCCTCAAGCCGCGCGAAGCGAGCGCCACCCTTGGAGTACCCTTGCTTGAACACCGCGCCCGGGTCGAGCTCCGCGGTGGACGGATCCGGATCCTCCACATGGACCCACTCTACGGGGAGCGGTTGGGACCGCTGCTGGCCGGTGCCGGTGTCATACTGTGGCTGGCGGCTCACCGCGAGCATCTCCAGCCGCCCACCTTGGGCCAGGTGGCCGGGCTGCTTCGGGACAAAGCGGTACAGCCCGGCGCTTCTGCGGTCCTCGGTTAGGTAAACGATCCCCGTCCGAGGATCGACCGCGGCGGCCTCGTGCACCATGCGACCCATTTCCTTGAGAGGTATAGGGTCGACTTCTCCGTCGAGCATTGACGGCACCTCGAACACGTAGCCGTGATTCTCCAGCCGCGTGCCCACCACGCGTCCCTCGGTGGTCTCCTCGCAGGTAAGCCACGATCCCCACGGAGTCGGACCACCGGCGCAGTTCACTATGGTTCCGCTGAGGCTCATGAAGTCCTTCTCGAGCACCCGGCTCCCGTCGGGGAGCGTCCGCACCTGCAGGGTGGACGTGCCACCTCCTCCTCGCTGGTCATAGCGCTTGGCCGCGCTGCCTGGAGGGGTGGACAGGAGGGCGATGTTGCGGTCCTCGTGGTTGCGGACCAGGCGTGTGGTACCGTCCGGACCGGGGAAAGCGGCCATGGCGTCGTGTCCCAGTGGCGTGAGGTGCCCGTCGCTCATGGGGGTGCCGGCCAGGCCAAAGTGGACGAAGTCGAAGCCCTCAGGGAGGAGCAGCGTGAGCGTGTCGTTCGTGGCGTTGTCGGTTCGGGTGATAGGACGCAGGTCCCCGTACCCGCCCTCGCACTTTTTGGCCTGGGTGGGTCGACCGCCGCCGGCCGCGAGGAGCTGGCGAGTGACGAGGCCCTGGAACGGCCCTCCGGCGAACATGGCGCCGCCGGCAGCCGCCGCCCCGACGACGGCGCTTCGCCGCAGGAACTCACGTCGACTCGCCAACGGCCGTTCTGGATGTCTGTGTCCCATGCCGCGACCGCCATCGCGAGGGATGGACGTACGAGACGTCACGATGGCTCAAAACTTCTCGACCCAAGGTCGTAGATCGAGCTCCAGCGTCCAAGCACTGCGCTGTTGCCGGTGTAGCGCCAGATAGGCATCGGCTATCGCGTCCGGTTCAATCAGGGAATCGTCACCCCGTTCCGCCAGCAAAGGTTGGTAGCGTTCAGAGCGGATCTGACCATCGATGATCACGTGCGCCACATGGATCCCGTGAGGACTGAGCTCGCGCGCCATGCTTTGGGCAAGGGCGCGCAGGGCGAATTTGGGGGCGGCCAGGTTCACGAAACCGGCACTGCCCCGCAGGGACGCGGTTGCACCGGTAAAAAGGATCGTGCCCTGCCCTTGCTTGAGCATCACCCGCGCGGCGGCTTTCCCTACCAGGAACCCAGCAAAACAGCCGATCCGCCAGCAGCGTTCGAAATCCGCCGGATCGGTCTCCACAACCTCACGGCGTTCAAAAGCACCTGCATTGAATACCGTGATGCACAACGGGCCATAGTCCGATTGAATCTTCTGAAACAGTCGTTCCACTTGTTCGGGCACGGTCGCATCGCAATCGTACAAGATCACCGGCTCATCGCCGCCTCGCAGACTGGTCAAGCTTGAGGCCCGCCTGGCGACCGCAATCGTAGTAAATCCTTCTTTGGCAAAACGCTTGACCAGCGCCGCGCCCAGCCCCGGGCCGACCCCCACCACAGCAGCAACTTCATTTTTCATTGTTTTCCGCTACTTGCGCACTCATTGCCTCCTGCACCGCCGGGCGAGCCGCCACGCGGGCGATGTAGTCCTTGAGTCTTGGCCACTTCCCAAGATCGACCCTAAGCAAGGCGCTCCAGTTAAGCACGGTAAAGAGGTAGGCGTCGACCACCGTAAACTGATCACCCATCAGGTAGGACTTGCCGTTGAGTCGCTCAGTCAGATAGTCGAACCGCCGACCGAGCAGCTCTAACTGATTTGCTTTCCATTCCGCCGTGATCTGGGGGTTGAAGAGCGGGCCGAACTGCTTGTGGATCTCCGAGGACACGAAGTTCAACCACTCCATTAAGCGGTAGCGCTCCATCGTCCCCGTTTTGGGCGCTAACCCAGATTCTGGCTCCTGATCTGCGAGGTACTGGAGTATAACCGCCACCTCCGTCAGGACCTCCCCATTGTCGAGCCTGAGGGCAGGCACATAGCCTTTGGGGTTGATTCTCGTGTAGTCTTCGCCGCTCGCGGTCTGCTTCTTGGCCAGATCCACGCCTTCCAGATCGAAAGTGTAGGCTGCTTCACGCAACACGATATGCGGGGCCATTGAGCAGGCACCCGCCGCAAAATAGAGTTTCATAGGCGTCTCCTCTCTTTAATTGAACAACCTTTTTCATTTCATTGACCTCCCGGTAGTTCTTCCTCCGAGCATCGGCATCGTGTTCATGCCCGTTTTCCTTCCAAGAAACAAATGGAAAAATCATTGATCTTGAGAGAATGTCGTAAATGATTCCGACCCTGTATCTTTACATCGCTGCCTAACGGAGTGCCGTTCACCGGGCGCGGCGAACACGCCAGCAAAGCAGGATGCTGTTCCGCCCGGTGCAACGGCTCGCGTCTTGGCTGGCAACATGGCCTTGGCGATGACTTAAGGCTGTTTGACTAAAAGCACCATACTTATCATATAATTGATGCGACAACCTCCACTAACGAATCAAGAACTGTGCACGACAGCGACCTCTGCGACGGAGAGGGGCCTCATCAAACACCACTTTCAGCGCCAAGACAACCGCGGTGCACAGTCCGGGTGCATACCAAGCGCGATGTGGTCAACGCTATCCTCTACCTCAACAAGACAGGGGCCGAATGGCGGATGCTGGGCAGCCAGAGCGGCCAGTGCTGCTCGATCGCGGTGTGACGGGCCGGTGTCGCTCCGGACGTGGCGATCGCCTCCCGGAACCTCGGCAGCTCTCGCAATCGGGACAGGGGGTTCGGCGGCTCGGGCGGCGGACCCGACGGTCCCTCGATGTCGATCACGACCGCGACCCGCAGGGCGATCCATGGCCCGTAGGTGGCGTGCACGTTGAGATGGCTCTGGGAAAAGATACGCGAGACCGGAGATATGCGCGAGCCGTTGCATGGCCACCCGGCGCGGGGGAGGATCCTGCGCCCACCGAACCTCGGCCTGCAGGCGTCGGCTACGGCGAGGTTGTACCAGGCCACCTGGAACGGCTGCGCGAGGTCGAGACCCGCCGGGATCCACCGCGCCCGAAGGTCCTCGACCACTTGCATGGCGTGGACGGTCGTCACGATGGGTACGGGTGGCTGCCCGAGCTCTTTTAGGATCGCGTATTCCAGGTCCCCGTAACCGTGCCCCTTTCCGCAGCGGTGGCCATCGCGGGTCACGGCTACAGAGCCCGTGACGATGAGGTCCACCGGCGGAAGGGCTTCAAGGGCCACCTCCTCTCCCCAGCGCGCGCCGGCGCCCAGGCTTGCGGCTTCTGAGATCTTGTCCGCCGGGATCTTGGCCGGGTCGAACGTGCGGAAGCCCCCTTTGAGCCTCGGCGTCGGGACGAGCACCATGACGCCACGCCGCAGCAGGGCCTCACGGACGGGCTTCTGGGGGCTATCAGGGTTGACCTTGACGCAGCGGACTTTATGGAACAGCGGGTGCGCGAGCAGGTGCTCGGCCGCCTCACGAGCCCCTTCGAAGTTCGGGATGCGTCCGTGGGTCGGGAAGGGGAAGCGCGCCACCCGCGCCTCGACCAGGGCATCCCACACCGCCTGTCGCGCCTCGGCCTTGGTTCTAAACTTGCGCCGTTCCATACCCATTCGCGTATGGTAGCCGAGCCTGGAGACATCGCCCTAACCATCGCTCGGACGAACCCTCTCCGGGACCGATGTAACATGCCTAACCCGGGGCGTGCGAAGTTCGCATGAGCCAAGGATGCAGCCTTGTACTAGACTTTGTCTGTGCAGGCACGGCGGGCTTGAGACCCGAGCCAGTATCGGTGACCGGTCTTCCTCGGTTGCCCCAGCCCGCAGGGTTTGGGGCGAGCTCTGGCTCTGAGTAACACGCTTTGCGAAGCCTGTTGCAGTAAGTACGTTGCAGGCGGACATCGTTTCCATCGACGCCATACGGGTGTTTCCGACGGTCCACGTGCCCACGGAGTACGCTCTTGATGTTTCCCGCCTGGCTGCAACCCTCGGTCGATCCCAACAGAATCGAATCACAGGGGGGACGGCGTGCCGGTGGGGCTCTCCCATATCCAGCCGCGCTTACGCGCTCGGTTTCGCGGTACCTTCCAATACGCCCGGATTGCGTTTCCCGCCGTCGTGCATCGGGACAGCGCGTCGCCTGCGGACTGGCCGCTTTCCTCGAAGCTCGACGAATCCGACGGCATGGTGGTGTTCGATGACGTGTTCGTGCCGTGGGAACGGGTGTTCAACTACCGCGACCCAGAGTTCTGCAACGGCCTCTATGGGCACACAGTTGCCGGCCCGCACATCATGCAGCAGGCGACCATCAGGAGCCTTGCCAAGGCCGAATTCATGATGGCGCTCGCGTTCACCGCCCCTCGCGCCGGCGCACCTTTCGCATGAATGCCCGCCATCGAGCCGCGAGGACAGACTCGGGGGGATTCCATTGAGGGCCAATCACTACGCATGCCAGTGGCGTCTCCGTCGATGCCATACGGCTGTTTCCGACCATCGTCCTTAGGAGCCAGCGCGCGCACGTTTATCCGGCGATCACAAACACATCATCGCCGCGCTCTGTTCCGCCTATTGGCGACACACCCATCCGGGGGGATAGGAAAATCAGGTGTGTCTTCGTACGAAGCAGGCAATCGCCCCGATCACCCGCCGGTCCACGTCTTCTTGCGACTCCCCGGCCGCAGCGAGCGCCGTCTTCGTCACCGCCAGCGAATGATCCCCGCCCTCGACCACGAAAAGCTCGTTCGGCGCGGTCATTCGACTGCGAACGTCGCTCAGGCGGTCGAGCGGGCAGAGCTTGTCGCGCGTTCCTTGCACGAACAGGATCGGCCTCGCGAGCTCGACGAGCACGCGATCGCGTAGCTTCGCCGCCTGCCCCATTCCCACGAGCGGGTAACCGAGGCAAACGAGCGCCGCCACCGGCTCCTCCAGCGCCAGGTGGCAGCCGATGCGCCCGCCCATGCTTTTTCCGACGAGCACGACGGGGTCGGTGGCCCCCCGCGTCAGTCGGTTTGCGTGCGCCTCCCGCGCGGCGGCCAGCGCTTCGCAGTGTGCGGCGACGAGTTTCGCGTGGGGGTCGGGCCGCTTCGAGCCCGCCTTCATGTACGGATAGTCGAACGTCACGACCGACCCGAGCGCCTCCAGCCGGCGTTTGTACGCCTGCATCCAGCGGGATGCCGAAGGCGCTCCGGCTCCGTGCGCAAACAAGAAGAGCGTCACGACGGATCTCGTTCTAGCCTAGGCAACGTCGTCGTCGTCGCGGCGGCGCACTGCCTCGAAGCCGAGAATGAAGTCGGGGCCAAGCAGCTTGGCGGGCGTCGAGAATCCCTTCTCGACTTCGCCCGCGAGCGCGCGCTTGGCGATCTCGAGCGAAGTCAACGCGGTGAGCGTGTAGCCCTCCGGAGTCTGGAGCCACGCTTTCGCGGATCGTCCGGCAGGGTTGCGGGCTTCGGCCACGAGGAAGCTCGTGCCGCGTTTGCGCTGCTCATCGGTCGGCCCGGCCGGGCGCGCGTCGATGCGACGTTTGAGAAAGCTCTGCACTTTGTCGGAGCCGAGCACTGCGCCGAACCGCGAGCCGATCCGCGCTCCCCAGATCATCGCGCTGGTGGCGGGCACGTAGACTTCGATGTTGGGGATGCGCGTGCTATGGAAAGCGGTCGAGACGTCGCCCCACGGGATGGCCATCGAGCGCTTCTGGCCCGAGCCGTCTCCGTAGTCGATATCGCGCACGAGCGATCCGGTGGGCACCGGCGTGAGCTTGCCGTCCCGCCGAACGAAGCCGCCGCGGTGCACGTTTTCGACCATCGTCGTGGCTGTGCCGTGAGAGACCGAGCCGAGGCCGAAAAACCCCAGTGTCAGCTCGTGCGCGTCCGGCAGCTTTCGCGCAACGTGGAGCGCGAGGCAGTCGGACGGTACGACGTCGAAACCGGTGCCCGGCAAGAGCATCACGCCGGCGCTTCGTGCGTCGGCGTCGCGCGCCGCAGCGCTCTCGAAGACCGAGATTTCGCCGGTGATGTCGAGATAGTGCGCCCGCACCGCCAGGCACGCGTCGATCATCGGCTTGGACGTGCGGCTGAATGGCCCGGCGCAATGCAAGACGACTCCGACGCCTGCCAACCCCGCGACCAGCGCTTCCGGATCGTCGAGCCCGAAGACCCGATGCTCGAAGCCGTACCGATCGGCGACCGCCCGAACACGCTCCGCGCTACGACCGGCGACCATCGCCTGCTGCTTGCGCTCCGCCGCGAATCGCGCTGTGAGCTCGCCCGTGTAGCCGTTTGCCCCATAGATCAAGAGCCCGCCAGTCATCGGCTTCACGGGCGCGTGAGCGACACCCTCATGATTTCGCGGTGCATTCTCGCCGCTGCCGCCGCAGGCGCCGAACGCGACCAGAAGCGCCGACAGACAACACGGTCAGCGCGAGGACGTTCGCCTGGACGAATTTGATCACCGAGTCGATGGGGGTCGGCGTCCGTACGGTGCGCGAGCTGCCGAGCAAGCTCGGCCGCTGATCTTGTCTGATTGAATGGGTTGGGAGCTCGTTCGAAGGCAAGCGGATCTTGCCTCCCCGTCGTCCCCGCAAGCCAAGGGACCGCTCATGGGTGGCAGGGTCCCCGCCATCAGTCATTGTAACACCCAGACCCAGGGGCCAAACCCGACTTCTGGGGCTGCCCAAGACCTGCTGCGCGACCCATCGCTCCTCTGGGCTGGGCTGCGCGCTCGGCAGCGCGGGGCGATAATACGGCGGTTTTGTGCGTGCCCCACCGTGATCGGACCCCCGGTCAGCAGCGCCTGAGCCGGGTACCCTCGAGCGGCGAGGGGCTCCGGGGTTCTCGCGAGCGCCTCAGGCCCGAGGGCTTCGGAGCGCGGCCACGGGGCACTCCGAGCGACGGGCGGCCGCGCGCGCCGCTGGCCAGTGGCGGAGCACCGGCGGGGTCAGCCGCAGCAGGGCGCGCACGTGCCAGGCGAGCCCGCGTAGGGCCGTGTCGCGCCGCGCGCTCCAGGGAAAGCCATAAGCGGCCCGGATCGCCGGCGGCAGGAGCCCGACGGTGATGAAACGCAGGACGGCGGGGGCCGGCGCGCCAAGCCGAGGGACGTAGGGATAGAGAATCGCGCGGGCCAGGGTACGCGCGGTGTCGGTGACGGCGATCTCTCCCCGGGCCAGCATCCCGTCCAGGTATCGGTCGAGCTCGGTTGCACTCCGCGGGAGCCATCCGACGGGTATGCCAAGGCCTCCCACTATCGCGGTAGCCTCAGCACAGTAGCGGTCCCGGTCCTCGAGGGCCACGCGGTCCACGAAGAGCTCATAGACGCGGAGGTTCATGTGCACCAGGGTGGCGTGCACCCACATGAGGAGCGCTGGGTCGTGGGCCGAGTAGGGCGTCCCGGCGGGGAAGATGCCTGCGGCCTCGGGCAGGTGTCCGTGCACGCGATCGTGGATCGCGTTGATCCGCTCCAAAGCGACCCGCGCGTCCCGCTCGGTGCCGAAAGACAGACGGAGCATGGCCTCGACGGTGCGGTGCAAGCGGCGGCGCCAGCCATAGCGCTCAGTACGGAACGTGCCATGGTCGGCCACCCCGCGCGCCACGAGCGGGTGCGCGAGCTGGAGCAGGATGGCCGGACTCCAGGCGAGGAGCAGCACGATCTCCCGCTGGAGCTTCGAGGCCAGGGGGCCGGCGCGCGGCGGCCCGTCGGGGAGAGTCACGGGGCTCACGGCGCGAGGACCCGGGGCGGTGGCCGGGCAGAACAGCTTCGTGCGCATCGAGCGGCACTCTGCGTGGAGCCCGGAAACCTGTCAAGGAGGCGCTCCCCTGCTTTGGACCCTCGCGCTCCGCGAAAGCGTGACGATCGGCGCACGGCACCCGCCCCTGGTAGACTCTGACCTGTCCTTGCATGCGCATCACGCTCACTACCAGCGCCTGGATCGAGCACGAGCCGACGTGGATCCCCAGGCCCGAGGCCGATGCGCTCCTCGGGGCCCTCCGCCACGAGCTCGCCTGGGACCAGCGCGAGGTGGTGCTCTTCGGCCGGCGTGTCCTCCAGCCCCGGCTCATTGCCTGGGCCGGCGATCTCGGCTACCGCTACTCGGGCCAGATCCTCGAGCCCCGCGCCTTTTCGCCGGCCGTGGAGCGCCTCCTCTGGCGGGTGCGCGAGCGCACCGGCGTGCCCTTCAACCACGTGCTCGTGAACCGGTATCGGGACGGGGACGACAGCATGGGGTTCCACGCGGATGACGAGCCTGAGCTCGGCGAGGATCCCGTAGTGGCCACCCTCTCGCTCGGCGCGCCCCGCCGGTTCGTCTTGAAGCCGCGGCGCCGCCATGGGGGTGAGCGCCACACGCTCGACCTCGGCCGCGGGAGTCTCGTCGTGATGGGCGGCACCTGCCAGCGGGACTACCACCACGGCGTTCCGCGGCAGCCAGGCCTTTTCGGCGAGCGGATGAGCCTCACGTTCCGAGAAATTTTGACAGCGGCTGGCGCAATAGGGACCCGTCCGGCCGGGTCGGTTGCGCCTTGATCCCAGACGCCCGCGGCCTTCCTCTAGGGCGAAATGGCGCCACTCTTCCGATCCTCAACGCGAGGCGCCTGGCTCTGCCCGAGCCGCGCCTCGTCGCTAAGATCGAAGCAAGAGGGAATCAAGGCGAGTGGTATCGTGGCTAAAGATCAACCATCACCTTGAAGCCGCCGTAGATCATGCGCTTGCCGTCGAAGGGCATGGCCTTGGGGTCCATCATGTTCGCCAGGCGCGGGTCCTTCATCACCTTGGCGTTGACCCTGTCGCGGTGCGCACGGCTCTTGAAGACGATGTACGCGAAGACCACCGTCTCGTCGTCCTTCAGCTTCACGCTCTGCGGGAACGACGTCCGCTTGCCCGGCTTCACGTCGTCCGCAACGGCCTCGACGTAGAGGAGCGCACCATGCTCGCGCCAGATCTTTCCGGCCTTGCTCGCCATGCGCCGGTAGGCCTGCACGTTTTTCTTCGGAACTGGAAGCACGAAACCGTCGACGTATGCCATCTTCATCCTCCTCGCTGAGATTTCGGGATCGACTACCCTTGCTTGATCGCGCTCGGGTCCATGTAGATCAGTTCCCAGACGTGCCCGTCAAGGTCCTGGAAGCCGTGACCGGTCCACCACGCCAGGCCCAGGCCCTACTCGACACCCGCAGCGGCTTGCATGCCGCCTGAGATCCTCAGCCAAGCGAAATTTATGCAACGATAGGGTTAAACTAACCCCAGCTTGGACCGAATCTACTCGCAAACGTATGCCTCAAAGTATGGATGGTGACCCTCCCACTTTTTGGCGACGGCGGTCCTAACCTCGCGGTTCGCCTGCTTCAGCGAGCTTGGGCGAGGGATTATCAGTAATACTGGTAAGAATGTAAACGTTACGACCACGCGCAGTCGGTCACGTCCGTCAACTAGACACCGACGGCCAACTCGCGCTGATCACGACCGGGGCGCTGGGGGCACCTAAAGGCCA
>JBOIDT010000057.1:0-17009 GCA_050740755.1 Gammaproteobacteria bacterium
GTTGGCCCGCACCACGATGGCCCCCTGGGCCTGGACCAGCTCGCGTAACACGTCGTAACGCATTCCCCAGCCGCCGTTGCGGCTCAGGTTCTCGACATCCAGAAAGATCCCTGCCTTCAGCACCGTTTGCTCACCTCAGTCTCCCCCTTCAGAAGGGGGAGATTTAGAGGAGGTCAGCGCCGGTGCCCAGAGCATGCGCCCTAACCCCCTCCTAACCTCCCCCTTCGCAAGGGGGAGGGATTTAGGGTGCCCCTTTGCAAGGGCTCGGAGGGAGAGGGGATCTAGGGCAGCGCTCTCCCGGAGACTCCCGCAGGGAGAGGGGATCCAAGGCGGCGCTCTCCCGGAGACTCCCGCAGGGAGAGGGGATCCATGGCGGCGATTCATGAGCGTGGCTAAGTATATATAGAATCAATGAATAAATCAACTTGTACCGGGATCGGGTCTTTCAGGATCGATCCCGTATTTATCGAGGGCCTCGGAGACGACGCCGCGCGGTACCGTGCCCTCCTCTGCCAGAACCGTCAATGCCGCTAGGGCGATGTAATTTTGGTCCACCTCGAAGAAACGCCGGAGCCGCTCGCGCGTATCACTGCGGCCGAAACCATCGGTGCCGAGGACGGTGTAGCGCCTGGGCACGAAGGCCCGGATCTGATCGGCGTAGCTCCGCATGTAGTCGGTGGCCGCCACGACCGGCCCTTCCCGGCTCGAAAGACAGGATTCGACATAGCCGATCCTGGGAACCGACTCGGGATGCAAGGCGTTCCAGCGTTCGCAGGCAAGGCCCTCGCGCCGGAGCTCGGTGAAGCTCGTCACGCTCCAGATATCCGCCGCGACCCCGAATTCTGCCCTGAGCCCCTCGGCCGCGGCGATCACCTCGTTCAGGATCGCCCCCGAGCCCAGGAGCTGGACCTTCACGCCCGCGCCGCCATCGCGAAATAGATACATGCCTTTCAGGATCCCTTCGTCCACCCCCTCGGGCCGCGGGGGATGAGCGTAGTTCTCGTTGGTCAGCGTGATGTAATAGAAGACCCCTTCCTGTTTCTCCACCATGCGGGTCAGGCCCTGGTGGAGGATGACCCCAAGCTCGTAGGCATAGGTCGGGTCATAGGACAGGCAGTTCGGCACGGTAGCGGCCAGGAGGTGACTGTGGCCATCCTGGTGCTGCAAGCCCTCGCCCGCGAGCGTGGTGCGGCCCGAGGTGCCGCCGAGCAGGAACCCGCGCGCCTGCATGTCGCCGGCCGCCCACAGGAGGTCCCCGATGCGCTGGAAACCGAACATCGAATAGAAGATGAAAAACGGGATCATATGTACGCCGTGGTTGGTGTACGAGGTCCCCGCGGCGATCCACGAGGCAGCCGCACCCGCCTCCGTGATCCCCTCCTGGAGCACCTGCCCGCGCTTGTCCTCCCGGTAATAGAGGAGCTGATCGTGGTCCACGGGCTGGTAGAGCTGGCCCACCGAGGAATAGATCCCGACCTGTCGGAACAGGCCCTCCATGCCGAAGGTCCGGCCCTCGTCGGAGACGATGGGCACGCAATGCGGGCCCATGATCTTGTCTTTGATGAGTGCGGTCAGCATGCGCACGAAGGCCATGGTGGTGGACAGCTCGCGCCCGTCGCTGCCCTTCGAGAGCGCGTCGAATATACCGATATCGGGAACTCGGAGCGGCGGGGCCAGACGCCTGCGCGCCGGCAGAAAACCACCGAGCGCCGCGCACCGTTCCTTGAGATATCGCCGCTCCGGGCTGTCCTCGGGCGGGCGGTAAAAGGGCGTCGCGGCCAGCTCGTCGTCGCTCACGGGGATGTGGAAGCGGTCGCGGAACTTCCGCAGCGCCTCCTCCCCCATCTTCTTCTGTTGATGGGTGAAGTTCTGGCCCTCGCCGGCCTCGCCCATGCCGTAGCCTTTGATGGTCTTGGCCAGGATCACGGTCGGCTGACCGCTATGCCGCACCGCCTCGTAATAGGCCGCGTACACCTTGTGCGGGTCGTGGCCGCCGCGGTTCAGCCGCCACAGGTCCTCGTCGGTCATGCTCGCGACCATGGCCTCGAGCTCGGGGTACTTGCCGAAGAAATGCTCGCGGATGTAGGCCCCGTCGCGGGCGGCGTAGTTTTGATACTCGCCGTCCACGCACTCCTCCATGCGCTTTCGCAGAAGCCCGCTGGTATCGCGGGCGATGAGCGGGTCCCAGTAGGCGCCCCAGATGACCTTGATGACGTTCCAGCCCGCGCCGCGGAACACGGCCTCCAGCTCCTGGATGATCTTGCCGTTGCCGCGCACCGGGCCGTCCAGGCGCTGGAGGTTGCAGTTGATGACGAAGATGAGGTCGTCGAGCCGCTCGCGCGCCGCCAGGCTGATGGCGCCCAAGGATTCGGGCTCGTCGGTCTCGCCGTCGCCGACGAAGGCCCATACCTTGCGCCCCTCCGTGGCTAGGAGCCCGCGATCGCCGAGGTAGCGCATGAAGCGCGCCTGATAGATCGCCATGATGGGCGTGAGCCCCATCGACACCGTGGGGAACTGCCAGAAGTCGGGCATGAGCCAGGGGTGGGGATAGGACGACAGCCCGGGCGCGAGCGCCTCCTGGCGGAAGCGCCTGAGATCGTCTTCCTCGATACGTCCCTCGATGAAGGCACGGGCGTAGATCCCCGGCGCCGAGTGGCCCTGGATGAACACGAGATCGCCCCCGTGCGAGTCGCTCGGGGCATGGAAAAAGTGGTTGAAACCGACATCGTAGAGCGTCGCGCTGGAGGCGAAGCTCGCGATGTGTCCGCCGAGACCAGGGTGCTCGCGGTTGGCCTGGATCACCATGGCCATCGCGTTCCAGCGGATGATGGAGCGGATGCGCCACTCGATGGCCGGGTCCCCCGGCGAGCGCTGTTCCTTGGAAACGGGGATGGTGTTGAGATAGGCGGTGTTCGCGGAATAGGGCAGGTAGGCCCCGCTGCGCCTCGCCTTGTCGATGAGTCCCTCGAGGAGGAAGTGGGCGCGCTCGGTGCCCTGGCGCTCGATCACGGCCTCCAGCGACTCGATCCACTCTCTGGTTTCTTCCGGGTCTTGGTCGGCCCACTCTGTCATACGGACTCCCCCGCGTCGATATCACAGGGCCTCGATATAATGGCCCCGCCCCTCGTGCCCAGGCATTATAGATGATGGTCGCCTTCTTCCGGCCGGTCGCTGTCAATCCCTCGCAGAAGCCGCGGTGACGCGGGTCGGCCCCGAGAAGGAACGGCTTGAGGTGGCTCTGGGCCACGCCTGGCTGCGGGTACTTCCGGCCCTGGTGTTCCTGTGCGCGTGTCGCCAGGATCCTACGGACTACTGGCAGGGCTATGTCGAGGGAGACTATGTCTACGTATCCGCGGCCGGTTCGGGCACGTTGCTGGAGCGGCACGTGGTCCGTGGTGGCCGGGTACGGCGTGGGGCTCCCTTGTTCAAACTGGAACAGGAGCGCGAGATCGCGATACGGGACGAGGCCCTGGCGCGAGTAGAGGGTGCGCTGGCCACTCTCGAGGATCTGCAGAAGGGCAAGCGATCGGAAGAACTGGATGTCATCGCGGCCCAGTTGGTCCAGGCGCGGGCGACGCTCCGCCTGTCGCGGATCCAGTTGCAGCGACAGCAAGCGCTGTTCGCGAAGAAAACCGTGCCGAGGGCGTCCCTGGACGAGGCGCGAACGGAGGTCGAGCGTGAGCAAGCGCGGGTGCGCGAGCTGAAGGCGGAGCTGGCAACGGCCCACCTGGCGGCGCGCGGCGATGCGGTCCGGGCGGCACGGGCGGAGGTAGATGCGGCGCGTGCCGCTCTGGCCCAGGCGGAGTGGCATATCGCTCAGAAGATCCGGCAGGCCCCCGAAGATGCCATGGTCGTGGACACCTTTTTCGAACCGGGCGAGTGGGTACCGGCGGGCCGGCCGGTGGTCTCGTTATTACCGCCCGGAAATCTCAAGGTACGTTTTTACGTCCCGGAAGAAGCATTGAGCCCTTTGGGCATCGGCGAGCCACTGGAGCTGCGCTGCGACCACTGTCCAGAGGGTCTACGAGTCGAAGTCAGCTACATCTCGCCGGAGGCGGAATATACACCGCCGGTGATCTACAGTCGCGAGACGCGCGACAAACTCGTGTACCGAATAGAGGCGAGGCCTGCCTTTTCCGAACCGTATCGACTTCACCCCGGTCAACCCGTCGAGGTTTGGCGACGACGTGGATAGAGACACGAGCCTGCCCGAGCTCGTCATCGACGTGCACGAGTTGAGCAAACGTTTCGGCGATCTGATCGCCGTCGATGGTTTGGAGTTGCAGGTAGAGCGCGGCGAGATATACGGCTTCCTGGGCCCCAACGGCAGCGGCAAGACCACGGCGATCCGCATGTTATGCGGATTGCTGCAACCGACCTCCGGGCGCGGCGCCTGCCTCGGGTATGACCTACTCACCGAGTCCGACGAGATCAAGCGCCACGTCGGCTATATGACGCAGCGATTCAGCCTGTATGAGGACCTGAGAGTGCGCGAGAACCTGGACTTCGTGGCACGCATGTATGGGGTGCCGGCACGGCGACAGGTCGTCGATGAAAGCCTGGAACGGCTCGGCCTGATCAAGCGCGCAGGGCAACTGGCCGGGAGCCTCTCCGGCGGCTGGAAGCAGCGGTTGGCACTCGCTGCCTGCCTGTTACATCGCCCCCGGCTGCTCTTGCTCGACGAACCCACCGCCGGGGTCGATCCCAAGGCCCGGCGCGATTTCTGGGACCAGATCCATCGACTCGCCGCACAAGGTGTCGCGGTCCTGGTGAGCACGCATTATATGGACGAGGCAGAACGCTGCCACAGGCTCGCTTATATCTCTTTCGGAAGGCTCCTGGTGCATGGCACGGCACGGCAGGTGATTTCACAGGCAGGCCTCACCACCTACGCCGTGGCGGGGGAGGATCTCATGGCGCTATCGGAGTGGCTCAAAGGCGTAGATGGGGTGGAACAGGTGACGGCCTTCGGCGATACACTGCATGTAAGCGGCACCGACCTAGCCGCGCTCGACCGCTCACTGGCCCCGCTGCGGGAGGGCTATGCGTGGAAAAGGATCGACCCGGGCCTGGAAGAGGTGTTTATCCACCTGATGGAACAGCGGCGGGATCCCCTCGTGTGAGCACTCTACCGTGAGTCCCCCTGGACGGGTCGCTGAGGCGTTTCTGCGTGAGGCAAAAGGCGCCACCCGAGGTTAGAGGCGCCAGGCACTATCAGTCGTAATATGCTATGCTGACCGTCCATGGCCACCTGGATTATCGGTATTGCACTCGTCGTCATCGCCGGTGTCGCGTGGCGGCTCTGGCAGCGCCGCGAGCATCCGCGGCCCCGAAAAAAGTCCGTAACGAGAAATACCGCACCGCATACTTACCATTCCGTCATCGTCCGCTACGCCGACGGCGCTTGCTCTGCAGTAAAGGAACTCCAAGATAAGCCCTTCCTTTCAAAAGCGGCCCCCGCACTCCCTTTGCCCGGCTGTACCGCCAAGCAGTGCTTATGCAAATATGTGCATTTAGCGGATCGCCGCCGAGAAGAGCGTCGAACCCCGATAGTTCGACTATTCGTCGATACCGGCGATAAGAATCGCCGGGGCGGCCGTGATCGGCGAAAGACGAAGAACTCTTAGCACGCGCTAGGCGCGCGCAATGGAAGTTGAATCGTTCACCCAGCGCCAGCGATGCGGTTCCCTTCGTTCGCCGTATCCTAGGCGCGATGTCCCACGATCCTCACTTGGGACGCGAGCGATCGGCGACCAAGGCCATGACCTCCTTGGCGATCCGGTCGAGCGGTAGGATGCGGTCGACCCCGCCGAGCTTGACGGCCTCTTTCGGCATCCCCCACACGACGCTGGTCTCCTCGTCCTGGGCCATGGTGCCGGCACCGGCCTCCCGCATCTCCAGGAGGCCCTGCGCCCCATCGCTGCCCATGCCCGTCAGGATCACGCCCAACGCGTTCGGCCCGACGCTCTGGGCCACCGAGCGGAACAGCACATCCACGGACGGACGGTGCCGGTTCACCGGCGGGCCGTCGCTCAAGAGACACACCAGGCGCGGGCCCTCGGACACCACCATGAGGTGATGGCTGCCGGGCGCGACATAGGCGTGCCCGGGGTGGATCTCCTGCCCGTCGTGCGCCTCGCAGACCCGCAACGCGCAGAGCCCGTTCAAACGGCGCGCGAAGGGCTCGCTGAAAGACTCGGGGATGTGCTGGGCGATGACCGTAGCAGGGGCGTCCTCCGGCAGGCTGGAGAGCAGGTCTTTGATCGCCTCGGTTCCGCCCGTGGATGCCCCGATCGCGATGATGCGTACCACGCGCTGGGTGGCGCGCAGGGGAGGCGTCCTGGGCAGGACGACGTCGGCGCTCAGGCGCGGGCTGATCTCGTTCCGGGCGGGGCTTGCGCCGGCTTCGCGCGCCTTGAGTCGCGCCTTGGCCGCCATCTTCACCTTGGCGATGAGCTCCTCGGCGAACTCGGACACCGTGTGTTGCAAGCTCATGTGCGGCTTGGTCACGAAGTCGACCGCGCCGAGCGCCAGGGCCTCGAGGGTGATGTCGGCGCTGGTCGTCGTGTGCGTGGACACCATGATCACCGGCATGGGCCTGAGGCGCATGATGTTGCGCAGGAAGGTAGGCCCGTCCATGCGCGGCATCTCGACATCCAGGGTCAGGACATCGGGCTGCAAGAGCTTGATCTTGTCGCGTGCCAGGTAGGGGTCGGCGGCCACACCGACCACCTCGATGTCGGGGTCCTGCTGCAGGATGGTCTTGACGACCTTGCGTACCAGCGCGGAGTCGTCGATGACCAGGACACGCACCTTGCGCTCCGATGACTGGGCAGAGGAAGGCACAAAACTCATGGCGGTTCCACCTCGCGAAAAACGGGATCAAGACGAGAACAACTCCACTTCGCCCGCGATGGGCCGGACCTGAAGGTCATGGCGGTAGCGGGCCTCACGCTCGAAGATCGTGTCATTGCGCAAGGCGCGCAGTTTCTTGACCCTGACCCGCCCGTTCTCCGGGTCGTAATACACCTTGCGCGGGTAGATATCGCCCACATCCTCCCCCGCCAGGGGCAGTTGCTCGGTGCGGAGGTACTCCCGCACGAATTCGATGTTGCGGCGTCCGATGTCCGTCATGTTCTTGAGTATCCGGCTGCCCCCTACGATCTTGATCTCGAGGTTTCTACGTTTTACCCCGAGCTTCAAGAGGTCGTTGATCATGTGCTCCATGGCGAAATTGCCATAACGTGTCGCCGCGTTCACGCCCGCGCCCGAGTAGAGGTCCTCGCGATCGTTGCGGTTCTCTGGCAACATGAAATGGTTCATACCGCCGAAGCCCGTGGCCTTGCACCGGATACAGGCCGAGACGCACGACCCGAGCACGGTGACGATGAGCTCCCCGTGCTGCGTCACATAGTATTCGCCCGGCAGGATCTTGGCCGCGAACTGCCCCGTGTAGCGGTCCCAGTAACGCGTCACATGTTCGAATCCGCGCACCACCGGGGGTGGATCCTGGATCGGTGCGGTCTGCAACGGTATCGTGTCGCAATCGATCATCCTTGGTGCTCGCTCCCGGTTCACGTCTCTTTTTGATAGGTGTTCCGATCGATGAGCTTGAAGCGCTCCGAGATCTTGAACAGGCTCTCTGAATGACCTATGAAAAGGTAACCCCGGTCGACCAGGATGTTGGCCATGCGGTCGAACAGCGCCTGCTGGGTGGGCTTGTCGAAATAGATCACGACATTGCGGCAGAAGATGACGTCGAAGGGACCCGCCATGGGCCATGTGTCGAGCAGATTGAGCTTTTTGAAGGTCACGAGGGAGGCCGCTTCGGCATCCACCTTCACGAGGCCCGCATTGGACCGTGCGCCCCTTCGGAACCACCGGTGTAAACGCTCCGCGGATATCCCATCGGTGCGCTCCTCCGGATAGGTGTCCGCCTGTGCCTTCGCGAGCACGTTGGAGTCGATGTCCGTCGCCAGGATCTTGACGTCCCAGCCGGCTTTGCGAGGCACGGTCTCTCGAGCCACCATGGCCATGGAGTAAGGCTCCTCGCCGGTCGAACAACCGGCCGACCACAGGCGCAGGCGCCGACCCCGCGGGTTTCGTCCCATGAGATCGGGCAGGACGGGGCGTGCCAGGTAATCGAAATGGTGCGGCTCCCGGAAAAACCCCGTGAGGTTCGTGGTGATGGCGTTGACGATCTCCACCAGCTCTTTGTGATCCCGGTGGCGGATGAGATCGCAATATTCATCGAAGCCCGTGAGCTTGAGGCTCCGCAGACGCCGTACCAGACGCGAGTACACGAGCTGGCGCTTGGCGTCCGACAGCGCGATCCCGGAGTGCTCACGGATATACTCCCTCAGGAACTCGAAATGCTCGTCCGTGAAATAGAACTCGGCCTGGTGGGCCGTCTGCGACGCGGCGGCCATGATTCAGAACAGATCGATAGCGCCGCCTTCGCCAGGCGCAGGCATCATGGGATGTGCGGCCGCGCGGATCTGGCGGGCCGAATCATTCGGCAGGACGGCATCGGCCAGGCTCCGCTCACAGTCCATGGTGTAACGGACCCGGATCTCCCGTCGCAATACCTCCCAGGCGGTACGCGCGTCCCGCCTGGAGGGATCGCGCAGCAGCTCGGCGACCGTCCCGAGATCCGCCGCGACGTGGGAGAGCTTTTGCGTCAACCGGTCGTGGAACTGCAAGGCCACGACCGCGCGCCGGATATCGTCGGGGAGCCTCGTGGGCGCCGGTCCGTGAGGCGGCCCGGATCGCCCGTCGGAAGTCAGGTTCAGCCCCCCGGCGATCGGTTCGATCGCGTTCGCAATGGATACGAACGCACTGCAGAGGGCGCGCACGGAGCGCTCCGCCTCGGATAGGGCCGCTTCGATCTGGGCCACGGCCAAGGTCACGAGCGCCGCCACCTCGGCCTCTGCATTCCAGCCCGGCGTTTGGGATCCGGGACACGAGACGAAGAGCCCGGTGCGGGTAGGGGTCACGGCACTGGCCTTAGCGGATGCATCTCTATGGCGTTCGAGCACCATGCCGGTCTTCTCGCTCTACGGCGCCTCATCGGGCGCTCAGTCCGAGCAATGCCGAAAGGCCCAGGCGCGCGGCCGATTGCAGTAGGACCTCGCTCGCGCCCCGCCAGATGATCTCGACGTTTCGCATTTTCGCTTCCCGGGAGAAGGCGACGAGGAGTTGGATGCCTGCCGTATCGGCCGAGCGGACCGCGGCGCCATCCAGATGAACGGCGCCGCCGGCCGAGAGGAACCCACCGAGTCGCTGTTTCAAACCCAATGCCTCCTGAATGGTGAGCGAGGCGCCCAAGGCCATGAGATCAGGCGCCATGGGATCCGGTGCGCGAGGTGTGGGGATAGACCTGCCCGCCGTCCGCACCTGTTGGGTACCCTGCGCCCGTCTCCGGACCTTAGCGGCCGCCGGCGTGTCCCCGGCCCCTTGTGCGTTGCCGCCATATTCTGCCCTTGGTTTCTTCACGATGGACGCCCCGGTCGCTTCGGGTCGGACGCATGCGCGCAGCGTTGTTCGGCGCTTCGGACGCAGATGCTGATGCGGGAGGCGTTCAAAACTCTTCCCATTCCTTCCCGTCGCCCCCGGCCACCGCAACCCGCTGGGCAGGCACCTTGGCCTGGCTCGAAATCGTCTTGGGATGCGCACTCGGCGTTCCCGACCAGGGGCGTTCGGTGTTTCTCCGTTCTACCGCTACCGGTGCCTGAGCGCTCCGCTCCGGGGTCGAGGTGGCGGTGGTTTCCTGGAGCTTGAAGAAGTCCATGATCTCCGTGAGGTGATTGGCCTCTGCCTCCAGCGACTCGCTGGCCGCCGCGGCCTCTTCCACCAGCGCGGCGTTCTGCTGGGTCGCCTGGTCCATCTGAGAGATCGCTCGGTTCACCTGCTCTATGCCCGAGGACTGCTCCTGGCTGGCCGCGGCGATCTCGGCGATGATGTCCGAGACCCGCTTGACCGAGCTGACGATCTCGCCGAGCGCCGCACCCGACTGGTCGACGAGCTTGGATCCGTCCTCCACCTTCCTCACGCTGTCCTGGATGAGGTCCTTGATCTCCTTGGCAGCCCCGGCGCTGCGTTGGGCCAGGTTGCGCACCTCGGAGGCCACCACCGCGAACCCGCGCCCCTGCTCGCCGGCGCGCGCCGCCTCGACCGCCGCATTGAGAGCGAGGAGATTGGTTTGAAATGCGATCTCATCGATCACGCGGATAATGTCGGCGATACGCGTGGCAGAGGCATTGATCTCGGCCATTGCCGCGATCGCCGCACCCACCACTGCACCGCCGCGTTCCGCCTGCTGTCGAGCGTCGAACGAGAGCTGATTGGCCTCACGTGCGTTGTTGGCGGTCTGTCGTACCGTCCCGGTGAATTCCTCCATGCTCGAGGCAGTTTCCTCCAGGCTGGAGGCCTGCTCCTCGGTGCGGCTCGACAGATCGGTGTTCCCCTGGACGATTTGATGCGCTCCGCTGTAAACCGCGGCCGCCGTACGACGCACCTCGATCGTGACCTCGGTCAGGTTCTTCTGCATCGTCTTGAGCTCGTGCAGCAGCCACGCCCCTTCGTCCCGACCGATGACTTTGATGGGGGAGGTGAGATCGCCCTTCGCGATCGCCGACGCCACCGCCGCCGTCGCTGCCGCGGAACGCTCCACGCTGCGGGTTACCGCGAACCCCAGGACCACGCCCGCCAGCATCAGTAACAGCGCCTGTGCCAGGGTGACATATTGATCGTGGGCCAGATCCTCAGCGCGCTGCCGCAGGAGATGGCCCAGAGACGCCGATGCGGTATCGGCCAGCTTGAACGCGGCCGCGATGGCCTCGCTGCCGGCGGTGAAGACCTGCGCCGGCTTGACCTCGATGGGTGCCCCTTCGGGCGCCTGGATCACCTTCACATCCATCAACTCGGTGAAGTCCCGCGACTTGGTGACCAACTCTTCCCGGACCGCGGCGATCCGGTCCGGGGCCCCGGCGCCGTTCTCGGTCGCGAATCGAACCCGCAGGTCGATCGCGTCGAGGGCGTCGCGAACCACGGCGAGTCCGCCGATCAAATCGGCTTTCTGATCATTCGTCAGACTCCCCTTGGCCGTGAGGCCGGTGGCCTTTCCCCGTAAGACGCCCAGACGTTCTCCCACGACCGGCAATCTGAATACCGCGATGTCGACGAGATGGGCGCTCTCGCGTTCGGAGTCCACGATCAATCCCGAGGTGTCCGCGATGTAGGCCATGAGATCCTGGAGATCCACGAGAATGGCAGTATGCCGCTCGAAGCTGTCCTCCGGCCTGAGTGCCAGGGCCTGTGCCTTGAGGCTGTCCCAAGCCGTCTTCACGCGCCGCCACGGTTCCGCGCTGCGAAACTCCTGACCGTACTGGGACTCTAGGGCCTCCAGCGCTTCGATGTCCTTGGCGATCGCCGCTTGTTTGGGGGCGATCTCATGGGTAAACCCCGTGTCGCCCATGAGCACGGTATTGACCATCCCGCGATGCTCGGCCAGGTGTTGCAGGAGCCCTCGCACCGGCTCCAGATACCTGACGCCTTTTTCCTCTTGTTCGGCCAGGGCCCGGTCGCGGCTGTGCTCGCCGATGACCACGGCGCAAAGAAACAACGCGGGCACCCAAAGCACGATGCCCACGAGCACGAGCTTCAGCGAGAACCTCAATCTAGCCAGTAGGTTCATAATGACTCTCCTTCGATGTCTATCTCGATTGCCGAGTATCCGCCTTTCAGATATTCCCCTTCGGGACCTCGAGCACCGGGACGTCCTGAGCGATGTCGCCCCGAGTAGTTATTAAATGCTTTCCAACTTTTCATCAATGGGCCCCATGCGGGTTTCGACCAGCCGATCGATATCGAGCAAGATGACCATCTTGTCGGCGACGGTCGCAAGCCCGGTCACGAACCCCGCCTGGGCGGCGGTGCCGAAATCGGGCGCCGGCCGTCGCTGCTCCGCGCTCACGTCATATACGTCAGAAACCGCGTCCACGACGAAGCCCATGGTTCGCTCTCGGCGCTGTCCCGTGACCTTGAGCATGATGACCACGGTGGTCTTATCGTAGTCCACCGTCTTTAGCCCGAAGCATCTGCGCAGATCCACGATGGGTACGATGGTGCCGCGCAGATTGACGACGCCTTGTACGTAGTCCGGGGTATTGGGGATCTCGGTCACCCCGTTCCAGCCCTTGATCTCCTGTACCCGCAGGATGTTCACGCCGTACTCCTCCCCCGCCAGGATGAAGGTCAGATACTGATCGGAACGTAGACCGGCGGTGATCTCCAAGCCGCCGAAATCGTTCGCGGGTCTCGTGCTCATGGTGCCGTCCTCAAGCTGCGATGCGGTGTTCGTACGGAAGAGACGCTGAGCGCAGGGGTGGAGAGCGCCCACGCGACATGTCGATGAGACCCTGGATATCCAGGATCAAGGCCACGGTACCGTCCGCCAGGATGGTCGCCCCCGACATCCCGGTGACGCGCCGAAAATTGGTCTCCAGACTCTTGATGACCACCTGCTGCTGGGCCAGCAGGTCGTCCACATGGATCCCGGCCTTCTGTCCGTCGCCCTCGACCACCACCAGAAGGCCGGCGTCGAGCCGCCGGTTGTCGGGAACCACGTTCAGGACCTCATACAGTCGAACAATGGGAAGATATTCATTCCGCAGTTGATATAGCTCGGTGGTGCCCGCCATGGAGCTGACTCGATCCTTTCTGACCTGAAGCGATTCGACGATGGACACCAATGGGATCACGTAGACGTGTTCGCCCACGCGAATGAGCTGACCGTCCAGGATCGCGAGGGTCAGCGGCAGCTTGATGAGGAAAGTGGAGCCCTGACCGGCCCTGGAACGCACCTCGACCACCCCGCCGAGGTCCTTGATATTGCGGCGGACCACGTCCAGCCCGACCCCGCGTCCGGAGATATCCGTCACCGCGGCGGCGGTGGAGAAACCCGGTTGAAAAATGAGGTCGTGGATTCGATCCTCGGGCAGGGAATCGCCTTCCGCGATGAGCCCGCGCGCGCCCGCCCGGGCCAGGATCTTCCTGGGATCGATGCCCGCCCCGTCGTCGGCGATCTCGATGATGATGCTGCCCCCGGAGTGGTAGGCGTTGAGGTGCAATACACCGGTCTCGGGTTTACCGGCGGTCCTGCGCTCTTCCGGCGTCTCGATCCCATGGTCCAGGGCGTTGCGGATCAAATGCACCAGGGGATCGCTGATCTTCTCCATCACGGTCTTGTCGAGCTCGGTGTTCTCACCCGACACCCTGAGCTCGACGTACTTGTGCAGCTTGTGGCCGAGGTCTCGAACCAGACGCGGAAATCGATTGAAAGAGAAGCTGATCGGGACCATCCGGATGCCGAGCACGCCTTCCTGCAACTCGCGTGTGTTGCGTGCGAGCTGTGCCAGACCGTCGCGCAGCCGGCCGCCAATGGAGTTATCAGCCCCCTGTGACGATAGCTCCTGTCCGCATTGGCTCAGCATCGACTGGGTGATGACCAACTCGCCTACCAGATTGATGAGGGCGTCTATCTTCCGGATACTCACGCGGATCGAGCTCTGCTCGGCGCCGGGCGATTGCTGCAATGGATTCTGGGGCTGCCGCCGTTCGGAACCGGAGCGGGGCGCCTCGCCGTGCGCGGGTCCTGAGGGAGGTGGATCATCGAGGACCGGCCGGTGGCGATCGGCCTCGGGCACCTCCGGCGGCACCGGTTCCGGCAACGGTATGGGGTTCCCGGACGAGGGGGTGATGACCAGTTCGCAGTCGCCCTCGACCCACTCGAAGACCTCGCCGATCGCCTCGCGCCCGACATCGCCGTCCAAGGTGAGGTCCCACCCGAGATAACAGGATTCCGGGTCCAGATCGGCGAAGGCGGGCAGACGGGAAACGTCTGCCGAGACCGCCAGCTTGCCGGCGCCTGCCAGCGCCCGCAACAGGCGTAACGGGTCGTTTCCGGTCTTGAAGAGGTGTGGAAAGGGACGGAAGCCGATGCGCCAGGTCGCGCCGAGCTCAACGTCTTTGCCCTCGGGTTCATCGGTGGGTTCGCGCACCGGTTCCCGGAAATCCTCGATCCTCGAATGACCAGGGAGCAGGCTTTGCAACTGCGCCTCCGAGGCGGCGATATGCCGGTCGTCGTGGCCGCCACCGTCTTTCATGGCCAGCACCGTCTCTCTCAGGCAATCGACGGCCGCGAGCAGTGCGTCCACGAGCAGTCGATCGATCCCGGCCCTGCCGCCCCGAACATGGTCCAAGAGCGTCTCCATCACATGGGTCAGGCTCGCGATCGCCGAAAACCCGAACATCGCGCTGCCGCCCTTGATGGAATGCGCCACGCGGAACAACGTGTTGACGGCCTCCGTCTCCACCTCATCGGGGGACAGGTTCAGGAGGCCGGTCTCCATGGTCTCCAGGCCTTCGAGGCTCTCTTCGAAGAACGCCTGATGGAACTGCGAGAGGTCAATCGACATGAGGGGCCATCATTCGATCACGGCCGGCGCTCGACACCCGGGCGCCGCGGCGGGGCTCATCCCAGCACTTTCTCGATGGTGGCGAGCAGCCGATCGGGGTGGAAGGGTTTCACCAGCCAGCCGGTGGCGCCGGCCGCTTTGCCCTCCGCTTTCCGTTCCGGAGACGATTCCGTGGTCAAGGTCAGCATCGGAACGAATCGATAGGCAGGGAGTTTTCGAAGCTCTCGGATCAGGGTGATGCCGTCCATCTTGGGCATATACAGGTCGGTGAGTACCAGGTTCACCGGGCCCACCCTGGCCTTGTTCAGGGCGTCCTCTCCATCCACCGCCTCGAGGACCTCGTAACCGGCCCCTCTCAGGGTGAAGGAGACCATCTGTCGAATGGATGCGGAATCATCGACGGTCAGTATCGTTGCCATTGTTTGTGCTCATTGCCCATGACATAGGAAGGCGAGCAAGACGCTGTGTCCTTACGGGCGAGGCTAGCGTCACCGATAGCGCAGGCTTTACGCACGCGCGGCCGAGTGGCGCGGACGGTGCCGATCATGCGTTCGAGTCGTACGACGGCGATGAGAAGCCGGTGCCGGTCTCCACACGGCTCGATTCCGGGGATCCTCCACGACCGGGCAGCACACGCCTGTCAAGGATCCGACTACGGAGCCCGCAACGGAATGTAAGCCTCTCATCGTCCGAGGCTTACCGATTGTGGTACTGCGATTGCTCGTAGTCGGCCAGCGCGTTCATACAGACAACATTCCGGTCGCGCGACGGAGGGGGTGGACACAGAACTCTGGTCGACTTGGACCGGTCGCTTCTGCCGTGATGGCGGTAGTTCGGCCGATGAAGGAACGGAATAATGACGGAATCATACCCTCTGGATCATCCGCGGTCGGCTCCCGCCAGGATACCGGCCGGCGGCGGGCCGCCCGATGCAGCACGCCCGATACGGGTGATCGCCGTGACGAGTGGTAAGGGCGGCGTAGGCAAAACCACGGTGGCCATCAACCTGTCTACCGCGATCGCCTCACTCGGGAAGGGTGTCACACTCATGGACGCCGATCTGGGCCTCGCCAACGTCGATGTGATGCTGGGGCTCAAGCCTGTCCTCAATCTTTCGCATGTGCTGGACGGTTTATGCGGCTTGGAAGATGTGGTCGTGACCGGTCCCGGCGGGATCAATCTCGTTCCCGCCGCATCGGGGTCGCGTCGCATGACGATGCTGAGCAAGGCGGAGCATGCCGGCCTCGTCTATGCGTTCAGCGGGCTGTCGGAGGTCACCGACGTCCTGGTGATCGATACCGGCGCCGGCATGTCGGATACGGTCGCGACGTTTTGCAGCGCCGCGCAGGAGATCATCCTGGTCGTCACGAATGAACCGGCCTCCATCACGGACGCCTATGCCACCATGCGCATTCTGAACCACGACTTCGGCCGGTCGCGATTCCGGCTCCTGGCCAATCGGTGCCGCCATCCGCAAGACGGCGCCGATCTTTTCCATGAGCTCACGATGATGACCGACCGGCTTACGGGCGTCACGATCGAGCCCATCGGAACGATCCCCTATGATGCCCGCCTTCAGCACCCGGTGGCGGCCGTCGGCGCCCATTGCCACCAGTATCCCGGTAGCCCCGTTGCGGCTGCCTTCAGGCAGCTCGCCCTGGACATCGAGCGATGGCCGGCGCCGACCACTCTCAGCGGCGGCTTGGAGTTCTTTATCGAACGAGTGGTAAGGTCGGGTGTAACGAATCCGAGATCACAACTATGGTCGCAGTCATGATGGATAGCGCGGTTCTTGAGAGAAAGATGCAAGCGCCTGATCGTGAAGACGGTCCGGGGCTGGTGTCACAATATTCGCCGCTCGTCAAACGCATCGCCCATCACCTCATCAGCCGCTTGCCGCCGAGCGTTCAGGTGGACGACCTGGTGCAGGCGGGGATGATCGGGCTCTTGGAGGCCGCGCGTAATTACGATGCCACGCAGGGCGCGAGCTTCGAGACCTACGCCGGGATCCGGATCCGCGGCGCCATGTTGGACGAGATCCGGAAGGGAGACTGGGCCCCGCGATCCCTCCACAGAAGGACCCGGGCGCTGGCAAAGGCGGTCCACGATATCGAGGCCGAGCACGGCCGCGATGCCCGCGATGCCGAGGTGGCGGAGCGCATGGGGATCTCGCTCGACGAGTATTTCCAGATCCTCCAGGACACGAGCGCTCACAAGGTATTCAGCTTCGAGGACGTTCCCACCCGGGTCGAGGCCGTCTCGGAGGGCTTCACGCAAAAGATCCCGGCACCTCACGAATACGCGGCGAATCGTGATTTCCAGGAGGCGCTGGGAAAGGCGATCGCGGGCCTCCCGGAACGCGAACGCCTGGTGATCGCGCTCTACTACGACGACGAGCTCAACCTGCGGGAGGTCGGAGAGGTATTGGGCGTCAGCGAATCGCGGGTATGCCAGATACATTCACAGGCCATGATCCGGCTCCGGGCCAGAATGGCGGAATGGACCGAGGACGATTGATTGGCGGGTAAGCGC
>JBOIDT010000058.1:0-16987 GCA_050740755.1 Gammaproteobacteria bacterium
AACGGTGCTGAAGGCAGGGATCTTTCTGGATGTCGAGAACCTGAGCCGCAACGGCGGCTGGGGAATGCGTTACGACGTGTTACGCGAGCTGGTCCAGGCCCAGGGGGCCATCGTGGTGCGGGCCAACGCCTATCTGGCGGTGGACCGCGAGCGGGAACAGGAAGACGAGGACGCCCGCCAGCGCGGCGAGGAGTACCGCAACGCGATCCGCCGCACGGGTTTTCACCTGATCCCCAAGGAGGTACTGCGCTATCGCGATTCCAAGGGCGAGCTGGTGACCAAGGCCAACGCCGATCTCGACCTCGCGGTCGAGGCGCTACTCCAGGCCGACAACCTCGACTATGTGCTGCTCGGCACGGGCGATGGGGATTTCCTGCGTCTGGTCCGGGCACTTCAGAGCCGCGGCAAGCGCGTGGACCTCCTGTCGTTCGCGAACACCAGCCGCTTGCTGCGTCAGGAGGTCGATTACTACTTCTCCGGATTCCTGGTGCCCGGGCTCGTGACCGATGGACAGAACGGCGATAAGAAGAAGCGAGGCGTGATGTATTCGGTGAACGAGGCCAAGGGCTATGGATTCCTGTCGGTCCGAACCGGCTTCGGCCCTACCGACTTTCAGGCCGACATCTTTCTGCACATCCGGGACTTCACGCGCAACGAGGAGAACGTCGATAACGCCCACTTCGCGCTGCTCAAGACCCGAGAAGCGATCCTGCAATTCGAGCTCGAGCAGCAGGCCGGCGGCAGACTCAAAGCGATCAACGCGGCGGAGTTCCAGTTCGCGCGCCCGAGCTGAGGCCAAAGATACTTGAAATGTCCGCACACTGAGCGAGCCCCTCTCCCGCCGGGACCCGCCGGGAGAGGGCTAGGGTGAGGGGATCTATATAGATTCCCTCACCCTAATCTTCTCCCGCAGGGAGAGGGGACCGGTTATTTTGCTGTAGCGATTCGGCTCAACCTTTAGGAATGTAGGCTGGGCGCGGCATGCTGTTCAAGCCGCAACCCACCGACCCGGACCGCGTAGTGGGCCTCCCCGTCGAACTACCCCGTAAGGTGTCGGCCCGTGGCCGACGGATTGGTGGGTTACGCCGCAAACGGCGCGGGCTAACCCACCCTACATTTAAGGCGAGCGACGGGGGGCGTGTGAGTTCAGGGAAACCGTCGTACTACAAGAGCAATAAACGATGACAACGCCCTCCGTAGCGATCGTAGGCACCGGCGCGGCCGGCCTCGCGTGCGGCCATTTCTTGCAGGACCGGTTCGACCTCACCCTCTACGAGAAAAACGACTATGTCGGCGGACACGCGAACTCGGTGACGGTCTCGCACGGGGGCGAGACGGTGCGCTTCGACACCGCCTTCGTGGTGTTCAACAACGCCGCCTACCCGCTCTTCATGCGCCTGCTCGCAGAGCTGAAGGTGCCCAATAGGTACTGCCCGATGAGCTTCAGCTTCCAGATCGAGCCCGATGGCCTAGAGTACATGACCCGTGGTCTGAGCTATTGCTTTTGCGATGTCAAGAACCTGCGGAGCTGGCGTTTCCTCAAGATGCTCTTCGAGATGCTCAAGTTCCATCGCCAGGCGCGCGAGGTCCTGACGGAACCCCAATACCGCGAGCTCAGCATCGCCGACTACCTGTCGGCCAGGGGCTACAGCGACGACCTCCTAGAGCGCTTCTTAATCCCGCTCATTGCCGTTACCTGGTCGCTGCCGCCGGAGGAGATGCTGGCGTATCCGGTATTGACCTTGGTGGAGTTTCTGGACCACCACGGGGCGCTGCAAGGCGTCATGGGCCGCAAGCACTGGAGGACCGTGGTGAACGGCAGCCGCTCCTACGTCGATCGGATAGCCGAGCCGTTCCGGGACCGGATCCTCATGAACCGGGGCGTGACTCGTGTCAGGCGGGCAAACGGGGCGGTCGAGGTCGAAGACGCGCTCGGCGAGCGCCGGCGCTTCGATCACCTGATCCTCGCCTGCCATGCCGACCAGGCGCTCGCGATGTTGATGGATCCGACGGCGCAGGAGCGGGATCTAATGAGCAAGTTCCGATACCACAAGAGCCGGGTGCTCGTGCACACCGATACGTCGCTCATGCCGAGGAACCGGCGCCATTGGGCGGGCTGGAACTATCACGTCGAATACGATCGCGACCGGCGCCCCCGGTCATCGACGACCTATCACATGAACACCCTGCAAAAGGTATCAAATACCGCGGATTATTTCGTGACCTTCGGGGATACGAGCCGCGTGGATCTCGGCAAGGTCCTGCAGGAACTGGTGTACGAACACCCCGTCTTCGACCTCGCCGCCATCCATGCCCAGGCGACGCTCCACACGCTCAATCAGAACGGCCGCACGTTCTTCTGCGGCTCGTATTTCAAATACGGATTCCACGAGGACGCCTTCCGCGCGGGAGTCGAGGCGTGCCGCGCCCTGACCGGAGAGCGGATCTGGGAATAATCACCGGCCATATACGCGTCGCGAACGGACCGCGGCGGCGGATGAGCAAGTGCGTTCAAATCAGATAGCCCAGCACCGAACTTCCCCGCGGGGAAGGGACCGGGAAACTCCCTCCCCTGTCCGCGCCCTTTGCGGACGGGGGAGGGGTGGGGTGGGGGCCACGCCGTCGGAATCCATCAGGCGGCCGATGCCTTTGGCTCTGGAGGCGACGCCTGCGCCAACAACTCTTCCTCCTGCAAAAGCTTCGTCAGGCCCGGCACGGCATGATCGAAGGTGAACATGTGATAGTGATAGCCGAGCGTGATGTAGTGCATGATGAACGGGATCTGATCGGGATACTCCCGCATCACCCGCCGGGTGAAGACCCGGCTCGCCTTCTTATAGTGCTCCGGGAAGGTCGCCATGACACTCTGCTGCCGCCGGTACTGCGATCGGATCGACGCCAGCGTGATCTGCCCGCTCATCCACTTGGAGATCAGGTTCCTCACGCCGGACGCCAATAGGAAGAACTGCCGCCGCACACGCTCCCCGAGGGCCGCCGGATGTCCCATCCGGGAAAACATCTCGATGGCGCGGCTGAAATACGCGTCCGGGTCATAGAGCGTGCGGATCACCCGGAGGTGCCCTTCCAGCAACTGCTTTCTCGGGATGATCGTCACGATGTTGGTATAGCCGGAGCCGAGGGTGCGTTCTTCGTCGCCCGTCATGTCCTCGATGAGGCGCCCGCTACTCTTCATGCGCGTGTAGAGCGGCGTTCCGGGCAGGGCCACCAGGGGCCCGATCATGGCGTTCGGGATCGCCGCATCGGTGATGAACTCGACCTGGCGATCGAAGATATCCGCCGTGTCGCTGTCGAAGCCGACGATGAAGGAGCCATAGGTCAAGAGGCCCGCGCCTTGGATCTCCTTCATCCGGTCGACCAACGAACCCTTCATGTTTTGGAACTTGCGCGTCTCCTTCAGGCTCTCGATCGAGGGCGTTTCGATCCCCATGAATACCCAGATGAAGTTGGCTTTGACGAGGAGGTCCATCAACTCGGCATCATCGGCAAGATTGACCGTGACCTCGGTACCGAAGAAGAACGGATGTTTACGCCGCTTGTTCCACGCGGCCAGCTCGACCAGGAACCTCTTGGCCTCCTTCTTGTTGCCGATGAAGTTGTCATCGACGATGAAGATCACCCCGCGGAATCCGGTCTCGTAGATCGCGTCCAGCTCGCTCAGCATCTGTGCGGGGGTCTTGGTCCGGGGCCTGCGCCCGAACATCACGGTGATGTCGCAGAACTCGCAGAGATAAGGGCAACCGCGCGAGAACTGTACGACCAGCATGGCGTAGTAATCGAGGTTCAAGAGATCGAAGCGCGGTATCGGCGTCTTGGTGACATCGGGCTTGTCGTGCGTCGTGTACACGGATTTGTAACTCCCGCGTTCCAGGTCCTCGATGAACTCCCGCCAGGTGATCTCCCCTTCGTTCAGGACCTGCACGTCGCAATGCGGGACACACTCTTCGGAGCAGGCGGTCGGATAGGGGCCGCCGAAGACCACCAGCTTGCCGGCCGCCCGACAGCGCGCGGCCACCCGGAAGAGTGAGGACTTCTGGGTGAGCATGGCCGACAGGCATACCGCGTCGGCCCATTCCAGATCGGCATCCTCCAAGTCCTCGCAGTTCAGGTCGACGAGGCGAAACCGGTAGCCCTCGGGCGTCATGGCCGCGATGGTGATGAGCCCGAGCGGCGGCATCGCCGCCTTTTTTCCGATCAGCGGGAGATAATACTGGGAGCCCCAGTAGGTCGGTGGGAACTCGGGATAGACCAACAAGATGTTCTTGTAGTGGCCGTTCATGCGGGTACCTCCTCACGCCCGGACCGGCGGGGCAGGGTCCGGTTTGCCACCGGCGAGTATAGGCAATCCCGCCCCCGCATGCCAACGGTACTGGTGGACAGGGTCGCGGCCACACGGCGGCCGAGGCCACCACCGTCGTTATCGACCCGGAGACGCCCCCAAGCGCACGGGAAACCCTTTCGTAGTGTCGCTCTCGCCGTCGGGGCAGGGTGCTTCGACGAACCGCCAATGGGTCCTCGCCGGCGCTTGGCTTGTCACCCGATTTGTAAGAGAATCCGATGGCTGGGTTTCTGTTGCGGACACAGGCACTGCGGTGGATTCACAACCAAGCGACGAGGACATCGCCCTGTTCCGCGAGGCGGTCGGGACGGTGAGACCGGTGCGCCCGGACGTCTTGCGCCTCGAGCGTCCGCGGCCCGAGCCCATCCCGGTGCAGGCGCGCCAGGAGACCCGGCGGGTGTTGCAGGAGTCGCTGTCGCGCGGACCGGAGGACGACGAGGTCGAGACCGGTGAAGAGCTGCTGTACTCGGCACCCGGCGTGGGCCCCGAGGTCCTGCGCCGCCTGCGCCGCGGCCAGCTCAGCATGCAGGGCCGGCTGGACCTGCACGGCATGAGCGTCCCGGAGGCCAAGGACGCCGTGGCGCGCTTTCTCTACACGTCCCGCGGCCGCGGGCTGCGCTCGGTCCTCATCATCCACGGCAAGGGCCTCGGCTCCCACCAGAAGCGGCCCGTGCTCAAGGGCAAGCTCAACCTGTGGCTGGCGCGCCGCGCCGAGGTCCTGGCGTTCTGTTCGGCGCGCCGGGTGGACGGGGGAACGGGTGCCGTCTATGTCCTGTTGAGGCGCTAGCCATCCGACAAGGCTTCCCGCTGGCGTGACGCCTCTCCGCCGCAGACCCCGGCGTTACTACAGGCGTTACTACAAATTGGGGGGACGGCCGGCCGGGACGCCCCTCCGAAAGCCGCGATCTCAGCCGTCGTGGCTACCGAGGACACGATAAACCAGTCCGCCGAGGATGCCGCCGACGATCGGTGCAACCCAGAACAACCATAACTGAGCCAAGGCCCAGTCGCCGACGAACACGGCAACGCCCGTGCTGCGAGCGGGGTTAACCGAGGTGTTGGTCACCGGAATGCTGATCAAATGGATGAGGGTCAGCGCCAAACCGATGGCGATGGGGGCAAAGCCCTTCGGCGCCCGAGCGTCGGTCGCGCCGAGGATCACGACCAGAAACATGAGCGTCATGACCACTTCCGTTATCAGGGCCGCGACCAACGAATAACCTCCGGGCGAGTGTTCAGCGTAGCCGTTCGATGCGAAACCGGCAGTGACGTCGAAACCCACCTTACCGCTGGCGATGAGGAAGAGCACCCCGCCGGCCGCGATGGCACCCAGCACCTGGACCACGATGTAAGGGACCAAGTCCTTGGCGGGAAAACGCCCGCCTACCAAGAGGCCGACGGAAACCGCCGGGTTGAGGTGGCAGCCCGAGATGTGGCCGATCGCGAACGCCATCGTCAGCACGGTGAGCCCGAAGGCGAAAGCCACACCCAAAAGGCCGATCCCCACGTCGGGGAAGGCCGCCGAGAGTACCGCGCTTCCACATCCTCCCAGAACCAGCCAAAACGTACCGACAAACTCCGCGGCGAATTTCTTCATGATACGGTCTCCTGTCTGTAGTTGACGAGTGGTTAGCGTGAAATAACACAGATCCCAGACGACAAAAACCCTCGCAGCCAAAGCCACGATTTTTGAATTATTTCATAATCAGGGGCGCTGCGTCAATCGAATCATGAAAGTTAGTACCGGAATCCCGGATCGGAGCGCCGCATGGCCGGTGTTTCCTACGAAACACCGAACCCCTACCCACGTTGAAATCCCCCCTGGCTCCGCGCGCGGGTCTGTTCCCGGTTCCCGCTGCCTATGCCCGCTCGATCCGCGCCTGCGCGGGCGCCTGGCAATTAAATTCTAGCGGGATCCCCCTGCCGCGTCTATCTAGATCGATCAGTACCGCGTCCTATATCGTTTCGGTGCGTGATCCCGACTCGTAGGTACCGTCATGGTGCCAGACCGCGGGGTCCACCCGGTAATAGTCCCGTAATGTCGCGTACAACGTCGGGTGCTGTTCACACAGGGGTCCCGGCCGCTCGAAGAAACACTCTGTTGCCGAGGCGAAAAACTCGCCCGCATCCTCGGCACCATAGGGATCGATGAGCGTCGCCTCGCCCCGCGCCACCTTCTCCCGTAGCGCCCGGTATTCAGCCCCGAGCACCTGTGCCCAGACATCATATCGGGCCCTGGCACCGAGCACCGGTGTTCCGTCCGCGCTTCCGTCCTCCTCATCCAGCTGGTGGGCGAATTCGTGGAGCACGACGTTCTCACCGCGATGGCGATCCCGCTCATCGGGCTCTACCTCGTCCCAGGAGATGATGACCCGGCCCACCTCCCAGGACTCGCCGATACGGGGCTCCCGCCACGACGTACGCACCCCGGCTTCGTCCGCGATCTCGCGGTTCACGATAAAGGCCGAGGGGTACACCAGGATCGAGCGCAACTTCCGATAATAATCGGTCTTGCGGTTCAGTATGAGCAGACAGGCCTGAGCGGCGATGAGCACCCGCATGGCATCGGTGATCTCCAACCCGCCGCAGCCAAAGAAGCGCTTTTCGGCGAGAAAGATCAGGATGTGCCCCCGCAGTTCCTGCTTGAGCCGTTCCGGGATAAGCCGGTAGAGGCGTAAGCGTTCCTCCAGGATCCTCTCCCAATCCACGGGAAAAGGCGCCTTTCGCAGCCGCTCGCGGCGCCGTGCCCTGAGCGACATCATCACTCGCCTTCGATCCCGTGGATGGGCCGCACACAGGCCCAGTGCTTGCAGCTCGGGCACTGCCAGTGCACGGCCTTGGCGAGGAAGCCGCAGTGGCGGCACTTGTAGCCGAAACGATCGCGCATGAGGCCGGACGTGAACTGCTTCACGATCTCCAGATGTTCGCGGCCGGGGCCGTGAGGGCCCGCGAGCAGGTGTTCCAGTAAACGGTCCAGACCGCGCAGGGAGGGTCGTTTGCGCAGCTCGCGGCACAGGTACTCGATGGCCGCCTCCGGTCCCTCTTGTGCGGCCAGGATCTCCGACCGCAGGAGCACCGGCGTGATCCCCGCGTGCTTGGGGCCGAGCAATCGGAGGTGCTCGGCGAACTCGCCGAGACGCCCGAGGGCCCGGTAGCACAGCATGAGCGGCGGCAGCGCCTCGACCAGAAAATCGGGGTCCTGCTTCTCTATTCGCTGGTAGGCCGCGAGCGCCTCGGCCGGCCTTCCTGCCGCCATCGCGAGCCGTCCCTCCATCAGGTTCGAACGAACGCAATCCGGATCGGCGAAGCGCGCCTCTTGCAAACTCTCGGTGGCCTTTTCACAGTTCCCATGCGCGAGATGCCGTTCCGCCTTTTCGCAGTGGTATTGGGCGATCATGGGCCGCGTATCGTCACCGCAGCGCGAGCGCAGATCCATGGCGCAGGCGATGGCCGTGTCCCAATCCTGCTCCTGCTGGTAGATGTCCATGAGATGACCCAAGGTCTTACGCACCTGGACCTTGGCCTCCAACAGCTCCTTGAACAGCCCTTCAGCGCGATCCATGAGGCCGGAGCGCATGTAATCCATGCCTAGCTCCTGGACCGCGAGCCAACGTTGCTCGGAGGTCAGGGCGGGCCGCGCGATGAGGTTCTCATGGATGCGAATGGCCCGGTCGACCTCGCCGCGGCGCCGAAACAGGTTGCCGAGCGCGAGGTGGGTCTCCACGGTTTCGCTCTCGACTTCGAGCATCTGCAGGAACACCTCGATGGCCTTGTCGGGCTGTTCGTTGAACAGATAATTGAGGCCCTTGACGTAGCTGGGCCCGAGCTGGGGCACAGGTCGTGGAGCGGTGCGGCGTGCCAGATACCAGCCCGAGGCGGCGGCGATCGGTAACAGCAACCAGAAGAGCCCGGGCAGGTAGTCAGCGGGCATCCTTCACCGCCGCCGCGGAGGGCGCCGTCTGTCGCCCGATCTTCTTCAGGGTACTGTTGAGCTTGGCGATCTTGCGGCGCTGACGGTTGAGGATCCAGAGATTCATCGACCCACCCAAGAGCGCCCCGACGAGCAAGGTCACGGCCACGACCAGAGACAAGGGCGGCTGTACGGTCCCCAAGTAGTAGTCCACCGTGACCGTTTGGCCGTTGTTGATGTGGAACGTCACAGCGACGGGCACCACGAGCACGAGGAGGAAGATCAATTTCAAGACGAGGCGCATAGCCCCCTCCGGTCGTTTCCCGAACGAAAGTCCCGCTCCGAGACCCAGGTTACAGCGACCTTGCAAACGGTCATACCCTCCGCGACCGTAGCTGGACACGGCTCTGCTCGAGGATCAAGCGCGTGTGGAGGGCCGGCTCCGCCGTCTAGCGCTTTTTCTGGCCTTGGCGCCCGTTGACCCTTTCGCGCAGTTGCTTGCCCGGTTTGAAGTGTGGGACGTGTTTCGCCGGCAGCGAAACCGGCTCACCGGACTTGGGATTGCGTCCGACCCGGGCCGGGCGATAGTGGAGGGAGAAGCTGCCGAACCCCCGGATCTCGATACGTTGTCCCAAAGACAGGGCGTGAGCCATGTGTTCCAGCATCGATTTCACGGCCAACTCGATGTCCTTGCTCCCCAGCTGGGTCTGTTTGCGCGCCAGCGATTCGATGAGTTCTGATTTTGTCATGTGCGCTATCGATCCCTATGGGACACGGGATGACCGGTGCGGATCTCCCCCTCGTGATAGCCCGCCAAAGCGTCCCTGACGACGTGCTGCCGTTCCAATAAGTTCCAATTATAAGTTCCAATAAACGGCGCTGCAGTCAAAAGGGGACGCGGCGCCTCAGCCCGAGTCCCGAGCGGAGCGCTCTGCCGACTCGGCCCCGTCCATCTGCTCCTTCAAGAGATCGCCGAGCTTGGTGGTGGTTATCGCGCCACCGGTCCCATAGGCCTCCAGTGCCTGTGCCTCGTCTCGCGCCTCCCTGGCTTTGATGGACAATGACACGGTGCGCTTCTTGCGGTCCACGCCCGTGATCAAGGCCTCGATCTCCTGGCCTTCCTTGAGCACCTTGCGGGCGTCGTCGATCGGGTGTCGCGCCAGCTCCGAGGCGCGCAGATAGCCCTCTACCCCGTCGGCCAATCGGACGACGGCGCCCTGGGACTCGACTCTCTCCACCACGCCCGTGGTCAGGGTGCCCTTCTCATGCTCCGCCAGGAAGCTCGAGAACGGGTCCCTTTCCAGTTGTTTGATGCCGAGCGAGATGCGTTCTCGCTCGGCGTCGATGGCGAGCACCACGGTCTCGATCTCCTGGCCGCGCTTGTATTGCCGGACCGCCTCGTCGCCCGTGACGGACCAGGACAAGTCCGACAGGTGTACCAGACCGTCGATCCCCCCCTCGAGGCCGATGAAAACCCCGAAGTCGGTGATGGATTTGATGGTCCCGCTCACCCGCATGTTCTTGCTGTATCGGCCCGCGAAATCCTCCCACGGATTGGTCAGGCACTGTTTGATACCGAGTGAGATACGCCGGCGCTCTTCATCGATGTCGAGCACCATGGCCTCGACCTCCTGGCCGACGTGGACGACCTTCGAGGGATGCACGTTCTTGTTGGTCCAGTCCATCTCGGAGACATGTACGAGCCCCTCGACACCCGGTTCGATCTCGACGAAGCACCCGTAATCCGCGACGTTGGTGACCTTCCCGAAGACGCGCGTGCGCTGCGGATAGCGCCGTCCCAGGTTGACCCAAGGATCCTCGCCCATCTGCTTCAAGCCGAGCGAGACGCGGTTGCGCTCGCGGTCGAACTTGAGGACCTTGACCTCGATCTCGTCACCGACGGTCACGACCTCACTCGGGTGTTTGACCCTTTTCCACGCCATGTCGGTGATGTGCAGCAAGCCGTCCACGCCGCCCAAATCCACGAAGGCGCCGTAATCGGTCAAGTTCTTCACCACGCCCTTCACCGTCGCCCCTTCGGACAGGCTATCCAGGAGGCTCTCGCGCTCGGCGCCGCTCTCGCTCTCCATCACGGCGCGTCTGGAAACCACGATATTGTTACGGCGTTGGTCGACCTTGATGACCTTGAATTCCAGCGGCTTCCCCTCGAGGTAACTGGTGTCGCGCACCGGCCGGACATCCACGAGCGATCCGGGCAGGAAGGCGCGCAGGTCCTCGATCTCGACAGTGAACCCGCCCTTGACCTTGTCGGTGATGGTGCCGGTCACGTGGCTGCCGTCTTCCATGGCATCTTCGAGGCGCTTCCAGGCCATGGCCTTCTTGGCCTTCTCGCGCGACAGGCGCGTGGCCCCGAAACCGTCCTCGATGGCATCGAGCGCCACATCGATGCGGTCGCCGACATTCACCTCGACCTTGCCCAACTCGTTTCGGAACTGCTCGAGCGGGATCACGCCCTCCGATTTGAAGCCGGCATAGACCACCACGCCGTCCGGTCTCACCTCCACCACGGTGCCGGTGACGATCGTCCCCGGCCGCATGTGTTGGTCTGCCTGCGTCTGTTCCAGTAGCTCCGCGAAACTCTCGGCCATATGTCAATCGAACCTTGTTACGAAAATCGTCATTCGGCATCTCCGGCAACGTGCCCTCGGCACCCCCGTCGCGCCACGCACAAGCGTTTTTCTCCAACCGGACTCAGCCCCGACCGGGATCACGGTCCGATACCAGGGCCAGGATCCGCGCGAAGACCGCGTCGATGCCCAAGTCCGAGGTGTCGACCACCACCGCGTCGGGCGCCGGCCGTAACGGGGACACCGTGCGCGCCCTGTCCCGGACATCGCGCTCCCCGATGTCCCGGCGAAGGGTTGCAAGCCTAACATTTATCCCTTGATGTTTCAACTGGTTATGGCGGCGCTCCGCGCGCGCCTCGGGGCTGGCCGTCAGGAACACCTTGAGCCGCGCGTCGGGAAACACGACGGTGCCCATATCGCGGCCGTCGGCGACCAGCCCCGGGTCCCGCCGGAAGCCCTTCTGTGCCGAGAGCAGAGCGGCCCGGACCTCGGGCAGGGCCGCGACTTTCGAGGCCGCCACCCCGCACGACTCGGTGCGCACGACCTCGCTCAGGTCCTCGCTGCTGCAGTGCACCGTGATGCCACCGTGCGCCTCTCGGAAGGCGATGTCCAGCGTGGCGGCGAGCCGCGCGAGTCCCGGGCCGTCCCCCAGCGAGAGGCCGGAGCGCTCGGCGAGTGCCGCGAGTACCCGGTACAGGGCGCCGCTGTCGAGAAAATGCCAGCCGAGGTGGCGGGCGAGCCGCACGCACAAGGTCCCCTTGCCCGTACCGCTCGGGCCGTCCACCGCGATGACCGGGGCCGGCGGCGATCCTTTCACGAGCGCTCAGGCCCAGCGTACCCGGAGTCCGGCGCGCGCGGCCACCTCGACGAAGTCGGGAAAGCTCGTCGGAATGTTGTCGCAATCGGCCACCTCGATGCTGCCATGGGCGGTGAGCCCCGCCATCGCGAAGGCCATCGCCACGCGATGGTCCGAGGCGCTGTCCACCCCGCCGCCTTGGAGTGCGCCGCCGCGGATCACGATGCCCCCGGCGGTCGGCCGGGCCTCGATCCCGAGCGCTCGGAGGCCTCGCGCCATGGTCTCGATGCGATCGCTCTCCTTGTGGCGCAGCTCTTCGGCACCGGACAGGACGGTCTCCCCACGGGCAGCGGCCGCGGCGATGAAGAGCGCCGGAAATTCGTCGATGGCGAGCGGCACCAGGCGCTCGGGGATCTCGATCCCGCGCAGGGCGCCGCCGCGCACCCGCACGTCCGCCACCGGCTCACCGCCCTCGTCGGCCCAAGAGGACGCGTGAGCTTCCGAAACCTCGATGTCCGCACCCATGAGACGCAGGATGTCCAGGACCCCGGTGCGCGTCGGGTTGACCCCGACGTGCTCGATGACCAGGTCCGAGCCGGGGCGCATCGCGGCACCGACGAGGAAGAAGGCCGCCGAGGACAGATCCGCCGGGACGTCGACGCGCGTAGCCTCGAGCGGCGTGCCGGGGGCGAGTCGGACGACACCCCCCTCGGTGGCGATGGCCGCGCCGAACCGGCGCAGCATACGCTCGGTGTGGTCGCGACTCTCGGCGGGCTCGCGGAGGCGGGTCGGCCCCTCGGCATAGAGGCCAGAGAGCAGCACGGCCGATTTGACCTGGGCGCTCGCGATCGGCAGATCATAGTCGATCCCCCGCAGGCTGCGGCCGCCCCGGATCACGAGCGGAGCGGTGCCCTCAGGCGTGCATGAGATAGCGCCGCCCATGCGCCGGAGCGGCGTGATGACGCGGCGCATCGGGCGCCGCGTGAGGGACGCATCGCCGATCAGGACGGTATCGAAGGTCTGTCCCGCGAGGAGCCCGGCCAAGAGCCGCATGGAGGTCCCGGAGTTGCCGAGATCGAGCGGACCGGGCGGCGCATGCAGGCCGTGCAGGCCACGACCCTCGATCCGGAGCCGCCCCGGCCCCGCATGCTCGACCGCCACCCCCAGGGACCGAAAGGCCGCGAGCGTGGCGAGCGTATCCTCGCCCTCGAGGAAGCCCTCGACCTCGGTGACGCCCTCGGCGATGGCGCCGAGCATGAGCACCCGGTGCGAGATGGACTTGTCGCCGGGGACGCGCACACGCCCTCGCAACCTCCCGCCGCCCTCGATGATGAGCCGGCTCATCCGGGGCCTTCTTTCTTGATTGTCATGGGCGGGGCGGGGATGTCCCGAGCCCGCGTGATCGCCGCTCGGCGGCCAGGGCGTCCCGCGCCGTCTTGGCATCGCAGAGGCTCGCGAGCAGCGCCTCGCCATCGCCGTCCGCGATGGCCTCGCGCAACGACTCGATCTCGGCCTGAAAGCACGTGAGCGCCGCGAACAGGCGCTCGCGGTTGGCCAAAAAGATGTCGTGCCAGAGCTCGGGGCTGCTCGAAGCGATGCGGGTCAGGTCGCCGAACCCCCCGGCAGTGTAGCGGAGCGCGGCCTCCGGACCGCCCACGCGGGTCACGGCATTGACCAGGGCACAGGCGAGCGCATGGGGCAGGTGGCTGGTCGCGGCCAAGAGCTCGTCATGGCGGTCGGCCTCCATGATCTCGACCTCGGCACCGGCGGACTCCCACATCGCCTGTGCCCGCTCCGTAGCGCTCCGCATCGTTTCCGGCAACGGGGTCAGGATCACGCGCTGCCCGGCGAAGAGTCGGGCGGAAGACGACTCGACCCCGCTGTGCTCCGCGCCGGCGATCGGGTGACCCGGGACCACATAGGACAGGTGCGCGCCGAGCATCGCGCGGGCAGCGGCGACCACCGCTCCCTTGACGCTTCCGACGTCGGTCACCAGGGCCCGTGTTGGCAGGCCGGGGCGGATCCCCGCGAAGACCGCGCGGATCGCCCCGATGGGCACGGCGACGACCACGGCATCGGCCCCCGCCACGGCTGTGCCGAGGTCGGGGGCCCATTCGTCGATGATGCCCAGACCATGCGCCCGTTCCAGGCGGTCGTGATCGATGTCCTGTCCGATGACGTACCCACAGGTGCCGGCCTCCCTGAGGGCGCGCGCCAGTGAGCCGCCGATGAGACCGACACCGATGAGGGCGAGCCGTTCGATCAGCACCTCACCCCTCTCGATCCGTCCGGCGCGCCACGCGCCAGGCCGGACCATTCGCCCTTCGCCCCTTCACCATTCCCCATTCACCATTCCCCATTCACCTTGGTTCCGTCCGCCACCCGAGGACTCGCGTCAGGGCCGCGGCGAAGCGGGCGTTCTCGGCCTCGGTCCCGACCGTCACCCGCAGGTGCTCGGGCAGACCGTAGCCGGCGATGGGCCGCGTGATGACCCCCTCGCAGAGGAGCGCCGCATAGACGTCGCTGGCCGGCCGCGGCAGGGCGATGCACAGGAAGTTGGCGACCGAGGGGATGTAGGAAAGCCCGAGGGCATCGCAGGTGTCCGTGAGTTGCCTGAGCCCGGCCTGGTTGACCCGGCGACTCCGCGCGACGTGCCCCTCGTCCGCGAGCGCGGCCGCGGCCGCGGCGAGGGCGAGGCTGTTGACGTTGAAGGGCTGGCGGACGCGGTTGAAGAGCCCGGCCACCTCCGGGTGGGAGATGCCATAACCCAGGCGCAGCCCGGCGAGGCCGTGGATCTTGGAGAAGGTCCGGGTCACGATGAGGTTGGGGAATGGTTCGACCCAGGCGACGCCGTTCGGATAGCCGGGCTCGTCCACATACTCGTAATAGGCCTCGTCGATCAGCACCAGGACGTGCTTGGGCAGAGATGTCAGGAAACCCCTGAGCGCGTCGCTCCCGACCCAGGTCCCGGTCGGGTTGTTGGGGTTGGCGATGAAGCAGAGGCGGGTGCGCTCCGTCACCGCGGCGCGCATGGCGTCTAGATCATGGCCGTAGGCGCGCGCCGGGGTCACGATCGCCCGCGCCCCGACGGCCTGGGTCACGATCGGGTACACCGCGAAGGCGTGCTCGGAGAAGACTACCTCGTCGGCGGGGGTCACGAAGGTCCGGGCGGCCAGCTCCAGGATCTCGTTCGAGCCGTTTCCGAGCGTGAGGTGATCGGGGGTGATGGGCCCCACCCCGACCGAGAGGTGCGCCGCGAGGGCCTCTTTCAAGGCGTAGCCCGAGCCGTCCGGGTAACGGTGCAAGGATCCCAGCCCGGCCCGGATCGCGGCCAGGGCCAGGGTTCCGGGACCGAGCGGGTTCTCGTTCGAGGCCAGCTTGACGGCACCCGTGATTCCATACTCGCGCTCCAACTCGTCGATTGGCTTGCCGGGCTCGTAGGGCTTGAGGCCGGACACACCGGGGGCCGCGAGCGAAGCGAAATCGCAGCCCGCGGGGGTGTGCTTCGGCAGCGGAAGCGAGTCCGCCGGTGGTGCACCCATCACAGGACCGCCCGCGGATAGGAGCCGAGCAACTTCAGCATGGAGGCGCGCTGCTTCAGCTCCTTCAAGGCCTCTGCCACCACCTCGTCGCGGCCGTGGCCCTCGATGTCCACGAAGAAGAAGTAATCCCACATTCCGCGCCGCGAGGGTCGCGACTCGATGCGCATCATGCTGATCCCGTGCTCGGCGAAGGAGGCGAGCATGCTGTAGAGCGCGCCGGGGCGGTTGGGGGTCGAGAAGATCAGGGTGGTCTTGTCGTCGCCGCTCGGCGGGGTGGAGCGGTGGCCGATGATGAGGAAACGGGTGGTGTTGTCCGACTCGTCCTCGATGTTGTTCACGATGCGGGTGAGCCCATAGATCGATGCCGCCGCGTCGCCCGCGATGGCCGCCGTCCCGGGCTCGGCGGCGGCGCGGCGCGCGGCCTCGGCATTGCTCGCCACCGGGCAGCGCACCGCTCTGGCGAGATGGTTGTTGAGCCAGCGGCGGCACTGGGCCAGCGCCTGCTCGTGGCCGTAGACGCGCAGGAGACCGTCCAGATGGGCCGCCTTGCCCAACAGGTGATGGTGGATGCGCAGCTCCACCTCGCCGCAGATCCGGAGCGGCGAGCTGATGAACATATCGAGGGTGTGGTTGACCACGCCCTCGATGGAGTTCTCGACCGGCACCACCCCATAGTGGCAGGCCTCGGCCTCGACCTCGCGGAACACATCATCGATGGTGCCCATGGGGAGCGCCTGCACCGAGCGCCCGAAGTGCTTCTGCACGGCGGCATGGGTGAAGGTCCCCTCGGGGCCCAGGAAGCCCACGTTCAAGGGCTGCTGCAGCGCCAGGCAGGCGGACATGATCTCGCGGAACAGCCGCGCCATCTCCTCGTCCGAGAGCGGTCCTCGGTTGCGGGAGATGATCTGGCGCAGCACCTGGGCCTCGCGCTCGGGCCGGTAATAATCGGTGGCCTCGCCGCCTTTGGCCGCGGCCACCGCCTTGGCGAGCTCGGCGCGGGTGGTGATCATCTGCAGGAGCTCTGCGTCCAGCTCGTCGATGCGGGCGCGGAGGTCTTGTAGCTGCTGTTCGCTGGACATGCTTTGCGCCCGACCTCAGTGCTCGGTCATGATCGGCGGCGTGGCGAAATAGGGAAACTCCTCAGCCGTCGAGCCGCTGCTGCAAGTGGACGGTCACGATGTCGCCCGCCTGCTTCGAGATGGCCTTGCGCACCTCGGCCTTGATGGGCAGCTTGTGCGTGCCGTCGCCCAGGGCCATGAACGAGCTGCGGAAGGGATGACCATCGACCGTACCGCTGACCTTCACGAGACCACGGGTCCCGAAGTACTCGGCCGAGTTCGGCATGACCACATAGGTCCAGCCGCCCTTGTTCGGACTCTTCTGCAGCTTCGCCGTGAACTGCTTGCTCAACACGCTCATCGGAATTCCTCCTGGCCGGCCGGTCGCGGCTAGTGCCCCGGCCTCCAACATTCACCCGGCGCCGGCCTTGCGATTGTGCTGATCAAGGCGCTCTGGATAAGTCTGGAACTTCGTCACCCCAGCGGAAGCTGGGTCCAGAAGGCATTGAAAATCTTGGATTCCAGCTTGCGACTGGAATGACGACCCTGAGGAAATCAGGACTCATTTAGATTCTTACGTTCCAAATGTTGAACGCAACAACTCGAACAAATTCTATTTCATGTGCAAATTCAACAAGCTGCCAGCACCAGCTTATTCCCTCCCCCTGGCAGGGGGAGGGCGAGGGTGGGGGTTGAGCGCTGCGGGCTGCGTCATTCCGATCGGACGCGCTCGACC
>JBOIDT010000059.1:0-16741 GCA_050740755.1 Gammaproteobacteria bacterium
GTCGGGGTGTTTCCAACGCGGAGCGGGGGTTGTACCGGGCGTTGGGCGAGCCGCGCAGAAGCGCCCTCACTCGCCGCTCAGCCACTCCGAGACGAACGGCAAGGGGAACCGGCCGGGGATTTGGTAGGGCACGCTCATCCCGACGATGAAGTCGGGGGATTCCTCCGTGAGACCGAAGGCAACGAAGGGCTCGATGAAGAGGCCCGGCATGAGCTGAACGGTGGTGGCAATCTGCAAGAGGTTGTTATCCGCGGAGCCACTGCTGAGGTCTTCCGGATCTTCTGGCAGAGCTTCTGACCCACTGCTGCGCCTGACCGCGAGCCCGCTGAGCGTCATGGAAAAGCTCACCCGGTCGTTCAAGGAGAACCCCACCCCGGCGGAGTAAGGGATCTCGTCCCCAGGGTTCACCCCGTCGTCCTCCAGGGTGGCCGTGTATCCGAGACTGCCGAAGAAGACGACCGGGTCGATAGTCTTGACCAGCGTGACGGTGGTACCGACGTTCCAATTTCCGGTGCCCAGGTTTCGGTCTTCATCGCCGGTCGTCGACTTGGCGTTGAGCGCGACGACGACGTCCGGGAGCATGCCCTGTTCGCGCAGGGCGGCATACCGGACCGCCCAGTCGATATCGCCTAGCCCCACGCTGCTCGGCCGCCGGTCGTCGCCGCGGACGGGGACGGGACTAAGGCGCTCAAGCTGAAAGCGATCAAACTGCTCGACATACCTAAGGGGAACGGTGAGATCGAACTCGATGTCGTCTGCCACACCGTAGCGTGCCGTGACACTGGCGTTGGCGAAGCGTGTTCCAACACCTCCAAGGCTTTCCTTCGCGTAGAAGGCGCCGAAGTCGATCTCGAGTTCCCCGGCCTGGAACAAGAGCTTTTGCCGGCGCAGGAAGGTGTCGAGCTGCCGCTGGGCTTCACGGGCCTCCTCCTCGCGATCGCCGGTCTCGGCGATCGCGGGTTGCGCCGGCGCCGGCTTGGGCTGTGCCGTTGGGGCCTTCGGTACCTCGGTGGTCACCGCGGGTGCGGCAGGCTTGACGGCCGGAGCCCCCTGGCCGGCGAGCGCCTCCACCTGGGCCTTCAGCACCTCCAACTCACGCAAGAGCTTCTCGTACTCCTGCCGCGAGACGTACTGTCCTGCCGCCTGATCCTCCTGTGCCGACGCCAGAGTCGGTGGAGCCAACGCCGGGATTAGCATCAGCCATCTCGCAAACATAGGCTCTCCTCACCAGTTCGACTACCGGAACGCCCGGCTCGCCGCCCGACCGAAGCTATCCAGGCGGTGCACGACTCGTTCTTTCTCCGGCGCCGCATACTGGACCGATGTCCTGAAATCCAAGCGGTGGCTCTCGATCGCCTGCTCGCCTTTCCTACCGAGCGCGAGTATCACCCCGCCATACTCCTCCTCGAAACGAGAGGTGCTCATGCTGAGATTCCCGCGCGCAGGATCGGCGAGCAGCACGCGGTCCCCCGCGATGCCGCGCAAGATCGCGAAATGTTGATAGCCGAGCGGGCGCACGTAGACCATGACCGGGGCCACGAGCTTTCTGAGCTGATCGACGCTGAGTATGAAACCCGCGGCCTTGTACCCCTTCTGCTCGGCCACGATCTGGAGATCCAGGAGCGAGAAGCCGCTCTGCTGCTTGCGCAGCAATTCGGCTCGCGGGAGTGACCGCAGCCGTACGTTCATGAGGTCGAGCATCTCCCGCTCCGAGGTGTCGTCTCCATAGTAATACCGCATCAGTGTCGCGAGCGCCGCCGCGCCGCACGAGTAGTCGAGCTCCTGTTTTACGACGTATTGATCGCGAAGCTCCTTGAGGGTATGCCGCTTCGCCACTGCGATCCCGCCCGCGGCATCTACGGACCACTCCTGAGCCACACTCATGCCCCCCGTGCAGGCAAATAGCACCACGGCGCACCGCAGATAGCGTCTTAGCATACTCATCAACGACGTTTACTCGTTTCCTAGTTTCTCCTCGAGGATCGGAATAAGGCTCACACCAAACGCCCGGCGCTAGAAAACGACGGCATTGTTGCGTAAAGCAGCTGGGGGGCTTGCGCGGCAGCAGCCGTCGCTGTCATAGGCGCCATCGATCGAGTGCTGCGAGATCGGATCGTAGACCTGATCGAGCAACGCGGGAGTCCTCACCGTCGCCGTTCGTCGTCACCGAGGACCGCCACCACCTCGTGGGTGTCGGTCGGCCACGCCCATGTGGACCTGGCGCCAGGGTTACTGAAGCCATGCTGGCGCACCTTCCATTCCCCCTCGCCGAAGACCTTAAAGCCGGTCGGTTCCCCCGACACGGGGCGGCCTTCTTCGCGGGGCTGTGAGCGCCGGATGGCCACCCCAAGCTGCTGTTGCCGCCGGGACACCCGGCTCACGCCCGGAACCACGAGGTCCAGTCCCATCCGCTGGACCGACGATCCCACCCGCCGTCCGCACATCACGGAGCCCCGGTCAGCGTCTGCCGAGGGAAGGTGTCGCTCCTCCTACCCCCTGCCATCAACGTACGTGGCTAGTAGTTAGTAGGGTCTGGAGGGTTGCTTGTAAAAGGGGAGAGGGCTGTACAGCCCTCTCCCTCACCTCCCAATGAAGCTATTCAGGAACTAGTGGCAGGTCACGCACGTGAGCAAGCCGAGCACGAGCTTTAGGACGGGCCCCAGGCACAGCAACCCAGCGCCTTCAACCTCCGACATCTGTGTCGCAGTCATGGCCGGCACGGGCGAAGACATCGCGCTCAGGGCGTGGAAGTCAGCACTGACATCCTGCGCCGCCATCGCCGGAGCGGCAGCCAGCGTCCCACACAGCACAGCAGCAAACAGAAGTGGCTTTTTCATGGTGAATCCCCCTTAATGGTTCGTAATAAGAGCAGTGCTTGTCGTCACCCTTGACTTTTCTTGCTGTCCGTCCTGGACAGGCAGCCGAGTATCGAAGATCTGTCAAAGGCAGTCAAGCCTTCTGCACCCCCTTTTTTGGGGGGGGGCCGGACGTCTCGTGTCCGCAGGCCCACCGCGAACCGGACCGGCGTGCTCGCCAGCCGGTCCGGCCGGTCGGCACCGATTGACGTATTGACGTCGTGCGCCGTCAATCGCCCAGGTGCGCCAGGAGATCGTCGATGCCGATCGGGGCCGACGCGCGCAGGGTGACCGAAAAGCGCTCGGGCTCGGCACCGTTCCGCGTGATCTCCCAGGTCCGGGGGCGATAGAGGCGATCGCACAGGGCTTCAAGCGCTGGATGTAAGACTGAAAGTGTCCGTTCCGTGTTGGGGGCGAGAAGACGATCGTTGGCGAACAGCTGGATCTCCTCGCCGGAGAACACCAGGCGATCGGCGATCTCGGGTTGCTCCGCAAGCGTTCGGCAAGCCATGAACGCCCGGCGACAGACGGTCGCCAGTCGTTCGGCCAGCGTGCCCCCGCCGCGGCGCTTGGCGTAGTAGACGAGCCCCCGCCGCCCGGCGGACCCGTCCAAGGCGTAGTTCCCTTCGTGCGCGATCAAGAGGATCCCCGGTCCGTGATGGACATGACTGTAGTCGGCTACGTCTATCAACAGTCCTTCGAGGCTGCCGCCCTGGATGAACCGGTGGAACACCGGGATAAGCTCAGGGAGGTCCAGGGGCCCGTGCTCCGCACAGAAGACCTTGATGCCGAGCCGGTGCAGGTCCATTGCGGCCCGAAGCTAGGGGTGGGCTGCCGGCGTGGCGGCCATGCTCGGAATACGGCCCTGCGGTCCCTTTTCGAGGAGTCTCGTATGGCAGGCATAAGCGGCCTCGATGAAGAGTTGAGTCTCTTCGATGAGCAATCGAGCCCGCTCCTGACCGTAGCTACGATCGCGATCGGCGTGTCGGGCCAGCAGATAATGGGCGAACTTCGCGCCGGCATAGACATCGTAAAAGACCTCCGTATCGCAGAAGCGCGCGCGGAACTCCCCGACCACGGTGTCCGGCTCACCGGAGATGTCCTGGAACTGCGTGCGGATGAGCGCCTGGGCCGCCTCGAGCATGGCCGCGTACGCGGTGTCGTCGGCCAGACGATAGTCGCCGCGCTCGTAGTGGAGCTGGGATTCGAAGTATCGGCGCTCCGCCGACTGCAAATCGAAGTCGATGCGGGACACGACCTCTCCGGCACACTCACCGGTACCGATATCGCTCACGGTGAACTCGCGCGGATCGCGCCAATCCGAATAGAGGCTGCGATCCACCTGGTAGGGGGGGACCACGGCCAACTCGTCGAGCAGGGGTTTGAGGGCCCGCTTGCCGATCCTGTCGATGAAGTCCCGGAACGGTTCCTGGGCCTCGCGCTCCGAGAGGTATTTCTGCGTCAGGCGCTCGACCAGATCGGGGATCCGCTTGGAGGGGACGGCACCGATGGTCAGCCCGTAACTCCCGGCGTTCTCTTCCCATTGCCCGCCCAGGACCACGCGGAAGTGCGGCACCGTGGTCCCGCCCACCTTGCGACTGACGCCATAGAATCCGAGATCGGCCAGGTGATGCTGGCCGCAGGAGTTGAAGCAGCCGCTGATCTTGATGTGCAGACCCTGGACGGCCGGATCGAGCCCCTCGAACTTCGCGCTCAAGCGCTGGCGTAGCTCCCCGGCGAGCCCGCGCGAAGACGCGATGCCGAGCTTGCAGGTATCGGTGCCCGGACAGGCGGTCACGTCCGAAATGGCGCCCGCGCCGGTTTCGCCGAGCCCGATGTCGGCGAGCGCCCGGTGCAGCGCCGGCACGTCCCGTTCCGCGACGAAACGCAGGACGATGTTCTGTTCCACGGTCGTGCGCACGTCCCCTCCGGCGTAACGGCGCGCGAGATCGGCCAGGCGGCGCATCTGCCACGCGGTGGCGTCGCCGAGCGGCAAGGTAACGGTCACGACCGCATAGCCCGCCTGTTTCTGTGCGTACACATTGGTCGCCTGCCAGGAGCGAAAGCCGGGGGCCGGCGCGTCACTCTCCACCCCGGCCGGTGTCGGTGGGGAGGGAGCCTGCATCGCGGCGTCGCGGATCAAGGCGGCCCGGCGCTCGTCTTCGGCCAGTGCGGCGCGTTCGGCCAGGACCAGCTCACGGAATGCCTCGATACCGAGCTTCTCCAAGAGGAACTTGATGCGTGCCCGGCCGCGGTTACGTTTCTCGCCGAGGCGCGCGAACACGCGCGAGATGGCCTGCGCGAGGGGTAAAATCTCTTGCTCGGGCACGAACTCGTCGAACAGCTTGGCTTGGTAGGGCACGGCGCCGAGCCCGCCACCCACATAGACCTCAAACCCGCGTTGCGGGATGCCATGGCGCCAGCGGGTGCGGGCGATGAACCCGAGGTCGTGCATGCTCACGAGCCCGCAGGCGCGGTGCTTACAGCCCGAGAAGGCGACCTTGAACTTGCGGCCGAAGTCCTGGGTGTCGGGATGGCCGAGCAGGAATTTGGCGCAGGCGCGTGCGTAGGCGCTCACGTCGAAGGTCTCTTCACGGCAAACGCCTGCGATCGGACAGGCGGTCACGTTGCGCACGGAGTTGCCACAGGCCTCCCGCGTCGTGATACCGACCGCGGCCAGGCGCCGCATGAGGTCCGGGGTGTCCTCGATGTGCACATAGTGGAGTTGAATGTCCTGGCGCGTCGTCACATGGCAGATACCGTCGGAATACTCTTCTGAAAGGTCGGCCAGGACCTCCATCTGCTCCGGCGTCAAGCCGCCGAAAGGGATCTTGATGCGCTGCATGCCCGGGGCGTCCCACAGCGTTTCCGGGCCCTTCGTCAACGCCGGGGCGGGGAAGCGGAGCGCGCGCACGCCCACCCCGTCGTGACGCTGTCCGTTGTCGTAGCGCTGGCCGTATACGCCGCGCCGCAGGCGCGTCTCGGCGAACAGCCGGTCTTCGACCTTCCCTTGCTTCTTGAGCTCTATCTGGGTCTCGAAGATGTCGATCTCGCGGGCGAGCTCAGGGGCCGTCGTGCCCGCCAGGCGATCTTTCCACGTCATGAGTGTGTCCCCTCCGCTTTCGGTAGAAATGATTCGAAGCGAGCAGGAATATTACCAGCAAAGCGCGGGACCTGTCCTTATCCGCGACGGGATCCGGGATGTAGGGGCGGGTCGAGGCCAGCCGAGCGGCAGCCGCTGCCGTGTCGGACAGGACCATCGCGGGGTCGTGGGCAGGCGGGGTCACCAGTATCGAAGCGCTGAGGGTGTCGCCCGTATGCAACAGAGCGACGCCGAGCCTACCGTACGTTTGAGTCGGTTCGTGTCTCGTACGCGGTGCTGTTGGGAGACCAGGCCGGTCCGATCTCAGGCCCGGCCGAGCCGCTGCATGAGCCGCGAATTGCTTCCCTCACCCTCGACCCTGGAGTCAAGGAGCCGCTGCCATCCGGCCTCAGGAAGTTCAGTTCGACCGCTACCCCGTGTGGTATGGATGCCCTGCGTGGTATAATAGTTACGGCTCTTCCTTCAAGACCTTGTCATGATTGAGCGGAGCCCTCGCGGCGGCCGCGGCGCTCACCGAGAGGCATTCGGGGCCATCCTGCCGCAGGTATCGACATACGCGTATGCCCGGGTTGCAGGCATCGTCCCATGACTAAGCCGAGACCCGGAACGCAATCTGCATCCACACCGGAACGGCTGGCTCCACGGTGAAGCACAGTGCTCGCAGCCGGTGAGCCATCATCGACCAGGATGCCGGAGCCGCACGAAGGCTGTGAGCGTCAGGCCCTTGGATGCCTGCCGCGACGACGGATGTCGGCGCGCAGGCGTTTGCGTTCGTTAGGCACTGCATGAATCCGGGAAACGACATGGAACCCAATCGGTTGGCCCCTTCAAGCACTTCGGAACCTTCTATCCGCGTTAGAGGATGGCCTCTCCCGGGGCCTCGCAACGTGTGGCTCGGCCAGCGGCAGAAGACCGTCCTGCGGCCCCTCCAGATGACGATCGACGGCGGACTCGTAGTAGGACTCCTGCTCCTCCTCGCACACGGCAGAACTGGCGATCTCGACGGCCTCTACAGCGTGCCTGCCGTTGTATCCGTCCTCCTCATGATCATCTTTTACAGCTATTTCGGCGTATATCATTTCTTCGCCGATCGCTTTGCTACGGTGATGCGGCTTACCAAGGCATGGTGGATGGTCGTGTTTGCACTTCTCCTAGTCGCATTCATTACCAAGACCTCGGCTCAGTTTTCTCGCGAGGTGGCCTTGCTGTGGGTCACCGGTGCCTACTGCTTGCAACTCGTCGCCCACCTGTTGGTTCCCATGTTGTTGCGTTTGGCCGATCTGCGGCGCCACCGCGTGAAGGCGCGCGCCATCGTGGTCGGCGCCAGTACGCTTGGATACTACCTAGCGCAGAGAATCAACAACAATCCCTGGAACCATATACAAGTCGTTGGCGTAGTCGATGATGATGAACTGGCTCGCAGACGCTGGGTGCTCGATGGTGTACCGGTTCTGGGTGGTAGCAGGGATTTGAGGCAGCTGATCGAAGCCAACAATATCGAAGCCGTCTACCTGGCGCTACCCCTGAGCATGTCGCCTTCACTCGAACGCATCTATACCGATCTGGCTAGGATATCCGTGGACGTCTACTGGGCGCCCGATATCTTCCGTCTCAGCCCCGTGAACCTCAGCCTGAAGGAGCTTGGCGGCGTTCCCTTGATCGCTCTGTCGGAGACCCCGCTTCTCGGCACCCACCGGCTTGCCAAAGCCGTCGAAGACCGGCTCCTTGCACTCCTCATCTTGCTGTGCCTGAGCCCCCTGATGTCGCTCGTCGCTCTAGCTATCAAGCTGGACAGCCCCGGCCCGGTGTTTTTCAAACAAAAACGTCACGGATGGAACGGCAAGGTCATCGAGGTTTGGAAGTTCCGGACTATGTTCGCGTCTCGTTCAACCGACGACCACCTCAAGCAGGCGACGCGCCATGATCGGCGAATCACTACAGTCGGCCGCCATTTAAGGCGCAGCAGTCTCGATGAGCTACCACAGTTGTTCAACGTCCTACAAGGTACCATGTCTCTGGTTGGGCCGCGGCCGCACGCCGTCGAACACAATGAATACTACGCCAAGGAGATCGGTTGGTACGTCACAAGGCACCGGATAAAACCAGGCATCACGGGCCTTGCCCAGGTCGAGGGATGCCGGGGCGAGACGGAAACCGTGGATAAGATGGCCCACCGAGTAGAGCTGGATTTACATTACATCAACAACTGGTCCATTGGCCTCGATTTCTGGATCCTGGCGCGTACCCTGTTCGCTTTACGTCACGACAACGCCTATTAAATTCGAGAATGACAAGCCGAAGGCCCCTTGTCCGGTACCGCTGCATCGCTCGAGCCGGTCCGCGCGCTACGCTCTTATGCGCTCACAAAGGCCTTAACGCTGCGGATTCGTTTCCGACGAATACGATCCCGACAAACGTCCTACCTGATCAGCATTTCCCAGGTCCACATATCCGGAACGCAATATGCCGCCCGAGTCCCCAACGTTAGGCGATTACATCGACATCTTTCGCCGCCGCAAGGTAGCGATGCTTTCGGTCACCACCGTCTTGTCGCTCGTCGCCGTGATTGTCGCCGTCTCACTTCCATCGGTCTATCGTTCCACGGCAACCATAAAGATCGAGCAGCAGGGTATTCCGGATGACATCGTCCGAACGACGGTAAATAACTACGCCGACACCCAGATCGAGAACATCAAACGGCGAGTCGTTACCAGCGGCAATCTTGCTAGGATCGCAACGGAGCTGGGTCTAGCCGATCAGCTCGGGCAACCCGCCTCCACCGATGTCTTGGCCGGCGAGATGATTCAATCTATCTTTGTCGAGCCTGTCGGTGCGGAGGTGGTCGACCCACGCACCGGCAAGCCACTCGAGGCCACCATCGCTTTCGACGTTTCCTACGAATCGGCAAAGCCCCGCGTCGCAAAAGAGGTTGCAAATGCGCTGGCGAACCTGTTCCTGACAGAGAATGCCGCCAGCCGCACCGAAATGGCGGCAGACACGGCCGGCTTTATTGCGGAACAGGCAGAGAAGTGGCGCCAGGAAATCGCTGACATGGAGGCAAGAATTGCGACGTTCAAGGTCGACAATGCCGGTCGTCTACCTGAGCTATCCGAACTCAATCTAAGGCTCATGGAGGGCACCGAACGCGATCTACGTGAGAATCAAGAGCGCATGAGATCCCTCCAGCAGCAGCGGATCTATTTAGAGGCGGAGCGCGCGCAGGTCAAACCTTACGCAATATTGTTGGGACCCGACGGCAAACCGATCCTGAGCCCCGCGGAACGGCTCGACGTATTGCAGAATGAGTACTCGTCGAAGTTGGCTATCTATTCGTCGGAGCATCCTGATGTCGTCAAGCTACGCAAGGAGATCGCGAGCCTGGCATCACGCAGCACAACGGCGACAGGCGATCTAGCGATTGAAACAGAGCTGGCGAGCGCACGGGCGGACCTCGATGCAGCGCGGCAGCGGTATGCCGCAGAGCATCCGGACGTAAGGAAGCTCAAGCGCAAGGTAGAGGGTCTCGAGAGCCGTCTCAAGGGAATCGCGACCGCCGTGCCCAGGCCGCAGCAACCCATGAGGAGGCCGGATAACCCCGCATATATCGATCTCCAAGCTCGGCTGGAAGCGGCAACCACCGATCTTCGGACGCTAGTAGCAACGGAGGCGCAGCTAAGAGCGAAACTCAGCGAGTATGAAACGCGGCTTACTGCAACCCCTCAGGTTGAGCGCCAGTACCAGGCGCTGCAAAGAGAGCACGAGGCAGCGGTTGACGAATACAACAAGATCAAGGGTAAGCAGAGGGAAGCAGAGCTTGCCGAGCAGCTGGAGAGACGTAATAAGGGAGAACGGTACACTCTGGTATCAGCAGCGTCTTTACCGGATACGCCCTATAAACCGAAACGCACATTGATTGCTCTGTTCGGCATGATTGTCGCCTTTACGGGCGGAATCGGTACGGCTGTCCTGGCCGAAGCCTTGGATCGGACGGTGCGCGGTGCAAAGACGTTAATGGCCGTGATTAATGCGCCGTTGCTCGGGGTAATACCGTATATCGAGAATAGTAGTGACAGGAGCGCACGACGACGCCGTAGGATTGTCACGGCTGTTGCAGTTGCGGTGTGTCTGACCTGCGCCGGTGTGGTCATTCAGACTCAGGTCAGCCCATTGCAACAGGTATGGTCTGTGATGATTGGCCGACTGGGGTATCCGCCGGAGCAGATAGAGGCGGCGGCACCGTAACCGAGAATACGTTCGAGACGGCTCACGCCACTCTAGGGGGACGGAAGAGCCGCCTTGGTGTACATCATGTATTGGGGTAGCGTACAATGACCCATCACGAATTCTTGTCGGGAGGTTAGTCCCCGATGGAACGGATTAAACAAGCGTTAGAACGTGCTCGTGAAGAACGCCAGCACGGGGGTACCTACAAGACCCGAGTACGGTCGTCAGCTACTCCGGAGCTGTCTATTAAGTTTACGGAGACGCGTACGCTGCAGCTGGCGCCGCATATTGTCGATCAACAACGCCTTGTAGCCGCGGCAGAGGAAGGCGCGATGGCTGACGCGTACCGAATCCTGCGTACGCGTGTCCTTCAGCGGATGACGGGAAACGGCTGGTGCTCAATCGCTATCACAAGCATGACGGAGCATAACGGCAAAACGCTGACAGCCGTAAACCTCGCAATCAGCATGGCGAAGGAGGTCAACCATACCGTACTACTGGTCGACCTCGATTTAAGACGGCCTAGCGTAGGTCGGTGCTTTTCATACGAAGCTGCACCCGGCTTGAGTGACCACTTGCTTAGGGGGGTTCCGCTGAGTGAGATTCTTTTTAGCCCCGGCATCGATCGGCTCGTCGTGCTTCCGGGCAACGAGCCACTAGCCAACTCCTCGGAGATGCTGTCCTCCCCGGCCATGACGCGGTTGATTCAGGATCTAAAGACACGATACGAATCACGTTACATCGTATTCGACATGCCGACCCTGATGGCAACGGATGATGTACTGGCCTTCCTCCCACAGACCGATGGGGTACTGCTGGTTGTGGAGGAAGGGCGGACGCTCAGACAGGAGCTTGCGCGGGCGCCGGAGTTGCTGCAAGGTACCAACCTGATAGGTACGGTTCTTAACAAGTCCGCCGACCCCGTTTATAAGTACTATTGAGTTAATGCGCGAGGACTTGGAATACCGCTATGTATGAGTCCTTCTACGGATTCAAAGAGAGACCCTTCGCGCTGCTGCCTGACCCGACGTTTCTCTACCTCGCCAGCCAGCACAGTAACGCGCTGGCCATGCTGGAGTACGGGCTGGCGAGCCAGGCAGGCTTCACAGTGATCACGGGTGAGATTGGTTGCGGTAAGACAACGCTTATCAGGCATCTTCTGAACAATGTTGACAGAGACGTAACAGTCGGCTTGCTGTCAAATACCCAGCGCTCTATAGGGGAGTTGCTGCAATGGGTCCTGCTCGCGTTCGGGCTGGACTACCACGCGAAAGAGAAGGTCGCACTGTACCAGACGTTTTACGATTTTGTAATAGACGAGTATTCGAGGAACCGCCGAACCGTATTGATCATAGACGAGGCGCAGAATCTTGGCGCCGAGACCTTGGAAGAATTGCGGATGCTCTCGAACGTGAACGCGGACAAGGATTTAGTTCTACAGCTCATCCTGGTAGGTCAGCCAGAGCTCAGAGAGATCCTGCGAGGGCGAGAACTCGTTCAGTTCGCGCAGCGAATTGCTGTGGATTATTACCTTCCCCCGCTCACCAGGGTCCAAGCAACGGAGTATATCGGTCATCGCCTCAAGGTGGCGGGTGGCGATCCCAAGCTCTTCGACTCGGGCGCGTGTGATATCCTGCATACCTTTTCTTGCGGAATACCCAGGCTGATAAACATCCTGTGCGACACGGCGTTGGTGTACGGCTATGCCGCCCAGGCGCAGCGGATCGACGTCGCGCTGGTCCGGGAGGTGCTTGCGGACAAGGCGGACAGTGTTCTTTTTTCGCAGCGGCGGGAAACTCGGAAAATTGATATCAGGAGAAGCGAACTACAGGGTGAAGCGGAGTGTCGCCCGCCGTTTGAGGACAACGACGCGACGGCGCACGAAGTTCTTCGAGATCTGTTCTCGAGCCTTAGGGCGAAGCCGTAGGGGACGTCGGCTACTAACTGCCTGGGTCGGCGATCAGCATGTCACCGTGTGGCACGCGACGCCCAAGTATGGCGATCGGTCGCTATGACGTTGGCTTCGTTATCCTGTGTCCCATATTGCTGCATTCGCTTTTCACCGGGCGCTAGAGTACTTGCATCATGAAATGTGATGCAAATGAGTCAAGTGTATGATTGGCGAGAAGTTTCGGCAAATGCCGATCGCCTCTCGCGCGTCGCAGTCTCGGTTCGATGTCGAGGAGCGCGGTTGCAAGCCACCGATGGCGCTGGTCTGAGTTCTTCCAGGCATCGACCTTGGCGCAGCGCTCCTCATGAGGGCATTGACGGACTCGATACGGTTCGTCCTTGTACCTCTCCAGAGCCTGCCATCCCTGGCAGCTCGGTTCGTAGTCTTGAAGGAAACGACGAACACGCCGTAGCCCCCTGGACGGCGCAAGGTCAGGGTCTCCTCCAGGCCCTCGGCGACTCGCGGCGGCGGACTGATTGCGGTCGTCGAGCTCGGCCTGCAAGCGCCCCAGTGCCGAGCTGTAGAAGGAGGCCATCGTGTCGGCTTGTGAACGCCTGGTATCGGATCGATTGAAGGTCGCCTGTCTGGAGCAAACGCAGCGGTTGTATTACCAGACCGACAACCCGGTATTCGAGACGGCATAGACCCCCGAGCGCAAAGCCTTGACGATGCCTTGCGACGACAGCGGGTCGAAGATCGACACGGCGTCGCCCACGGCGAGCCAGCCGGCACCGGACGCGGGATCGAGGTAACGCGATTCGGTGGACCGCACTCGTACAGGACCTCGGGCCTCGGCCCCGTTGAGCGCGTTCCGCACAGAGCGGGTCTCTGCGACGAGGCGGGTAAAGCCCAGAGACTCATGGATCCGCAAGCTACGGCCGAGATCGACGTCGGTCACACAGGCGGCGACTCGCCGCCCATCTGGCAGCCCCGCCGTATACCACCACCCGTAGCTGCAGGCTTCTACGAGCGTCCGAGGATCACCGCCGGAATCCTCGAAGAATCGGGAAAAACCGGCCAGGTGGTAGGGGCCGTGGCCGAAGATCGCCAGGTACCGGCGTAGTGCTCGTCGTCGATCGGCGTCGAGGCGTCGGCGTCCGCGAGGTTCAGGAACACGCGGATGAAGCAGGAGCGCGGCAGCTGGGGGAACCCGGTGCAGTCTGCACCTCCGCCTGGCGGAACGCGCCGCGCGCGGCCTCGGGGACGTCGATCGGCTGCGAGACGAAGCGGCCGACGGGCGTCGCCAGGCCTACCGGGATCAGGTAGGAGCACTTCACGTACTCGTAGCCGAAGCGCCGGTGATCGAGCGTGTCGCCGATCGTGTAGCTCCACGGCGTGAGCACCGAGTCGAGGTCCTGCGGCAGCGACTGCGGGTTTGAGCTGCTGCCACTCCGCCCACAGACGGTCGACGTTGAAGTGGATCGGCCAGAACACCGGGTCGTACGAGGCGGTGAGGTTGCTGAGCATGTCGCCGTACTGCGGCTGCTCGTACATGTCGGCGCGGGTATGGAAGCGGCGGCCGGCCACGCGGACGCCGCGGTTGCGGTTTCCGTCCGGCTCGCTCGTCGGGTCCGCGTCGGTCGGCTGGTAGTCGGGGTTGATCCCGCCGGTCCAGATGTGCATCGTGTTGTGCGGGTTCTGGTCGAGGAAGCCGAAGGAGTCGTTGTAGAAACCGCCGCCGCCGAAGTCGCGGAAGGTGCGCAGCGCCAGGATCTGCTCGATATCGTCGCCGGGACAGAGGTCCTGGAGCGTTTGCTCGAGCTCGGTAGAGCTCGCGGAACACAAGGCGCAGCTCCTCGATCTGACTGCACGCGTGCAGTGTCAGATGTGCCCGGGAAACCACCGAGGTCGATCGGCACCGAGGCAACACCGTTCTGGCAAAGCGTAGTCGGCACCTGGGCGAAGGTCCAGGTCGCGACTATGCGATCGGTGTGCGAGCCGCATCGCCCAGAGGTAGCCGGCACCGGGATCCGGCTGCGGTTGTACGCCCGTATAATGGCCCGATGATGCGCTATCCCGAACGCTTCGAAGTCATCGTGGTGGGCGGCGGCCACGCCGGGACCGAGGCGGCCCTGGCGGCCGCGCGCATGGGCGTCTCCACGCTCCTCCTCACCCAGAACATCGAGACCCTCGGTCAGATGTCCTGCAACCCGGCCATCGGCGGGATCGGCAAGGGGCATCTGGTCAAGGAGATCGACGCGCTCGGCGGGCTCATGGGCCGGGCCGCGGACCGCGCCGGGATCCAGTTCCGGCGCTTGAACGCCAGCAAGGGGGCGGCGGTCCGGGCGACGCGCGGGCAGATGGATCGGGTGCTCTACAAGTCGGCCGTGCGCCAGGCCCTGGAAGCCCAGGACGGGCTCGTGATCTTTCAGCAGTCGGTCGAGGACCTGATCGTCCAAGGCGATCGCGTCGGCGGGGTCAGGACCCAGCTCGGTCTGGAATTCGAGTCGCCGTGCGTGGTGCTCACGGTCGGCACCTTCCTGGGGGGGCTGATCCATGTTGGCGACCGCAACTACCAGGGTGGGCGGGCCGGCGATGCCCCCTCCAACCCCCTGGCGCGGCGCCTCAGGGAGTTGCCGTTCCGGGTCGGCCGGCTCAAGACCGGCACCCCGCCGCGGATCGATGGGCGCACGGTGGACTATCGCCGTCTCGAGGTGCAGCCGGGCGATGTGCCGGTCCCGGTGTTCTCGTTCCTGGGTAGCGAAGCCGAGCACCCCGAGCAGATCGTCTGCCACCTCACCCGCACCACCCTGCGCACCCACGAGATCATCCGCGGCGCGCTGCACCGCTCGCCGATGTACAACGGCTGCATCGAGGGGGTGGGGCCGCGCTATTGTCCGTCGGTCGAGGACAAGGTGGTGCGTTTCGCCGACAAGGCCTCTCACCAGGTGTTCATCGAGCCGGAGGGACTCACCACCGCCGAGGTCTATCCCAATGGGATCTCGACCAGCCTGCCCTTCGACGTGCAGATCGCCTTCGTGCGCACGATCCCGGGGCTGGAAAACGCTCATATCACCCGACCGGGCTACGCCATCGAGTACGATTATTTCGATCCGCGCGATCTCAAGCAGAGCCTCGAGACCCGGTACATCGAGGGGCTGTTTTTCGCCGGCCAGATCAACGGGACCACCGGTTACGAGGAGGCGGCGGCCCAGGGTCTTGTCGCCGGCATCAACGCCGCACGCGCCGTCCAGGGCCGGGAGCCCTGGGGCCCGCGCCGCCATGAGGCCTACCTCGGGGTCCTGATCGACGATCTCACGACGCGCGGAACCAGCGAGCCCTACCGCATGTTCACGAGCCGCGCCGAATATCGGCTGATGCTGCGCGAGGACAACGCCGATCTACGACTGACCCCCAAGGGTCGCGAGCTGGGGCTAGTCGATGAGCCGCGCTGGCGGGCCTTTGCGGCCAAGGCCAGCGCCCTGGACGCGGAGCAGGCGCGCCTCGGTTCGACCTGGCTCAGGCCCGGGGCGCTGCCCGAGGCCCTGGCCGTGCGGCTCCTGGGCGCGCCGCTCACGGAGCCCGAGACCCTGGCGGCGCTCCTACGCCGGCCGCAGGTGGGATATCGGGCGCTCATGGCCGTACCGGGGGTGGGGCCGGGGGTCGCCGACGAGCCGGTGGCGGAGCAGATAGAAATCCAGGCCCGTTACAGCGGCTACATCGACCGCCAGGAACAGGAGATTGCCCGAAACCGTGCCCACGAGGACACACCACTCGCCGCCGATCTCGATTACAGCACCGTGCGGGGCCTGTCCACGGAGGTGGTGCAGAAGCTGTCTTCTCATCAGCCCGTGACCTTGGGCCAGGCGGCCCGGATCTCCGGGGTCACCCCCGCGGCCATCTCGCTGCTCCGGGTGCACCTCAAGCGCCGCTCCGCCGCTTGACCGCTACCGTCGAGGCACGTCTCGCCGCCGGGCTTTCGTCCCTCGGGATGGCGCTCCCGGAGGCGCGACGCGCGGCCCTCATCGCGTTTCTCGCGTTGCTCGCCAAATGGAACCGGGCCTATAACCTGACCGCCGTGCGCGATCCGGTGGACATGGTGCCGCGCCACCTCCTCGATAGCCTTGCCGTGTGGCCCTATCTCCACGGCCCCCGGATCCTGGACCTCGGGAGCGGCGCCGGCCTGCCGGGGATGGTCCTGGCCCTGGTAGACCCGGAGCGCGAATGGGTGCTGCTCGACAGCAATGCCAAGAAGACCCGGTTTCTCACCCAGATCGTGATCGAGCTCCGTCCGGACAATGTCGAGGTGGTGCAGGCGCGTGCCGAGGCCTATGCGCCCGCTCGGCCGTTCACGACCGTGATCGCACGCGCGCTGGCGCCGCTGTCGACGCTGTTCCGGCTGGCGCGCCCCTTGTGCGCCGCCGAGGGGCGCCTCCTGGCGATGAAAGGCGTCTATCCCGAGGCCGAGCTCGCTTCGTTGGGGCCGAATAGAGCCCATATTAATGGGGCGCGGGTCCATCGACTTCGAATACCGGGACTCACGGGCGAACGCCACCTGGTCCAGATCGATTTCCCCTCCCCCGGCGCAGTAGAATCGCCCGGCACACGAGGATCGTAACCGCCAAACGCAGCCTGACGGGGCCATGGGCAGGGTCATCGCGGTCACCA
>JBOIDT010000060.1:0-16655 GCA_050740755.1 Gammaproteobacteria bacterium
CACGCTTCATTAAACCCAAAGGCTCAACGCCTTTATCAATCGAAAAGCGGTCCCTTCCTGAAAACAGGAAGGGCAGTTTCGCACGCCTGTGTAAAGCTAGATACTGTGATTATGATCGGTCCCGATCGCTGCGACCGCCGCCGCCGTGGGCGCGGAACCCGAGGTGCCGATCCGCGACAGGGTCGAGACGCTGCAGAGGGGCGAACGCGTCGAGATCGACGGGGCGACGATAGCGGCCAAGACCTTCCTGGCCGATCTGTACCGCCGGCGGGACTTCCGCCCCCTGTGGTCGCCGGCGGCAACGGTCCAGTTGCTCGACTCGGTCCGCGCCATCGAAGAGGACGGGCTCAGCCCCGCCGACTACCACCTCACACACCTCGAAGCCCTGCTCGCCGAAGCACAGGGTGATTCGGAGGTACGGGGTCTGACCGACCTCTTGCTCACCGACGCCTTTCTGCGTTTGGCCTACCACACAAGGTTTGGAAAGCTCGACCCCGAGGCCCTCGACTCGAACTGGAATTTTACCGGCCCTCTGCTGAGCAGCGATCCGGTGTCGGCGGTGCAAGCGGTGATCGACAGCGGCGGCGTCCGGGAATTCGTCGACTCGCTGAAACCACAGCATCCGTTTTACGGCAAGCTCAAGGCGGCGCTCCGGGACTACCGGGGCATCGCGGCCAGGGGCGGGTGGCCTGCGATCCCGCCGGGTCCGACCCTCAAGCCGGGCATGAGCGACACGCGCATTCCCGTGCTCCGCAAGCGGCTCGCGGTGACGGGCGATCTGGACGTGACCTTGGCCAACGAGTCGAGCACCTTCGATGCACCGCTGGAGACGGCCGTACGGGCGTTCCAGCAACGCCATGGTTTGAAGCCGGACGCTGCTGTGGGTAAGGCCACCGTGGCGGCCCTGAGTGTACCCGTGGAAGCCCGCATCGATCAGATCCGCGCGACCCTGGAGCGATGCCGATGGGTGATGCACGACCTCCCCCGAGAGTTCGTTCTCGTCAATGTCGCGGGTTTTCAGGTGTTCTGGATACAAGGCGGGGAAGACACATGGGAATCGGCCGCGGTGGTGGGTAAGCCTTACACCCGGACCCCGACCTTCCGGGCCGACATGAAATATATCGTCGTGAACCCCACCTGGACGGTACCGGCGTCCATCGTGCGCAACGAGTTGTTGCCCGCCATGCGGCGCGATCCCGGATATCTGGCCAGGAAACGCATCCGGCACATCGACGGGCGGTATGTGCAAAGCGCCGGGGACCATAACGCGCTGGGACGCATCAAGCTCATCTTCCCGAACCCGCATTCGGTCTACCTGCACGACACCCCGTCGAAGTCGTTCTTCCAGGAGACCAGCCGGACCTTCAGTCACGGCTGCGTGCGGGTACAGAAACCGTTCGAATTGGCGGCGCTGGTGCTCGACGACCCGGCCGTGACCGAACAGACGCTGCGTCAGGAGGCTGCCAAGGGGAAGAGCCGGACCCTCTATCTCAAACGCCCCCTGCCCGTCCTGATCCTGTATTGGACCGCCTCGGTGGCGCGCGACGGCAGCCTGCGTTTCTTGCCGGATGTCTACCACCGCGATCCGGCGATCGTTCGCGGCTTGAACGGTCCGTTGGTGCCGCTCAAACGCAGCAGGGTGGTGTCCTCCCAACCGCCACATTAATAGGAGCCGGCACCGCCCGAAAAGATTCGGGTCGGTGCCGACGCCTTTGAGTCAGCCGACGTTGACGTGGATCCTGCGCGGTTGGGCGTGCTCGGCCTTGGGGATGCGGAGCTTCAGCACCCCGTCCTTGAACGCGGCGTCACTCTTCGTGGTATCCAGTTCCCGGCTCAGGGTGAACGCCCGCCGGAAGCGCGGCGTCTGGACCTCCGTATAGGCGGGGGTCGTGCCCTCCGGTATCTCCACGGCGACCTCGCCTTCGATGAGCAGTCCGTCGCCGTCCAAGCGCACCGTGAGCCTATCCCTGGGCACGCCGGGCAGATCCGCGAACAGGGTGATCCCGGTCTCGTCTTCGAGCACGTCGATCGGCGGCACCAGCGCGAGGCTATGCCGTTCCTCTGGACGCTGTGTGATTTCTCTTTTCTCGCTCATGATTCATTCCTCCAAAAAAATGCGATGGATCGACTCACTTGACCTCGATACGCCTCGGCTGCGCCGATTCACGGCGCTGGACGGCGATCGTCACCACGCCATCGCGGTAGGTCGCCTCGACCCGCGCCGGATCGGCATCCTCCGGCAGACTCACCACCCGCTTGAAGGAGCCGGCGGCGCGTTCGTGCGCGTAGACGCTGAGCTTCTCGCTCTCCTCCGGAACGTCCGCGGCGCGCTCGCCCGCGATGGTCAAAAGCCCGCGGTCGATGCTGACCGAAAGCTTCGCGGGATCGATGCCGGGCGCAAATGCATCGATGCGGATGGCCGTCGGTGTGCTCCCGATATTGATCGCGGGAAACGCGCCGCGGCCGACCGCGCGGATGCTCGAAGGCAGACTCAATCCCCCGAAACCCTGCATCGCGCGCTGCATCCGGTCCAGCTCGGAGAACAGATCGGTCGGAAACCGCAACAACGACTCGTACATGGTGATACCTCCACAGTTTGGCTATGAACTTCGCGCCCCTGCCCGCCGCACCGGCATACCTCACGCTCGATGCAGCGCGGTGAGCAAGTTTCGCGGACGTAACCGTATATGGGGCCTAGTGCGTTTGTATCAAGCCCACGCCGCCGCGGCACGCGCGGGCTCGACCGATCCCGCCCAATCATTTCGCACGTTTGAAGTGATAAGATGCGTCCGGGGCGGCGTCTCCCTTGCCATGGCACCGAGTCTCCGTGGAAGCCGATGGAGTTCAAAGACTATTACCAGACCTTGGGTGTCGAGCGCGCGGCCGCCGAGGGCGAGATCAAGCGCGCCTACCGCAAGCTGGCGCGCAAATATCATCCCGATGTGAGCAAGGAGCGCGACGCCTCGGAGCGCATGAAGGCGATCAACGAGGCCTACGAGGTCTTGAAGGACCCCGAGAAGCGCGCCGCCTACGATCGGCTCGGTGCGGGCTGGCAGCCCGGCCAGGACTTTCACCCGCCGCCCGACTGGGACGCGGGCTTCGAGTTCCGCGGGAGCCCCGCCGGCCAGGGCTTCGCAGGGGACTTCAGCGATTTTTTCGCCTCGCTGTTCGGGGGCGCCACCGGGGCGCGGCATGGGGCGGGGTTTCACGGCCGCGGCGAGGACCATCATGCCAGGGTCCTCATCAGGCTCGAGGATGCCTTCCACGGCGCCACACGCACCGTGACAATTCGGGTGCCTGAACTGGACGCCGAAGGGCGGCTCGCGGTGCGCGAGCGCACGCTGAACGTACAGGTCCCCACGGGGGTACGCGAAGGGCAGCTGATCCGCCTGACCGGCCAGGGATCGGCGGGACCGCGGGGCGGGAGGGCCGGCGACCTGTACATCGAGATCGGGTTCGAGCCCCATGCGTTCTACCGGGTGGACGGCCGCGACCTCTATGTGACCCTGCCGGTCGCGCCCTGGGAGGGGGCGCTCGGGGCCACGGTGAAGGCACCCACGCCGGGGGGCTGGGTAGAGGTCAAGGTCCCGCCGCACTCCCAGGGCGGGCGCAAGCTGCGCTTGCGGGGCCGCGGGATCCCGGGCGAGCCCCTCGGAGACCTCTATCTCGTATTGGAGGTGGTCTTGCCTCCGGCCCACACCGAAGATGCAAAACAGATCTATCGAACCATGGCGCGGGAGCTGGCCTTCGATCCCCGCCGCGGCTTAGGCGTGTGAAACCAGATGGATGCGGAGATCTTCACCGGCATCCTCGTCACGGAGCATGATGCCCTGTCGCTGGAGGAGATGGTCGAGGCTTGCGGGGCCGAGACGGCGTGGGTCGTGGAGCTGGTCGAGGTCGGCGTCCTGTCGCCCGCGGGTGGCGATGAAGCGGCGTGGCGTTTCGGCGCCCCGGATCTCTTGCGTGCCCGCCGCATCGCAAGGCTCGCACGCGACTTCGAGGCCGGCACCGAGGCCGCCGCCCTGATCCTCGATCTGCTGGATGAGATCGAGCGGCTGCGCGCCCGACTGAGACGTGCGGGCATCGATTGAAGGGCGGCGCCATGAACCCCAGCCGAGAGCCGTTCCGCTCCCCTCTTCTCTGGGCGGTCATCGCGGCGGCGCTGCTGTTCGTCCTATGGCAGGGATTTCCCTCGCTAACCCGTCAGATCGGCGGGGCGACCGCGACCCCGAGGGTGGTCACGCCGCGCGGCGATCTGGCCGCCGATGAGCAGAGCACCATCCACCTCTTCGAACAGGCCAAGTCTTCGGTCGTCTTCATCACGACCCGCGAGCGGGTCATGGACCTCTGGACGCGCAATATCTTCAGCATCCCCAAGGGGACGGGTTCGGGCTTTATCTGGGACGATCACGGACACGTCGTCACCAACTATCATGTCGTCGCCGACGCCTCGGAGGCGCGCGTGCGGCTCTCCGACGGGCGGGACTACAAGGCGGCGCTGGTGGGGGCGAGCCGCGCACACGATCTCGCCGTACTGCGCATCGGCGTCGCCTTCGATCGCCCCCCGGCCGTGCTCCTCGGCACGAGCCATGACCTCCAGGTCGGGCAGAAGGTGTTCGCCATCGGCAACCCCTTCGGTCTCGACTGGACCTTGACCACCGGCATCGTCTCGGCCCTCGACCGCTCGCTGCCCTCGGACCAGGGCACCGTCATCGAGCACCTGATCCAGACCGATGCCGCCATCAACCCCGGCAACTCGGGCGGCCCCTTGCTCGATTCCGCGGGCCGGCTCATCGGGATCAACACCGCTATCTTCAGCCCCTCGGGGGCCTTCGCGGGGATCGGCTTCGCGGTGCCGGTCGACACCGTGAACCGGGTCGTCCCGGAGCTCGTGAGCGGGGGCAAGTACATCCGTCCGGCCCTGGGGATCGCGGTGGACGAGGAGCTGAACCGCCAGGTGACGGAGAAGCTCGGCGTCGAAGGGGTGCTCGTGCTCCGGGTGACGCCGGGATCGGCCGCGGAGGCGGCCGGCCTGCGCGGTGCCCGCATGGATGAGGCCGGCATCACGCCGGGGGACATCATCGTCGCCATCGGAGGCAAGCCCGTCGATAGCGTCGCGAGACTGCTCGGCCTCCTCGACGACCACCGGGTCGGCGAGGCCGTGACGGTCGAGGTATTGCGGGAGGGCGGCAAGACTCAGCTGACGGTCACGCTGGAGGCGGGTAGTTGAACCTCTGGCAAAGCGGCGGCGGATCGTATCTGGCGGTACATCGTAGCGTGTCCGGAGACGACCCCGGTGTGGGTCCTACCTTTGCCCGCCCTACCCGAACAGCCTATTCAGTGATTGGCTTCCCGGTGCCCACCCAGGCGTCGAAGCCGCCGGCGATGGAGCTGACGTTCGAATACCCCATCCGTTGCAGGGTCTCCGCCGCCAGCGCCGCACGCGCCCCGCTCCGACAGTAAACGAGCACGGGGACCGAGGGGTCCACCAGTTCGCGGCAGCTCCCAATGCGGAACTCCAGGAGGCCGCGCGGGATGTGGATGGCCCCGGGCAACCGGCCCGCCTCGAGCTCCGCGGGCTCGCGCACGTCGATCACCACGGTCCGAGGCTCGCCGAGCTGTTGTTCGGCGGTGTCCGGATCGATCTCACGGATGTGTTTCCTGGCCTCCTGGAGGAGGTCTTGTACGGTCATGGCCATGGTCTTTGCACCCCCGGCGCAGAGGATGCCACATCGCGTTCCTGCCTGGCAAATGATTCGTACCTGAGGCCGTGGCGGCCGGGCCGGCTCACAGGGAGACGCGCTTCAAGGCCTTGGCGGCGCCGGCCACGGCCTTGCGTTCCGCGGCCGGCATAGGGATCAGGCCTTTGGCCACGAGATAGCCCTTGTCGCCCCAGGCCCGGTCGTCGGTGAACTCGGCGATATACTGGGCCAGCCCGGGCACCTTCCCGATGCGGTCGGCCTTGACATAGAAGTAGAGCGTCCGGCTGATCGGGTATTGCCGTGACGTGACGCTGTCGGCGCTCGGGACGATACCCTCGATCGACACCGGGTCGAGCGTCTTGGAATGAGTGAAGTACTGGTTGTAGGCCATGACCGCGATCGCCCCAGGTCGAGCCGACAGCTTGTCCATCAGCTGGTCCGGGTTTTCCCGCACATACGCGCCGTCCTCGCGGATCGTGCGACATAGCCGGTCGAACCGGGCGGCGTCGCGGTCCTTCAGAGCGCCAGCCGCCGGAAAGCCTGAGCACCCGCCTTCCATCGCCAGCTCCGAGAATACCTCACGGGTTCCGGAGCCCTCGGGCGGCCCGAGCACCTCGATCGCGACATCGGGTAGGACCGGATCGACCTCCTTCCAGGTCTTGAAGGGATTGCGCACGAACGTGTCGCAGCCCGCGCAGGCCGGATCCGGTACCTCCTTGGCAAGGGCCAGGTACAGGGCCTTGCGCGTGAGCCGCAGCGGCTCTTGTTTTTTCGAGCGCGCCAGTATGACCGCGCCGTAGCCGATCTTGACCTCGACGATGTCCTTGACGCCCGTCGAGCGGCAGAAGTCGAATTCGCGCCGTTCCATACGACGCGACGCATTGACGATGTCCGGGGCATGCGCGCCCGTACCCGCGCAAAACAACTGGATCCCGCCGCGGCTCCCGGTCGACTCCACCCAGGGCCGTTTCACCTTCTTGGACTTGGCGAGCTTGTCCGCGACGGCATCGGCAAACGGCCGGATCGAATGCGACCCGACGATGCGCAGATACCCGCGCAGGTCCGCCGCCTGCACTGGCTGCAGCACGACAGCAGCGACCACGACGGCGACCGAGAAGGGCACACGATAGCTCATGGTCTGTCTCACGCATCCTGGCCTCGGAAAAAAAGAACCCGCTCCGGCGAGCGGGTTCCGTGACGGGTAGCCGGTCAGCAGGCCGGGGACCATGCGGTCCCCGCTTGCCGAGACCTCAGTCACCCATGAAGATCAGCTCGACACGCCGATTCTTCTCGCGGCCTTCCTCGGTGCTGTTGTCGGCGATCGGATAGTCCTCGCCATACCCCTTCGCGTACAGGTTGTTGGTCACGCCGCGTTCCTTGAGGTGGTCGACCACCGACTGTGCGCGCCGATCGGACAGGTCCAGGTTGTACTCGCTCGAGCCTTCGCTGCTGGCATGTCCCTGGACCTCGATGTCCTTCTTCTCGGGATACACGACCAGTTGATCGGCCACACCGTCCAGGATCGACTTCGCCGTCGCGGTCAGCTCGGCCGAATCGTACTCGAAGTTGACCCCGCGCAGCTCGATGCGGATCAAGCAGCCGGTGTCGTCGACGGTGGCGCCCTTGAGCGTGCCCGGGCATTTATCCAGGCAGTCATCCACGCCGTCGCCGTCCGAGTCCCGGGTCGAGCAATCGTCCACCGGCGCCGGCGGCGCCTCCGCGACCGGTTGCGGTTTCGGACCCAGGGGGACATAGATCCCCAGGTTCACGACCATCTCGTGCAGCTGATTGGCGGGGGCAGTGTCGCTGTCGGCATTGTAGCGATAGCGCACATCGGTCCGAAGCGACGTGCCGTGCTCGTCGAGCTCGTACTGAAGACCGCCGCCGGCTTCAGCGGTGAAGTGCAAGTCGGCCCCGCGCCGGTCGCTGTCGGTGTTCAGGCCCATGGCGCTGACGACCGCATAGGGCGATAGCTGGCTGCGCCACGGGAACACCAGGGCATCCAAACCCCCGCCATACTCATCCACGTCGCCGCTGCCGCCGACCCCATCGCTCTGGAGGTTGTCATAGACCCCTTTCAGCTCGAGGTTCAGATACCGGTTGATGATCTTACCGACCGCGAGGCCCCCCCCCCAGCCCTCGGAGGTGTTGCGATCACCATCGGGTAGGACGAAGGTCCCAAACGGCACCAGATAGAACCGGTTGTCCAGGAACTCCCCCTCCGCACGGACCGTGCCTGCCATCACTACCCCAAGCAGGCCGAAGGTCACTAGCCATTTGTTGCGCGCCATGTGTGTCTCCTCTTTACGACATCAGACGGTGTACTATACTACACTAGAACTTGATTCCTACAAATATAGGATAGCAAAACAACAGTTCCAGCGAAAGTATCGGCACCGGGCAGCGCCCTTGAGCCCTCCAAACTCTCGATCAGAGTCGCCCCCTGGGCAGGCACAAGGCATGTCCCTACACCGGGGCCTACCCGGTCCATCCCAGGCCCGCGGCGATGCAGTTAATCGAGAGCAGCAAAGGGACGAGCTCGCGCTGCCGGGTCTTCGCCGGTGCCCCCATGGCGCGGAAGCGCCGGATCAAAAGCACCTGCTCCCCACCCACCTGGTTGATAATGGACAGGCGCCGCGCCAGGCGGCGCTGGAACCTCGGGAATCGCGTGCAAAGCGTGGTCGCGCCGCTCAAACCGAGCACCCGCTCGACCGTGCGCCGGTATTCCTCCGCCACCATGCCGTAGACCTCGTCGCGTAGGCTCGCGGTCGGCACCAGCGCGGCGTACTCGCGCGCGATGGCGAGGTCCACTTGCGCGAGGCACTTCTCGACCTCGTCGATGATGAGCCGGAAGAGCCTCGAGCGCTCGAACAGGCGTTTCAGCAACTGCTCGCCGGCCGCCCCCCGGACCTCGACGAAGCGCGCGATTCCGCTGCCCACCCCATACCAGCCCGGCACCATGTGACGGTTCTGGGTCCAGGCGAAGACCCAGGGGATGGCGCGCAGATCGGAGAGCGACTTGGCGCCGAAGCGCCTGGCCGGCCGCGATCCGATGTTCAGCAGGGCGAGCTCCTCGACCGGGCTCGCCGCCTGGTAGTATTCGACCAACCCGGGATGGTCGGCGAGGCACCGGTAAGCCGCATAGGCGGCGCCGGACAGGGCCTCCATGGCCTCGTCCACCTCCGGATCCGGGGCCAGCGCCGCCTCGGTCGTGGACTTGATCGAGTGTTCGAGGACGCTCGAAGCGAAGAGCTCCAGGTGATACCGGGCGGTCCCGCGGTTCGCGTACTTGGCCGACACCACCTCCCCCTGCTCCGTGATCCGGCAGCGCCCCCCCACCGAGCCCGCGGGTTGGGCCGCGATCGCCCGCCCGGTCGGGACACCGCCGCGGCTCACCGATCCGCCGCGGCCGTGGAAGAAGGCGATCGGGATCCCGGCCTCCTCCCCCACCCGCGTGAGCCGTGCCTGGCAGAGGTGCAGCTCCCAGTTGGAGGTGAAGAACCCACCGTCCTTGTTGGAATCGGAATAGCCGATCATGACCTCCTGCACCCCGCCCTGCTCGCGCACCGAGCGGCGCACCACGGCCGTCGCGAGCAACTCGCGCAGGATCCCGGGGGCGCGCCGCAGATCCTCGATGGTCTCGAAGAGCGGCACGACAGACAAGGTGCAGGCCTCGACGCCCTGGGCATCGACGAACAGGCCGCCGTATTTCGCGAGCACATAGACCCCGAGCACGTCCGCGACCGACCGGGTCATGCTGAGGATGAAGCCGCCGAAGGTGTCGCGGTCCACACTAGCACGCATCTCCGCCGCGAGTCGAAAGGTCGCGAGCGTCGATCCCGCCTCGGCGTCCAGTCCCTGGAACTCCGGGAGTGCGGCCAGCGGACGGGCCAGCTCCGTTTGCAGCCAGTGCCGCGACAGGGGGGAGCCCACGGCCGTCGATGATGGCGCCGAAGCCCGATGGAGCGCCTCCAGGGTGCGATTGATGACCGTGGTGTTCTCGCGCAGGTCCAGCCGCACGGTGCGAAAACGGAACGCCTCGACCTCGCGGCGCACGGGACGCACGAGCGCCCGCCCTAGCGCCCCGCAATCGGCGTCCGCCAGCCCCTGCTCCAGGGTCTTCAGGTCATCGACGAGGGCATCGGCGCTGTGATAGGCAAAGGCCCCGGGGGGGTTCCCAAGCGCCGCTTCCAGCTTTTCCAGCATCGAGAACGCGAACTGTCGAAACACCTCGCCGGGGTTGCGGCGGGCGATCGCCTCGCCGTCCGGGAGATCCGCCAGGCGCCCGGCCAGGCTCGCCGCGAAGGATGCCGGCACCGTGATCGCGTGCTCCGCGATGCTGAGTGAGCGGGCCAGGTCGAGCACGCGGGCCCGATAGCGCCTCAAGCTGGCCGCGCGGTTCCTGAGGACCGTGTCGAGAGTCACCGCATTGGTCACGAAGGGATTGCCGTCCCGATCGCCGCCGATCCAGGACCCGAACTGCAACAACGGCGGCAGGCGGAAGGCATGGCCGGGATAGTGGGCCTCGAGCGCGGTCTCGAGCTTGGCCATGACCTCGGGCACCTGTGCGAACAGGGCCTCCTCGAAGAAGTGCAGCCCCCAGGCGACCTCCTGCGCGACGGTGGGTTTCTCGAGCCTGAGCTCCCCGGTCAGCCATAAGAGCTCGATCTCGTTGCGCAGTGCGTCGATACGCGCGCGGCGCTCCCTGGGTGTCCAGCGCGGCGTCTCGAGCTCCACCAGGCGCAGGTAGATACGCCGGTGGATCTCGAGGACCGTGACGCGCTTGGCCTCGGTGGGGTGCGCGGTCAGGACCGGCCGAATGCGGGCGTCTCGCAAGAGTGCCTGGATCGCCTCGGCCGGAACGCCCGCCCGCGCCGCCTCGCGAATTACATGGGCGAAGGTGCCCGGGATCTCCTCCGGACCACGCTCGGCCTCGGTGTGGCGCAAGCGCCGCATGGTCGCGTTCTGCTCGGCGAGGGCGATGAGCTGGAACCAGATCCCGAAGGCCTGGAGGCAGCGGAGCAAGAGGTCCTCGCGCCCCGCCGGGATGGGCGCCTCGCCGCGCAAGACGGGCTCGATCTCCGGCTGCCGGCGCCGCACGACGGCGCACAGGAGCCCGAACAAGGTGTCGAGTACCTCGCGGGCATAGCGAACCGCCTCTCGGGATTCGGGGGTTTCCGGTACAGTGTTCGTCATACCCGATATTCGCTTCGCTGGCCCGGAGGGCCCGGTAGGGCTGCAAGAAAACCCATTGCTGGTGGCACTATATGTGTCGGATCAACGCCTTGTGTGCCAAGACGTGGTAGAACCAAAGTGTAACGCACAGGGCATGGGATTTCACCGCCTCGTAGGTCCGGGAGGCGGTGCCCGGCATGAATTCGCGGGGTCGCGACGATGACGCCCTGCTGGCCGAAGCAGGGTGCGATGCGTCCTTCCTGGAGTTGCGGACAGCATGAACGATGCGCCTTTGCGTCCGGCCCACCCGAGCTTCTGGGAGGCCTTCAAGTACTGGCTGAAGCTCGGCTTCATCAGCTTCGGCGGGCCGGCGGGCCAGATCGCCATCCTGCACCAGGAGCTGGTGGAGAAGCGGCGCTGGATCTCCGAGCACCGCTTCCTGCACGCCCTGAACTACTGCATGCTGCTGCCCGGCCCCGAGGCCCAGCAGCTCGCCATCTACATCGGCTGGTTGTTACATCGGAGCCGGGGCGGCATCGTGGCCGGGACCTTGTTCGTCCTGCCGTCGCTGGTGTTGCTCACCGTCCTGACCTATATCTACGTCACGTTCGGCGAGGTCGTGTGGGTGCGAGGGGTATTCTCGGGCATCAAGCCGGCGGTCGTGGCCGTGGTCCTCCACGCCGCCTGGCGCATCGGCTCGCGCGCGCTCCGGAACCAGGTCCTGTGGGGCCTCGCGGTGGCCTCGTTCCTCGCCATCTTCGCCTTGGGCGTGCCTTTCCCTTATATCGTGCTGGCGGCGGGCATCCTGGGCTACACGGGCGCCCGCCTGGCCCCGGACAAGTTCAGGCTGGGCGGGGGGCATGCGGCATCGGACCAGGCCTTCGGCCCGGCCCTCATCGATGACGACCTCCCCCCTCCCCCGCACGCCAGGTTCCGGCCGGCGCGCCTCGCGGTCCTGATCGGACTGTTCCTGGCCCTGTGGGGCGCGGCCATGGTCCTCGTGCCGGCCGGTACCCTGCGCGACATGGGCGCGTTCTTCACCAAGGCGGCGCTCTTCACGTTCGGCGGCGCCTACGCGGTGTTGCCCTATGTCTATCAGGGCGGGGTCGAGCACTACGGCTGGCTCACCGGCAGCCAGATGATCGACGGCCTGGCGCTCGGCGAGACCACGCCCGGACCGCTCATCATGGTGGTGGCCTTCGTGGGCTTCATCGGCGCCTCGACCCAGGAGGTCTTCGGCCCCGACCTGCCGCTGCTCGCGGGTATCGCGGGGGCCGCCGTGGCCACCTTTTTCACCTTCCTGCCCTCGTTCCTGTTCATCCTCTGCGGCGCCCCGCTGGTCGAGGCGACCCACGGCGACCTCAAGTTCACCGCGCCGCTCACCGGCATCACCGCCGCGGTGGTGGGGGTCATAACCAACCTGGCGGTATTCTTCGCCTGGCACGTGCTGTGGCCGGCCGGCACCGAGGCCGCGCCCTTCGCGGGCGGCTTCCAGTGGTTCGCGGCCGTGCTTTCGGTGACCGCCTTCGTGGCCCTGGTGAAGCTCAAGCGCGGCGTCCTCGAGGTCATCGGCACCTGCGCGGGGCTCGGGCTCTGCTATACCTTCGCTATCGGATGATCGACGGAGCGACCCAGAACTCGGCCGCGATCGGCCCAAACGGGTCCTTTCCGCCCCCGCACGGGCCCCCGGACCACCGGCCGGCCCCTCCGACGTTATAGTACCTGTTGCGAAACAGCGTTGAACTTCCTATCCTTTCCATCCAAACCGCAAAGCGCTGACGCACGGGCGCGACATGCTGCCGCCGGGGTTTGATCGCCAAACAACTCGAAACGCCGCGCATAGATGCCGCCGAATTGGCCGCCAACTCAGGCTAAACTCGTATCCACCCGTGCGGCATGAGCCGTGGCAGAAGATAATTGTACATGCTGTTTTGGACCCTAAGCGGCCTCACTCTTCTGCTCGCGGTTCTGACGTTCCTGCCGTTGTGGCGGCACGAGGCGTGGTGGGTAAGAGGCGGCGATTTTCCAAGGCTGCAATTCGCCATCGCCGCCTTGATCCTCCTCGTGATCGCAGCGCTTGTGATCGATTTGTTGCGGCCCGGCGCGTGGGTTATCATCGCCGCATCGCTCGTTTGTCTGCTCTATCAGAGCTGGTGGATTCTTCCCTACACCCCGCTCTATCCGAAACAGGTGAAGGCCACCGCTCGCGCCGATCGCGATAACGCACTGCGCATCATGGCAGCGAACGTGCTGACCCCAAATCGCAACGCCGGCGCGTTATTGGCAATAGTCGCGGCACATTCGCCTGACATCCTCGCCGCCGTCGAGACCGATGCATGGTGGCAGGCGCAGCTCGATGTTCTGGAGCCCGACTATCCGCATGCGCTCAAGTGCCCGCAGGACAATCTTTACGGCATGCATCTGTACTCGCGGCTGCCGCTCGAGGATGGCGAAATTCAGTTTCTGGTCGAAGATGGCACGCCATCGATTCATACCCTCGTCCTATTGCGTTCCGGATGCCGCGTGCGTCTGCATGTGCTGCATCCGGCGCCGCCCAGTCCGACCGAAAACGATGAATCCTCGGAGCGCGACGCCGAGTTGATCATCGTCGGCAAGAGTGTGGCGAAATCGGAGCTGCCGGTGGTGGTCACCGGCGACTTGAACGATGTCGCATGGTCGGCGACGACACGACTATTCTGCAGGATTAGCGGGCTCCTCGATCCCCGCGTCGGCCGCACGATGTGCAATACCTTTCATGCACGCTACCCGTTCTTGCGTTGGCCGCTCGATCACCTGTTTCATAGCCACCACTTCACACTCTCCAGGCTCGAACGCCTGCCGGGGTTCGGTTCCGATCACTTTCCGATCCTGATCGAGCTCGCTTTCGAGCCGAGTCGCGGCCAACGGCAGGAGCGGCTGGACGCCGACGCCGATGACCACGCATGGGCCGAGGAAAAGGCCGACGCAGAAAACGCCGACGAGGACGACGTACACACCCCCGGCCGATGAGTCATGCGCAGCGAGCCTCCTATCCTTTACTCTTCTGCGAACCCTCGCTCACACCGGACCGAAAGGAGCGTAAAGGCTGCATCCCGAACGTCGTTTATACCTGTGGCGCCCTCCTCCTCCACAACGGCGAACCGATCATTCTCCATGGCATGGTCGATCACGCCTCCGGTTTCGCTACCGTTCGCCTCGATGAAGCGCTGGCGGTCATGCACTAGGAAATACCGTCGAACCGCATGACAAAGCAGGGCAAAAGAGTGGCTCTCCTGTCGCCGGTAGCCTGGCGAACGCCTCCTCGGCAATACGGCGCCTGGGAAACGGTGGCTAGCAACATCACCGAAGGGCTCGTCGCCCGTGGCTGGGATGTAACGTTGTTCGCCAGCGGGGATTCTGTGACCCGCGCTCATCTGCATGCCGTGGTGGACCGGGGGTATGAAGAGGATCCCGCCGTCGATCCCAAAGTGGCCGAATACCTTCACATCTCCGAAGCGTTCGAGCACGCTGCCGAGTTTGACCTCATCCACAGCCACTACGACTTCATGGCTTTGACCTACACCCGGCTGGTCAAGACACCGGTCCTCACTACCATCCACGGATTCTCGTCACCCAAAATCATGCCCGTCTATCAGAAGTATCGTGACGGCTACTTTGTTTCCATCAGCGACTCCGATCGAGCTCCGGGCCTGAATTACCTTGCGACGGTCTACAACGGCATCGACCTCTCGTTGTATCCGCTTCAGGAACAGAGAGGTGATGACCTGATTTTCCTCGGTCGGATCCACCCGGATAAAGGTGTTCACCTGGCCATCGAGGTTGCTCGTCTCTCGGGGTTGCGTTTAATCATCGCCGGTATTATCCAGGATGAGGCCTATTTCCGAGACCAGATCAAACCCCATGTCGATGATCAAACAATCCTTTATATAGGACCGGTGAGCGCGCCGGGCAAGAACGAATTGTTCGCCCGCGCCCGGGCTCTACTGCACCTGAACACCATCCCGGAGCGATTCGGTCTTGTCCTGGTCGAAGCCAATGCCGCCGGCGTGCCCGTCATCGCGATGGACCTCGGATCTTGCCGTGAGGTGATCGAGGACGGGCAGACCGGTTTTCTGGTTGACGACGTCACTGAGGCAGTTGGAGCCCTTGGACGAATTTCTGAAATCGATCGTCGTGCCTGCCGCAGCCGTGTCCGGCAATACTTTTCGATCGATACCATGGTGGAGGGATACGAACGGGTTTACTCTGCGATTTTTGATCTGGAAGCGAAGAGACGACCATGAAGCCGGACATTGTCAGACGATACCGCCACAACCCTATCCTTACCAAGGCCGAGATCCCCTACCCGGTGGAAACCGTTCACAACGCGGCGGTGGTGAAGCATGAGAACGAATACATCATGCTTTTCCGCTCCCATCTCCGCACGGGACGGTCCATCATCGGTCTGGCACGCAGTCCCGACGGATTTCACTTCACCGCCGATCCACAGCCCTTTCTGATTCCTGACCGGGACAGCCCCTTTTCCGCCTATGAAGAGTTCGGCGTGGAGGACCCACGCGTGACCCGGCTGGAACGCGAGTACATCATCACCTACAGCGCCTACTCGAGAAACGGAGTACGGATCGCCCTGGCCAAGACCAGGGACTTCAGTCAGGTGGAAAGAGTTTCCCTGATCACGCAGGCGGATTATCGGAATGTGGTGATCTTTCCCGAGAAGTTTGATGGACTTTATGCGCGGCTTGACCGTCCTCATTCCGAAATCGCCCCCTGGTCAATCTGGATTTCCTATTCTCCGGATCTACGCTATTGGGGCCAATCCGAGCTCATTATGAAGCCTGAACCATATCACTGGGATGAAATGAAGATCGGTCCCGGAGCACCGCCTGTCAAAACGGACCAGGGATGGCTCTCCATCTATCACGGAGTTTTCCGAACTATGGATGGATCGGTCTATCGCTTGGGGGCTGCTCTTCATGACCTGGAGAACCCGGCAAAGGTCATCGGTGTGGGCGACTCATGGATTTTGCAACCGGAAGATCCCTGGGAAATAACCGGATATGTGCACAACGTGGTCTTCACTTGTGGTGCCGTTCTCGAGTCCGATGGAACCGTGAAAATCTATTGGGGGGGCGCAGACACGGTCATGTGCGTCGGCGAAGCGAATGTCTCGGATCTGGTCGCACTATGCCTGCGTCACGGCAGGCCGCCAAAGTAAGCGTAGCGTTTGCGACCGGCACCGGTGGGCTCGCGTCCGGGCATCCGGCCCTCGCCTGTCCGTCACCCTGAAGGCCCGACAGCCACCCGGACCTCGGCCGGGATCGGCCCAAACCGGCCCTTACCGCCCCGCGCGGGCCCCCGGATCACCGGCCGGCCCCTCCGACGTTACCGTACCGGTTGCGAAACGGCGTTGATCGTCTTATCCTTAGGGCTCGGATGCTTGATAACTCCCTTGCGCAGCAGTACGGTGCCTGTTGATGAAAAAGGGCTTTATTTTGCCGATCCCCCAGAGCTACGAATGCCCTTCCACGGGCGCTGGCTTCGGGCGGGGCGACGCAGGGGAGGGCTTCCCCTACCTCGGAGATCCCTGACCGTCGGATCCGCCGCGATGCCGCGGCCATGAGATCCTCCCGATCGGCCGATCTTCCGGGTGACGACCTGATCGAGGCGGGACTCGACGACCTGCGGCAGCATCGACAGAGCGTCGCAGCACTGCTCGTCTCGATCGGCGCGCCACGGCTCCGGCAGCTTGGCCTGCGCGTTCCGCGAACGGAAGCGGAT
>JBOIDT010000061.1:0-16582 GCA_050740755.1 Gammaproteobacteria bacterium
TTGTAGCGCACCTCGGAGTAGAAATGCGCGTCGGGGGTGCGGGTCATGGGGAGGTTGGCCCCGCAGCAGATGATATAACCCGCGTTGTACCAGTCCGCGGCCTCCGGGACATCGGTCTGCTCGCCCCAGGTCTGCGGGGAGGAGGGCGGCAGATCGGCGTACCAGTCATAGAAGGACAACGGCACCCCGCCGATGAGCCCGAGATAACGGGTGCCCGCGGCGTAGCTGATCATGGACATGGCCGGGATGGGCGAGAAACCGATGACGCGGTCCGGGCCGTATTGATCGATCGTGTAGACGTTGGCCGCGGCGATGATCTCGACCAGTTCGTCCCACTCCGCACGCACGAAACCGCCGAGGCCGCGCACGGCGGTGTATCGCCGGCGTTTCTCGGGGTCTTTCTGGATGGCGCGCCATGACTCGACGGGGTCGAGACCGCGCGCCCGTTCGGCGCGGTAGAGGTCGAGGAGCCGGCCGCGGATCAGCGGGTATTTCACCCGGTGGGGGCTGTACAGATACCACGAATAGCTGGCGCCGCGCTGGCAGCCCCGCGGTTCATGATCGGGGAGATCGGGGCGGGTGCGCGGGTAGTCGGTCGCCTGCATTTCAAACGCGACGAGCCCGTTCTTGACATGGATGTTCCAGGAGCAGCCCCCGGTGCAGTTGACCCCGTGGGTCGAGCGCACCACCTTGTCGAAGCGCCAGCGGTTGCGATACGCATCCTCCCACTGGCGGTCTTCGCTCGTGGTGATGCCGTAGCCGTTCGAGAACGTGCCTTCGATGCGCTTGAAGAAGCGCAATCGGTCGAGGAAATGGCTCATGAGTGGTTTCCTAAGACGCTGCAGACCCGGCGTCCGGGAGGTCGATCCTTCCCGTGCTCACCAGGACCGCCGGTCCCCCGACGCGCACCGTCAGCGCTTCGGTCTTTTTGTTGTCCATCTCGACCCGCAGGATGCTCTGCCGGGTCGTGGTCTCTCCGCGGTCCACCGTATAGGTATAGGTGCCGGGCTTGACCCGCGGCTGGGCAGAGAGGTAATGCGCGAAGGCCGGCATGGCCGAGCCGATGGGCGGGTCCTCGTTCACGCCGATGGGGGGGCCGACGAGACGCGCATGGAAGTCCGAGGCGCCCGTTTTGCTCTGTGTCGAGAACAGCAGGATCTCGCGCACCAGCGAGGCCGGCGCCGAAGACCGGCCCCAGGCGCTGAAATCGAAGCGCGCCTTGCGAACCGTGGCATAGGAGCGGAGCGGTACGATCAGGTACGCGAACCCGCACGAGACGGCCAGGGGCTGAAACTTGAGCTTCTCGATCTCCGAGCTGTCGAGCGAGAGAAGGTCGGCGAGCTCCTCGTGGGGTGGGACGAAGCGGTCGATCTGGGCCCGGACGCGTAGGGTGAACTGGGTGAAGACCGGCCTGCCCCCCTCTTCCGTGATGAAGACATCGATCGGCCCGAGCTTCTGTTCCAGCACGATGTGCGTGTGGTGCTCGCGGAGCGCCAGCTTGCCGGTCGCGGCCAGCACATGCGCCGCGGCGATGGTCGAGTGGCCGCCGAAGTCGAGCTCGGAGACCGGGGAGAAGATCCGCACTCGCCAGTGTCCGGTGGGCTTCTCCGGGGGAAGGGCGAACACCGTCTGCGGGACGTTCAGCTCGCGCGCGATGAGCGCCATCTGGGCGGTATCGAGCGCCGTGGCGTCCGGGAACACGACCACCTGGGCGCCATGGAAGACCCGCTCGGTGAAGACATCGGCCATGTAGTAGACGAGGTGCATGGGCGCGCGCGGGCTCGGGGCTCGGTCCCTGAAGGGTGATCGGGGGGGCGATGATACCGTCACGCGACGGCGATCTGCACCCGCCCATCGACCACCCGCACCGCGTAGACCGGTACGCAGACGTCCTTGTGCTCGATGCAACGGCCGGTCTTGAGGCTGAAGTGCTGCTTGTAGAGAGGCGAGGCCACGCACAGCTCCCCACCGATGTCGCCCACGATCCCGCGCGCCAGCACGTTGGCCCGGCCGATCGGATCGTAGTTGTCGATGGCATGGAGGTCTTGCCCCTCGCCGACGCGGAACATCGCGACTTGCCTGCCGCGCACCAGCGCACAGGCCCCGTACCACGGGAGGAGGTCATCGAACGCGCAGACCTCGACCCATTCTGTTTCCCCTTCCGCTACCACCCGAACGGCGCTTGGCCCCGCCGTCATGCCACCTGCTGCCACCACATCGGGCGGTTCATGCCGATTGCGCGAGCCTGGCTCGCTCCTCCCGCGTCGCGGGTCGGTGCTGCCCGCGCTCCTCCACGAAGATGACGTTATTGTCTCGCTCATCGCTGTTGACGAAGTGGCGGAAACGCTTCTGCTTCTCGGGGTCCTCGACGGTCTTCTTCCACTCGCACTCGTAGGTGTCGATGAAGTGTGCCATCTCCTGCTCCAGCTCCTCGCAGATCCCGAGCTTGTCGTGGATGACCACGTCCTTCAGATACTCGAGCCCGCCTTCCAGGTTCTCCAGCCATACCGCGGTGCGCTGCAGCCGATCCGCGGTGCGGATGTAGAACATGAAGAAGCGGTCTATGTACCGGATCAGGGTCTCCCGGTCGAGATCGGTCGCGAACAGATCGGCGTGGCGGGGCTTCATGCCGCCGTTGCCGCAGACATACAGGGCCCAGCCGCGCTCGGTCGCGATGACGCCCACGTCCTTACCCTGGGCCTCGGCGCACTCGCGGGTGCAGCCCGAGACCGCCATCTTGATCTTGTGCGGCGCCCGCAGCCCCTTGTAGCGGTGCTCCAGGAGGACGGCGAGCCCCACGCTGTCCTGCACCCCATACCGGCACCAGGTGCTGCCCACGCAGGACTTGACGGTGCGCAGGGCCTTTCCGTAGGCATGGCCGGACTCGAAACCGGCATCCACCACCTCGCGCCAGATCTTGGGGAGCTGATCGACTCTAGCCCCGAACATGTCGATGCGCTGCGCGCCGGTGATCTTGGTGTAGAGCCCGTGCTTCTTGGCGATACTGCCGAGGGCCATGAGGCCCTCCGGGGTGATCTCCCCGCCCGGCACCCGCGGGATCACGGAATAGGTCCCGTCCTTCTGCATGTTGGCGAGGTAGTGGTCATTGGTGTCCTGGAGCCCGGCGTGCTCCTTCTTCAAGACGTACTCGTTCCAGCAGGCGGCCAGGATCGAGGCCACGGCCGGCTTGCAGATATCGCAGCCGAGCCCCCGACCGTGCTTGGCGATGATGTCCTCGAAGGTCTTGTGGCGCTCGACTCTCACGATGTGGTAGAGCTCCTGGCGGGAGTAGGGGAAGTGCTCGCACACGCCCTTGCGCACCGCCACCCCCAGGCGCACGAGCTCTTTGTTGAGGATCTGGGTCGCGAGCGGCGCGCAACCGCCGCAGGTCGTGGAGCACTTGGTGGCCTGCTTGAGCGCCCCGAGGCTGTGGGCGCCGTCGGCGATGGCGGCGCAGATCCGGCCCTTGCTGACGTTGTTGCAGGAGCAGATCTGGGCGGCATCGGGCAGCGCATCGACACCGAGCCCGGCGGCCTTCTTGTTCTCGCGCTGCGGCAGGATCAATTCATCGGGGTAGGGGGGCAGCTCGATGCCGTTCAGACAAAACTGCAACAGCTCGCCGTAGGCTTCCGCATCTCCCACCAGCACCCCGCCCAAGAGACGCCGGCCGTTCTCGCTCACCACGAGCTTTTTGTACACGCGGTTGGGCTCGTCGATGTACGTGTAGGCACGCGCCCCGGTGGCGCGGCCGTGCGCATCGCCGATGCTCGCGACATCGACTCCGAGGAGCTTCAACTTGGTGCTCATATCGGCGCCGGTGAAGCGCTGTTCGCCGCCGGTGAGTTGGGAGACCGCGACCTCCGCCATCTGATAGCCGGGCGCGACCAGCCCGAAGACCTGGTGGTTCCACACCGCACACTCGCCGATCGCATAGATATCGGGGTCCGCCGTGCGGCAGCCGTCATCGATCCAGATCCCGCCGCGGCTGCCCATCTCGAGACCGGACTCGCGTGCCAGCTCGTCGCGCGGCCGGATCCCGGCCGAGAACACGATGAGATCGGTCTCCAGCAGGTCTCCATCGGCGAAGTTCATGCGGAGGGCATGGGTGCCGCCGTCCACGATCGCCGTGGTGTTCTTCGAGACATGGACGCGCACGCCCAGGTCCTGGATCTTGTGGCGCAGGATGGCGCCGCCGCCGTCGTCCACCTGCACCGTCATGAGCCTCGGGGCGAACTCGACCACATGGGTGTCGAGCCCCAGGTTCTTGAGCGCATTGGCGGCCTCGAGGCCCAGGAGTCCGCCGCCGACCACGGTCCCGATGCGTTTCCCGTGCGCCGACTCGGTGATCGCCTCGAGGTCCTCGATGGTCCGGTACACGAAGCAGCCCGGACGTTCGCGGCCCGGTACGGGTGGCACGAAGGGGTAGGAGCCCGTGGCCAGAACGAGCTTGTCATAGGGGACCTCGCGGCCCTTTCCCGAATGGACCCGCTTGGCGGCGCGATCGATGGCCACGGCCTTGTCGTGGAGATGCACGATGACCCCATGGCGCTCATAGAAGCCGGGCTCGACCAGCGACAGGTCCTCGGCGGTCTTGCCCGAGAAGAACTCCGAGAGGTGCACCCGGTCGTAGGCCGGCCGGGGTTCTTCACAGAACGTCACGACCTCGAGCTCCGAGGCTAGGTCCGACCCCACCAGGCACTCGATGAACTTGTGCCCCACCATGCCGTTTCCGATCACCACGAGACGTGTGCGCATCGCCGTTCCTCCACCCGAGGACGCCAGTGGTACGACACCCTGGCTAAGCTTGAAACCCGTAACAGGATGCATTCCAATCCGTTCCATCCTTCTTAAGTGATTGAAATGTAAATAAATAATCTTCTTCGACCCGGGAAAGCGCGCGGGTTCCACGCCCCTTTTCCGGGCCGCACGGCCGGTTAGGCGCACCGATCTTGGGCATGGCGCATCCTGCGGTGCTCGTTGCCGACAGGCGCGGGGCGCCACGCCCCCCGGGGTCTAAGCGCATGTCTAAGCGGTTTACAAACTTGAACTTCTAGCGGTAAATTGTTGAGGTGTAGTCTTTTATTGGGGCCGGAAGGTCTGGCGCCACGGATCGGGGCTTGGCCGGCGTGCCCGGGAGGTCGGAGTGAAAAGAATCGCCATCCTTGCCATCACCAGCGCGTGCGCCCTGCTCGCCCCGGTCCGAACCGACGCAGACGAGAGGGCTTTCATCAGCGAAGACCTGTATGTGTTCCTGCACCGGGGGCCCAGCAGCCAGTTCAAGATCGTCGGGACGCTGGCGGCCGGGACGCCCATCACCGTGACCAGCCGCAACGACGACAGTGGCTACGCCGAGGTCAGCGACGGCCAGGGCAAGAGCGGCTGGGTCGAGGCGCGCTTCCTGAGCGACAGCGTGAGCCGCCGCGCGCGCCTGGAAGAGGTCGAACGGGACCTCAAAAAGGTGCAGCAGAGCCACGAGGGCTCGGGCGCGAAGCTCGCGAGCTACGAGGAAGAGGTGCGCCGGCTCAAGACGGACAACGAGAAGCTTGAGAGTCAGAACGGCCTCTTGGAGAGCGAGGTCAAGCGTGTCCAGAACGAGCTGGCGGCAGCGGACCAGGACCACCAGATGACCTGGTTCCGCAACGGGGCCATCGTGCTCGGCGTGGGTTTATTGCTCGGCTTGCTCATCCCGCGCCTATCCCTCCCTCGGCGCCGCAATAACGGTTGGTGATCCGGTGCTACTCCAAACCATCATCGAATACCTGGGACGGCAGAAGGGCATCGACGTGCGCATCAACGGCGATCGTCCGCATGACATCCAGGTCCACGACCCCCGGTTCTACCGGCGCCTCATGCGGAGTTACAGCCTCGGCATGGGCGAGGGTTACATGGATGGGCTGTGGAGCACCGGGGACCTGGAGGGCCTCTTGAGGCGCTGCCTGCAATCCTTCGAGAGGTCCGGGAACCCGAGCCTCCTGACCGCCGCCCAGCACGTGTTTTTCAACATGCAGACGCTCTTGAAGAGCGCGCAGGCGGCCGAGCACCACTACGACATCGGCAACGACCTCTACGAGGCCATGCTCGATCCGTATATGCAGTACAGCTGCGCCTACTGGCAGGACATCGAGACCCTGGAGGAGGCCCAGCGCGCCAAGATGGCACTCATCTGCCGCAAGCTCCGCCTGCAGCCCGGACTCGCCGTCCTCGACATCGGGTGTGGTTTCGGGGGCCTCATGAAATACATGCGCGACGAGCACGGGGTCCACGTCACGGGCCTCACGCTGTCCAAAGAACAGCAGCGGTTCGCGGACCAGAGGTTCGGTCTCGACTCCGTGCTGTGGTGCGATTACCGCAAGCTCGAGGCGCGCTATGACCGCTCCTTCGACCGCGTCATCTCGGTCGGGATGCTGGAGCACGTGGGTTACAAGAACTATCCCGAGTTCTTCCGCGCCGCGCGGCGCCTCGTCAAGGAAGACGGCATCTTCGTCCTGCAGACGATTGGCGGCAATGTCTCGGTCACGCGGCCCGACGACTGGATCGATAGCTACATCTTCCCGAACGGCATGACGCCCTCGATCGCGCAGCTCGGCCGGGCCATGGAGGGGCTTTTCGTCATGGAGGACTGGCACAACTTCGGCCCGGGCTACGCGCGCACGCTGGACGCCTGGCACCGTCGCTCGCAGGCGTTTTTCCGCGGCACGGACCGCTATCCGCCGCGTTTCCAGCGCATGTGGGAGCTGTACCTGGTGGGTTCCAAGGTGGCCTTCGACCTCCGATCGTCGCAGCTCTGGCAACTGGTGCTGAGCCCGCGCGGCGTGCCGGGGGGGTTACCCAGGGTCGATTAGGCCCGTCCCCCACGCATGACCAACGAGACCTTCAAAGACATCGAGAAGCTCGAATCCGACCTCTGGGAGGCGGCGGACCACCTCCGACTCCAAGCTCACCTCCAGCGACTATTTCATGCCAGTGCTGGGGGTGATCTTCCTACGCCACGCCGCCAACCGCTTCGCGGCCGCCAGCCGACAGATCGAGGCAGACCGGGCCAGCGGCAAGATGCCGAAGCGCAAGGTCCTCCCGGCCGACTACCTGCGCCGCCGGGCGCTGCGGCTCCCGGAGCAGGCCCGTTACGACTGGATCATGCAGCAGGCGGCGACGAGCGGCAGGGATCTGCCGAGAATCGTCACCGGGGCCATGACCGCCATCTAGGTCTAGGTCTAGGCGGCGTTCGAGCCACTTCTGGGGGTCTTGCCGAAGGATTACGACATCTTCGAGAACTACCAGGACGAGCACAACCTGGCCGGCAAGTGCGACTTCGCGATGGCAACGGGCACATAGCCCTTGGGGTTGATGCTCGGCCAGTCGGCCAGTGAGCCGCATTCGTCGGCTTCGAAATGGCTGAAGCCAATCCAGCGGAGCCGCTCGATCGGGATGAGTGTCGCAACCGCATCGCGCACCAGAGGAAAATGCGCTCTTAGGCCCGTGTGCCACAAGAGCGGCTCCTCGTCACGGACCAGAAATTGGTTGACCTGCATGTCGAAGTCGGATACGAACGTCGAGAAGCGAAAGACATCGGGCGCGATCTCGGTGATGGTCGTCTGCATCGTGGGGTCCCCGGGGTTTTCTCGCGGCGCGTCTTTCGCGTCAGCGGATCTCGAACCCCCGGCAGACCTCGGGATCCGCGGGCTCGCGCTCGACGGAAACGACGCGTGCATGCGCGGGCCCGCGCCGGAGCCAGGCCTCGAGCGCGGCGAGCTTCGCTTCCTCTCCGCAGGCCAGGATCTCGACGGCGCCGGCGGGCGTGTTCCGCACCCAGCCGGTGAGGCCGAGGCCGAGGGCCTGCTCGCGGGTCGTGGCGCGGAAGTAGACGCCCTGGACCCGCCCCGAGACGCGGTAGCGAAAGCAGGCATTCACGATGGGATTTATTCCGGTCGAGGGCGTGGACTCCCACTCGCAAACGTTCGGGAAAACGGCGTCGAGCCGCCGTATGCCGAAACGGCGCCACGTGTCGCCGTTTTCCGGCGTCGCTCCCGCGTGCTTTGCCGCACCGCGGATAGGTGATCGAGGAGCGGCCCGGTCTTGGACCGCCGGGCGCGCATCATAGGCATACGCGCTCCGCATCGAACACCGGCCCATCCACGCACACCCGTTTCATGGCGGGGCCCGTGTCGGTCTCTACGCGCACGGTGCAGCCGGCGCAGCCGCCGAGCGCGCAGGCCATGAACTCCTCGACCGAGACCTGGCCGGGGATGCGGTATTTCCGACACAAGGCGATCACGGCCTTCAGCATGGGAGTGGGACCGCAGGCGAATATCTCGATCTCCGCGCGTCCACCGCTGCCCTGGTGATCGAGCTCCTGGTGATCGAGCCAGCTGCGGGCCAGATCGGTGACATAGCCCTCGAAGCAGCCCGGAAAGTCGCGAAGGCTCGCCAGCCGGCTCGCGATCCCATGGTCCTCCATGAGCGGCATGGCGGCGATGACGGGTGCCGGCATCCCGGACACCAGGATCTGCGAGGGCCGGGGCCGGAACGGGAACGGCACCTCGGAGCCCATGAGGACCAAGGGCGAGGCGCCCTTGGCGGTGCGCCGCAGGTGCAGGGCGAGGAACACCATCGGTGGGATCCCGACGCCCCCGCCGATGAGGAGCGGTCTCGGCCGGTAGCCGGCGAGACGGAACGGCACGCCGATCGGCCCCAGGAGGTTCACGCGCTTGCCGGGTACTTGGCCCGCCAGCAATCGGGTGCCGAGCCCGTGGAGCTTGTAGAGGATGTCGAGGGTCCCGGCACGCGCGTCGGCGTACAGGATGGACATGGGCCGGCGCATCGGGAGCGTCGCGTCACACCGGATGTGGACGAAGCTGCCCGGCCGGGCGCGGGCGGCGATCTCGGGGGCGCGTAGTCGCAGCACCCGTTGCTCGCCGGGATGCGGATCGTGGGCGAGGACCAGGGCGTCCTCGACGAAGACGGTCCCACGCGTCGCGGGCGGGCTCACCGGGTCCCGATCCCGCCCGTCTCCTCGAACACCAGCCGGCCCGAGACGAAGGTGTGGGTCACCTTGCCGCGGAGTTGCCAGCCCAGGAACGGGGTGTTCTTGCCCGCGCTCATCAGGGCCTCTTCGGTCAAGGCCCAATCGGCCTGCGGATCGAAGACGCACACATCGGCCGGCATCCCCGGGGCGAGGCTGCCCGCCTCGATCCCGAGGACCTGGGCGGGCCGAAGAGACAGCGCTGCGATGGCTTCCGGGAGCGTCAGCACCTCGTCGCCGACGAGCGCCAAGGTCAAGGGCAGCAGGGTCTCGAGGGCCGAGATCCCGGGCTCGGTGGCCTCGAAGGGCGCGCTCTTGGCGTCGCGCTCGTGGGGCTGGTGATCCGAACAGATCACGCCGATCACCCCGTTACGCACGCCTTCCCGCAGGCCCTCGCGATCGCGCAGGCTGCGCAGCGGCGGGCGGACATGGCAGAGGCTGTCGTAGTAGCCGACATCGATATCGGTGAGGTGCAACTGGTGGGCAGCGACATCGGCCGTGACCGGCAGGCCGGCGTCCTGCGCCGCACGCACCAGGGCCACGGCCCGGGCGCTGGAGAGGCGGCAGAAATGGGCGCGCACCCCGGTCTGCTCGATCAAGAGCAGATCGCGCGACACGGCCACGGTCTCGGCGGTCTCCGGGATCCCGGGCAGCCCGAGGCGGGTCGCGACCGGCCCCTCGTGCATGCAACCGCGCCCGAGCCAGGGGTCCTCGGCGTGCAGGAACACCGTGAGCCCGGCGGTCGCGGCGTACTCGAACGCCCGGCGCAGGACCTCGGTGTCCCCGACGGCGTTCATGGCGTTGCTCACCCCCACGCAGCCGATCGCCTTCAAGTGGAACATCTCGGCGAGCTGGCGGCCGGCGAGCGCGGCGGTCAGGGCCCCGAGGCACACGACCTTCGCCTGTCCGCTCGCTTCGGCGCGCCGGTGTACCAGCTCGGCGACCGCGGGGGTGTCGATGATCGGATGGGTGTCGGGCGGGCAGCACAAGGTGGTGATCCCGGCGCGAGCCGCGGCGCGTGTCTCGCTCAGGATGGTGGCCTTGTGCTCGCTGCCCGGCTCGCGCAGACGCGCGCATAGGTCGACGGATCCCGGGCACACGATGAGACCCCGGGCATCGACCTCGCGCACCTGGCCATCGCCGAATTCCGGTGGTGGCGCATCCACGGACAGCACGCGGCCCGCTCCGAAATAGAGATCGGTGATGCGGTCGAGCCCCTGCGCGGGGTCGATGACCCGTCCGCCGCGGATGTGCCAGCGCATCTCAGTCGTTCGGCAGGGTCCTGGGTCGTCTGGCCCCGGGTACGTTGCCCATGGCCATGGACATGACCGCCATGCGCACCGCGATCCCGTGGCTCACCTGCTCCAGGATCAGCGAATGGCTGCCGTCGGCGACGGCCGAGTCGATCTCGACGCCGCGGTTGATGGGTCCCGGGTGCATGACGACGACATCGGGTTTGGCCAGCAGGAGGCGCGCCGGTGTCAGGCCGTAGGTCTTGAAATACTCGAGGGCGCTCGGCAAGAGCGCCCCCTGCATACGCTCGTTCTGGAGCCGCAGCATGATGATCACATCGGCATCGCAGAGGCCCGCCTCGGGGTCGTGGAAGACCTGCACGCCGAGCGTCTCGACGGCGTTCGGGAGCAGGGTCCTGGGGCCCACGACCCGAAGCTCGCCGACGCCGAGGGTGTTGAAGGCGTGGATGTCGGAGCGCGCCACGCGCGAATGCAGGACATCGCCGACGATGGCGATCACCAGGTTCGAGGAGCCTCCCTTGACCCAGGCCCCCGTGGCACGCCGGATCGTGAAGCAGTCGAGGAGCGCCTGGGTCGGGTGCTCGTGGCGCCCGTCGCCGGCGTTGATCACCCGCACCTCGTCGGCGACGTGGGAGGCGATGAGGTGGGCGGCGCCGCTCATCCCGTGGCGCACCACGAACATATCGCAGTGCATGGCTTCGAGCGTCCGCAAGGTGTCGAGCAGGGACTCTCCCTTCGAGGTGCTGGAGACCTGGATGTTGAGGTTCAGCACGTCCGCGGACAGGCGCTTCGCGGCCAGCTCGAAGGTCGTGCGGGTACGGGTGCTGGGCTCGAAGAACAGGTTGGCGATGGTCTTGCCGCGCAACAGCGGGACCTTCTTGACGGCGCGTTGGCCCACCCCGGCGAAGGACTCGGCGGTATCGAGTATGGCGCACAGGAGCGTCCGCGGGAGGCCTTCGATGCAGAGGAAATGCTTGAGGCGGCCTCGTCCGTCGGTCTGGAGATCGCGCGCCGGCATGGGGCGCTCCGGTCACACGCCGGGTGCCTGGGCGATCCGATGGAGCCGGAGCGCCAGGGGATCGGGGCCGGTGAGCTTGACGTGCTCGTCGAGCCCGAGTGCCAGGGTGGTGCCGGCGGCATCCGGCTGGATGGGGAGCTGCCGGCCGCGGCGGTCCACCAAGACGCACAGGAGCACGCTGGCCGGACGGCCGTAGTCGAAGATCTCGTTCAGGGCCGCGCGCACGGTGCGCCCGGTGTAGAGGATGTCGTCACAGAGCACGATGTGGCGGCCGTCCACATCGAAGGGAAGCTGCGAGGGCCGGACGGTCGGATGCATCCCGATCTGGCTGAAGTCGTCCCGATAGAAGGAGATGTCGATCTGCCCGATGGGAGGCTCTATGGCCAAGCGCTCGCGGAGCCGCTCGGCGACCCATACGCCCCCCGTATGGATGCCGATGAGCGCGGTGTCGGGGTGCACCGAGGGGGAGAGGCGCTCGGCCATGCCATCGATGAAACCGAGGACATCGGCGTGTCCGTAGACGGGGCTCTGCATCTCCTCGGGCCGGGACATGGGCCCCAAGCTGGATGGCGGGGTCAGGCCGCTCGGGGGGCGCCCGGCAGGGCGGAAGCGTGCAGCCAGGTTTCCAGGATGACCTGGGCGGCGATGGCATCGATCGGGCCGTCGCCCGGCGCGCGCGAGCGGGCTTCATAGGTCGACAGGCGCTCGTCCACGATGTGCACGGGCAGGCCGAAGAGGCCATGCAACTGGTCCGCGAAGCGCATCACCGGCCGGGTCAGGGGGTGTTCGGTAGGAACCGTGTCCTCCCCCTCGTCGACCTCGATCGGTATCCCCACCACCAGGGCCTCCGGTGCGAAGCTCTCGACGATCGCGCGGATGGCGTTCCAGTCCGGGTTCCCGCGCCGGCTGCGCACCGTGGCCACCGGGCTCGCGGTGCCGCTCACCGTCTGCCCCACCGCGACGCCGATGCGCTTGGTTCCGTAATCGAACCCGACGACGCTCTGCGGACCCGGGCTCATGCTCATGAGTGGCCCGCCTGCGAGGACAGATGCCCGATCTCGACGCCGAGGAGCGCGGCGGCGGAGCCCCAGCGCTTCTCGGGCGGGGTCTCGAACAGGATGCGCTCGTCGACGGGGCCGCTGAGCCAGGCGTTCTGGGCCATCTCGCGCTCCAGTTGTCCGGCGCCCCAGCCGGCGTATCCGAGTGCCACGAGCGCCGATACCGGACCCGAGCCGCGACACATGGCCTCCAGGATGTCCCGCGAGGTCGCGACCCCGCAGTGCTCGCTGACCTGGATGGTCGAGTCCCACTGGCCGAGCGGCCGGTAGATGATGAAGCCGCGTTCGCGGTGCACCGGACCGCCGTGGAACACCGGCATCTCGCGGAGCTTGGGGTCGGTCGGCACCAGGTCCATCTGCGCCAGCACCTCGCCGAGCGCGATGTCGCTCATGCGGTTGATGATGATCCCCATGGCGCCCTCGTCGCTATGGGCACAGACGAAGGTGACGGTTTTCTGGAAGTTGGGATCCGCAAGCCCCGGCATGGCGATGAGAAACTGGTTGGTCAGGTTGAGGGCATCCATGCGCCCTAGTATCGAGAGTCGGGCCGGAAAGCACAATAGCCGCCCGCGTGGATCGGATACTCAGTTGCTGGTCAAGCGGTAGTTGGTCAGGAACTGCCAGGTGCGGGTGATGTGCAGGATATCCACCTCCGCTTCGATGTCGCGCGGGAAGGGTGCGAAGGGGGAGGAGAGCTTCACGATCCGGATCGCGGCCTCGTCCAGGAGCTTGTATCCGGAGGCCCGGCGCACGGCGATGTCGGTGATTGAACCATCGGGTTTGAGCGCCACGTCCAGGATCAGGCTCCCGGTGAGGTTGTGCCTGCGCGCCACCTCCGGGTAGTTCAGGTTGCCGATGCGCTCGACCTTGACGCGCCAGGCTTCCATGTAGGCCGCGTACTTGTACTCATGGGTGGTGGCCGAGATGAACTTGCGTCGCGGGCGCTTGGCGCGTGCCTCGAGACGCTGGGCGATCTCGGCGTTCAGACTCGCCATCGCCAGGCTACGGTTAATGAGCGCCTCGGCGTCGGGGACCGGCGCCTTGACGATGGCGGGATCCTTGGGCTCGGCCGGGCGCGCTTTGGCGGCCGGTGCCTTGGCGGCCGTGAGCCGGTCGGCGCGGGGTTTCGCCGCCGCAGGTGGCTCGCGGGACGGTGGGGTGGGTCTTACCACGGTGTCGAGCCGGCTCGGCCGGCCGGGGGGCGGGGCGGCCGCGATATCGGCCCGTAGCTCGGGGAAGGGCGCGGTGAAGGGTGTGGCCGGGCGCACGTTCTCTGCACTGTCGCCACCGCCCTCATGGGCGGCCTGGGCCAGGACCTCCGCCTCTTTGGGCTTCTCGGGGCTCTTCTGGTGGACCAGGATGACGTCGAGGGGTCGGTCGAGTGGTCTTTGCGAGGGTGGGGAGAAGCTCACCCCGAGGATCACGGTGGCATGGACCACGATGGCGCAACAGAGCGTCAGCGCCAGCCGGTCGGACGGTGCGATGACCGGGCTCGCGAGCGGCGCGCTCACGCCTGTGCCCTGCACCCGCCCATTCCCCCGACCATGGCGCGGGCGATTATACCGCCCGAGATCCCGAAGACCAGGGCCGCCGTCATCAACACCGGCCGGAGTCGCAGGAGCCCGGGATGGGGGATGAGGACCCAGTAGGCGAGGGCGAACTGGCCGGCCATGTGCGCCAGGGCCGCGAGGGTGACGACATTGGCGAGCCCGGGCTTGACCCCGGGCAGGGGGCTCGGCAGGTTCGCCTCCACGACGTGGATGGCGATCGCGCGCGCGGCCAGCCCGGCGCTGCGGGCGTCTTCTGCGGTGACTTCGATTTCCATCGGTTATTAGCGTGAAATAATACAGATCCGAGACGACAAAAAACCTCGCAGCCAAAGCCACGATTTTTGAATTATTTCATAATCAGGGGCGCTGCGTCAATCGAATCATGAAAGTTAGTTAGTTTGTTACGCAGCCAATGTCATACAGAGCGACTTCGACAAATCTGGGAATCCCTTCTACTTCAGGGAGAACGTTGCCGTGAAAGACGTTTCCAGTACCGGCGAAACACCCCCCTCATCCATCGACCCCCACCGACATCATCTTTCATTGTCCGGGGTGACGACAAGACGACATGAGCGGATGAGTGCGCGGCGCCTCGGTGCCCTCGCAACGGCCCGTGGTGAGAAATGCGGGCTAGCGGAGGCGTTGTTCGATGGCATCCATGAGCCGGCCCGCGATGTCGAGGCCGTAGAGGGCGTCCAACTCGCGGATGCAGGTCGGGCTCGTGACGTTGATCTCGGTGAGATAGTCGCCGATCACGTCGAGCCCCACGAACATGAGCCCCTTGCGCCGCAGGGTCTCGCCCACCTCCGCACAGATCCAGCGGTCGCGTTCCGAGAGGGCCACGCCCTCGCTGCGCCCGCCGGCCGCCAGATTCCCGCGCGTCTCCCCCGGCGCCGGGAAGCGGGCCAGGGCGTAGGGGACCGGATGGCCGTCGATCAGGAGGATGCGTTTGTCGCCCTCTGTGATCTCGGGGATGAAGCGCTGGGCCATCGTGAAGCGCCGGCCGTGGGCGGTCAGGGTCTCGATGATGACGTTGGTGTTGGGGTCCTCGACCCGCACCCGGAAGATCGATGCCCCGCCCATGCCGTCCAGGGGCTTCAGGATGATGTCGCCGTGTTCTTCCAGAAAGGATTGGATGCGGGTGCGGCCGCGCGTCACCAGGCTTTCGGGACAGCACTGCGGGAACCAGGCGGTGAAGAGCTTCTCATTGGCGTCACGGAGTCCCTGCGGGGCGTTCACGACCAGCACCCCCGCGGCTTCCGCCTGCTCCAGGAGATAGGTCGCGTAGAGGTACTCCATGTCGAAGGGCGGGTCCTTGCGCATCAGGACGACATCGAGCCGCGACAAGGGAATGGCATCTTCCTCCCCGAGGTCATACCAATGCACCGGGTCGTCCTCTACGGCGAGCCGCCGTACCCGTGCCTGTGCCAGGCCCTGGTGCAGGAACAGATCGCCCACCTCCAGGTACCAGAGGCGCCAGCCACGCCGCTGGGCGGCGAGCAGCATGGCGAAGCTGCTGTCCTTCTTGACGGAGATCCCGGCGATCGGGTCCATCACGATGCCGAGATCAATGGCCATGGCGCACAATCATAGGCCCCTCAGGTCATAAACTCGTCACGCGCGTGTTTCCGGAACACCCCACTATGCCGAGGCTCATTCTGGCTCCTGGCGCGGTTCCCGCGCCAGGAGGGTCTCTACGGCCTCGGACGGCCCACAGGCGCCGTCCAGAAGCCGCACCACCTGCTCGCTGATGGGCATGTCGATGCGGTGTACCGCAGCCAGGGCTTGAACTTCGCGGGCCGTGTAGACGCCCTCCACCACCTGCCCGATCGCCATGAGCGCATCCGGGAGGGGCGCGCCCCGGCCCAGCATGAGTCCGAGGCGGCGGTTGCGGGACTGGTCGTCGGTGCAGGTCAGGACCAGATCGCCGAGCCCGGCGAGCCCCATGAAGGTCTCGCGGAGCCCGCCCAGGGCGAGCCCCAGGCGCAGCATCTCGGCCAGCCCCCGGCTGATGAGCGCGGCGCGCGCGTTGGCGCCGAAACCGAGACCGTCGGAGACCCCGGCGGCGATGGCGAGCACGTTCTTGACCGCACCCCCCAGCTCGACACCGATGACATCCGTGCCGGTGTAGGCTCGAAACGCCCCCTGGTGCAGGCGAGACACCAGATCGGTAGCGAATCCTTCGTCCGGGGAGGCCACGGTGACCGCGGTCGGCAGTCCCGCGACCACCTCGCGCGCGAAGCTCGGCCCGGAGATGACGGCCGTGGGCACGCCTTCACCGAGGGTCTCGGCGAGCACCTCGTGGCCGAGTTTGTGGGTTCCTGCCTCGATGCCTTTACAGGCCAGCGCCACCCGGAGGGCGCGGGGCCCCGGCCCCAGCGCGGCAAGCATCTGGGCGATGGATCGCAGCCCCATGAAGGGCATGGCGAGCACGATATCCTGAACCTCGCAGAGTGCGCTCGTCAGCTCCGGGGAGAGGGTCAGGGTATCGGGGAACGGCGCCTCGGGGAGATGGCGGCGATTGCACCGGTCGCGCTCGAGGGTGGCGAGGTGGGAGCTGTCGTGGCCCCAGAGACGGGTGGGCCGACCGTGACGCGCCAGGAGTACGGCCAGCGCCGTGCCCCAGGACCCGGCACCCAGGACCAGGACCGGTACCCCTTCCGGAGCAGCGCCTCTCCCCAAGG
>JBOIDT010000062.1:0-16433 GCA_050740755.1 Gammaproteobacteria bacterium
GTCGACGGATCCCTGTAGGGACGGCCGTAGGCGCCGAACCCCGCCCCGACTGAGCGTCCCCCGGCGGTGGCCTTTTCCGACCGCCAAATCACCGCCCAGCCCGTCCCACCAAGCCTTCTCGATTGCGGGGGGTCATGAAGGGGGTCTGAAGGGGGCTGAAGGGGGTCAAGTCTTGCCTTTTGCCTCCTCCGTCCTCGCAATCAAACGTCGAGAGAAGGCAAAAGGCAAGACTTGACCCCCTAGATGACCCCCTAGATGACCCCCTAGAGCTAGAGCTGACCCCTTCGTTTCGGGCGACCCCGATGCCGTTTCCAGCGCTCAGTCGCCGCTGGCAAACGTAGCGGAATCCGGGGACATCGGGGTCGACCCCTGGGTTCCGCGGCCCTCCACCAGGCTACAATCTCTATCGCGCAGACTTCGCCAGCGACACAGGCAGATGCGGGTGCGCCAGGTTGACCGTGACCTTTTGACGCGAAGGTCGTTCAACCCGTCTTGGACGACATCGGGTGTCCAAGAATCCAGTCCGGGTTGCCTGGTGCCCGCTCGACTATCCGTGATCGTTGCCGTCCAGGACCCCGTCGGAATCGCGATCGAGGCCGATGCGGCGGCCCGAGCCGGGAGGCACACAGGTATAGGTGATCTCCCCGCCCGGCAGGTGTGCCGTCGCGCGCAGTACCGGATCGGGGATCTTCGGTATTCCCTTGCGTGAAAACCGGAACTTCCCCTCGCCGACATAGAGGAACCCGCCCAACCGATTCTTCGCCACCAGATCGCACTCGTCTTCCTCCGCCCGTGCAATCAGCAGGTCAATGCGCGGGCCGACTGCGGCGGCATTGGTGGCGGTGAGCGTCGTTTGCTGTCCCACGATCGGCGCTAAGTTGCTATCGAAGGCAAGCAAGAAGCTCTCGAGATTCCGACGCGCGATGATCACCTCGGCGAGCGGATCCAAGAAGGGCGGTGCGGGATTAGGCAGGCCGCCGAGATTGCTCGGGTCGGGCGGGACCGTGACGCCTGGCGGGAGGGGGTGGGGCGGCGGGGGTATGTTCGCCGGCCGCTTGATGAAGAGCGACTGACTCAAGAACCGAAACACCGTATCCACACTGCCATCGTGTAAGAACCCGAACCCGCGCACCTGTGGTCCCTGCGGCCCGATGTTGGCGAAGGGAAAAAACACTAAGCTACCGAGTGGGGCAAGGGCCGAGGGGAAGGGGGGTGGAGGCGCCATTCCGAACATGCCGACTTTTTGGTACAGATTGCGGAGGTGCGGGACCTTGAAGAACTGCGACTCGCCCTCGAAGGAGAACTGCCCATCGCTGCCGAAGAAACCGGGGTGCTTCACCTCGTGGAATTCGCTGTTGCCCCTGCGGTCGAGCACGTGACAGCCGTTGCAGTTGAAGAAGGTGTCTGAGGGGACGGGCTTCCCGGCCGCATCCTCTCTAAAATAGAAATCCCGGCCCGCCTGCTGGGAAGTCGTCAGCGAGTTATCGAGCTTCCGGATTGGATTGGGTGGATAGGTGATCTCTAGGGCGAAGTTGGTGAAGGCCTGCATGTCCGCCTCGGGGATGAATGCATCGCGACCGTTCAGCCCCACGAAGGCGACGTTGAACTTACGGAAGGCCAAGTCTTCATCGAAGGAGCCGCCGTTCGGTTGCACGTTCGGCCCCGCATCGATGGGCGGGAAGTTCGCGGCGTTGCCGCCGGTGCGATCGCCGCGCCAATGCATCGAGCCGTGGTTGTCAAGCCCGCGTAAGCTTTGCGTCGTCATCGGGCCCTTCATGGGACGGAAATGCGGGTTTTCTGGACGTCCGCGCAAGAGAAAGAAGCCGATATTTTCATCCACGCGGAAGAGACCGGAATTCACGGTCTCATCGCCATCCGGATCTCCGAGATCCCAAGCTAAGCTGTCGAAGTCACCGTTCACGTGGCAGCTCGCACAGGCCGAATCCCCGTGGCTCGAGCTGAACGAGGCGTCGTACAAAAACGGCCGTCCCCGGACGATGTGTTCAGGCTCCGGGTTGTACATGGGCAGGCGGCCGATCTCTCTGCGTGCGCGGGTATCGATGATGGCGATGGCGTTATTGAAACGGGTCAGCACGTAGAGACGGTGCCGCGCCTCGTCGAGGACCACGCCGCTCGGCCCGCCCCCCGAGACCGGGATCTGATTCGCGGTGGATGGCACAAACGTGTTGCTCTCAAGTTGCTCCGTGTCGTATACGCCGATCTCGCTGGTGCCGAACATCGCCGCGTAGAGGGTCGCGCCATCCCGGGTGATCGCCATCCCGTGGGGGAAGGCGACGCTGGTGGAGTTTTCGGCGTTGGGGATGGGGTCGCAGCACCGGCTGAAGTCGATGTGTTTGTTCAGGTGCCGTGGCGCGACCGGGGTGTCGCCGCCGAGCACGGTGATGTGACTCTCGTGGAGGTGGCCCCGCACCGTGCGGCCCAGGGAGAATTGCCCGGCCCCCTCGAAGCGCGTTTCGTTTCGGGCCTCGGTGTTGGCCACGTACACATGGCCGCTTACCGGGTTCACGACCATGTTGAAGATCACCGTGCCGACACCGCTGTAGGCGCCGCCTGCTACCGCCGCGGGGCTGTCGGCCATGGCGTCGATGGTGAAGACATCCGTGTCCGGCAGCTCGAAGGGCACCATGTCGTCCCACGCCTGCCCCAGCTCATCGACCCAGTGGGTACCGTCGTATTTGACGATCAAGGCGACGCTGGGCTGCGGTATCAACGCATAGTTGGTGCGGGGTCCGGGATACACACGGGCGAAGGGTGGGTCGGTGCCCTCGCGCACCAGGAACTCGTTGATCGCCGTGGTGCGATTGCCCGTCTGGAAGCCGGCGGCGTACACCAGCGCCCCGTCGGGGGTCGCGGCGAGGGCCCGCGGGGTATCGGTGAAAAGCGTGATGACGGTGAGCGGGTCGCCCCCGAGTGAGGTGCCGGGCTGGTCGGCATCAAACACCCACACGTCGGCTCGGCCGACACCCTCGGTGGTGAGCTCGGGGTCGCGGCCGGTGTTCTGTCCGCGGTGGGCCGTGGTGATGAAGGCCCGTCCGTGTCCGGGGCCCGCAAAGACGATGTCGCGCGGCTCATCGCCGACCAGCAGCGTGCGCACGACACGCTGCGAACGCCGGGTGTCGGCCCGCACGATGCTCACGCTGTCGGAAAGATGATTCACCACCCAGACCTCGCCGCCGGCGCGTACCGCGACGGCCACCGGTTCCAGGCCGACCGGCACGGACCCACGATGTCGCAGACCGTGCTTCCCGATGCGAAAGATCTCCAACCGATTGTCGGGGGTATTGACGGCATAGAGGCGTTTGCCGTCCGGTGAGAGCGCGAGCGGGCGCACCTGCCCACTCTCGAACAACGCAAAAGACGAAGTGGCCCATGCCGGCGGCGGGCTCATGCCGAAAAGAGCGGCGCCGGTCAAAGCCCATGCAGACAGGCTGCGTAGGAACACGGTCGTGTGCATAAGTCCCCCTCCGCGGACCTGAGCATGGCGGCCGAGCCGGCGCCGGCGCAGGCCCACTCGGTGTGTTGGGCGAGATGTGGAACGATGCGATCATAACGGCCGCACGGGTTGCTCCGCTGTGACTTTTTTCACAGAAACCTCCGGGGCCTTCAGCTATCATACAGGGTTTTGCCCTCATGGCGGCGTCCTCGCGGCGGGGGATCTTGATCCGCAAGGATCGAGTGGATGGCCGCGCCCGCGAGCCCTCGCGCCTCCTTCACCACGATCGTCACCCTCGCGGATCAGGCGAGCTATCATCGGCCTCATGTCCCCTTCGATCGACCGACGTCTCTGTATCGCGCCGATGATGGACCGCACCGACCGGCACTGCCGGTATCTCCTGCGGCTCATCTCCCGCCATGTGCTCCTGTATACCGAGATGGTGCCGACCGGCGCCTTGCTGCACGGCGATCCGGCGCGCGCCCTCATCCATGACCCGGCCGAGCACCCCCTGGCCTTGCAGCTCGGGGGCAGCGCGCCCGAGGCCCTCGCGCGGTGCGCGCGCCTGGCCGAGGACTGGGGTTTCGATGAGGTGAACCTGAACCTGGGATGCCCGAGCGAACGGGTCCAGGAGCACCGCTTCGGCGCCTGTCTCATGGCCGAGCCCGAGCGTGTCGCGGCCGGTATCGCCGCCATGCGGGCCGGAACCAGCTTGCCCGTGACTGTCAAGACGCGGCTCGGGATCGACGATCGCGATTCCTACGACGAGCTCTGTCAATTTATTGGCGCCGTCTCGGCCGCCGGCTGCCGGACCGTGATCCTGCATGCGCGCAAGGCCTGGCTCCAGGGGCTCTCTCCCAAGGAGAACCGTGAGGTCCCACCGTTGCGCTACGACTGGGTACACGCGCTCAAGCGCGATTTTCCGATGCTCGAGGTCATCATCAACGGCGGGCTCACCGGCCTCGAAGCGGTCGAAGCGCAGCTCGCGCACGTGGATGGGGTCATGATCGGGCGCGAGGCCTACCGCAACCCCTATCTCCTCGCCGAGGCGGATCGCCGGTTTTTTGGCGCGCTGCTCCCCGCGCCGACGCGTGCCGAGGTCCTTGCCCGCTACCAAGACTATATGCGTCGCGAACAGGCGGCGGGCACCCCTGTCCGGCACATGGCCCGGCACCTCGCGGGCCTGTTCCTGGGGCAGCCGGGCGCCCGCCAATGGCGTCGGGGGCTTGCGACCCGTGCGGCTCCGGGCTGCGCGGATCGGGGCTTGTTCGTTGCATGAGTCACATGCGTGACGTGGGGAGACGATTTGATGTCAGTTTGCGTCCGGCGGCGGCGAGGCCACCACGCGTAAGAAAGCACGCATGCCGTACATAGACGCCTCGGATCACCTGTGGCGCGCGGAAGCCGGGGCTCGGGACGAGACGGGCGCGGTTCGTGACGGCGTGCTGGCCGGGCTCAGGCTCCTGATTCTCGCCGGGGCCGATCTCTACCAGCGTTTCGTCGAGGAGACCGCTTCCAATTGGGGGATCGCCCACAGCCATACCGAGCGCGCCGCGGAAGCCTTGGAGATGTTACGCGCGGCAGCCACTCAGGGCCGGGCCTACGACCTCTGCCTGATCGATGAGACCCTAGCCGGGAATGGGATATCGCTGGCTCGCGAGATCGGCCAGGACGCGCTGCTCGCACGGCTCAGGGTGCTGATACTCAGCGATCGGCCGGATGCGGCACGGCGCCGCTGGCGCATCCCGCACGTGGTCGGGGTGCTCACCAAACCCTTGTGCCGCTCGGACCTCCACCGCTGCATCGCCGAGGTCCTGGAGCAGGGGCCCGAGGCCGCCGAACGCGCGCGCGTCCTCATCGTCGATGACGACGCCGGCACCCGCTACGTCATCCGCAGCGTCCTCGCCAACGACGGCTATCGTATCGAGGAGGCCGAGGGGGCGGCCCAGGCGGTGGCCCTGTGCGAGCGCCGCATGCCGGACCTCGTTCTGATGGACGCGCACATGCCGGATACGGACGGGTTAACGGCCTGCACCCGGATCCGTGGCCTCAGCGCCGGGGAACATCTGCCGGTCTTGGTTATCACCGCCCTCGACGATGAGCACACCATCGATCGCGCCTTTGGCGCCGGGGCCACCGACTATGTCCCGAAGCCCTTGAACTTCGCCGTGTTGCGCAAGCGCGTGGCGCGCTTGCTGGCCGCGAGTCGCGCCGAAGAGCGCGTACGGCGGCTCGCCTTTCATGATCCCCTGACCGGCCTCCCCAACCGCATGCTGTTCCGTGAGCGCTTGATGGCGCTGCTCGCGCGGGGGCCTATCGATACCTGCTTTCACGCCGTCTTGTTCCTGGACCTCGACCGCTTCAAGCTCGTTAACGACACCCTGGGTCATGAAACGGGCGATCTCTTGCTCAAGGCCGTCGCGGAGCGTATCACCGGTTGCGTGCGCGCCTGCGATCTGGTGGCGAGGCTGGGCGGCGACGAGTTCACGATCATCCTGGAGCACATCGCGACACCCGAGGTGGCGGCGGCGGTGGCCAGGAAGATCGTCGAGGCCCTGTCTCACCCGTTCGTGTTCCTGGGCCAGGAGGTCTATGTCGGCGCGAGCGTGGGCATCGCGCTCTACCCGAACGACGGGCGCGACATCGGTACGCTCCTGAAGCACGCCGACATGGCGATGTATCGCGCCAAGGAGGACGGCAACCGGTTCGTGTTCTACAAGCGCGCGATCGGCGAGGGCTTGTCGAGGCGCCTGGCGCTCGAAGGCGACCTCCGCCATGCGCTCGGCCGCGACGAGCTGCGCGTCTACTACCAGCCCCAGATCGACGCCCGCACCGCCGAGGTGGTGGGCATGGAGGCCCTGGTCCGGTGGGAACACCCGCGCCTCGGGCTCTTGGTGCCGGCGCGCTTCATCCCGCTCGCCGAAGAGACCGGCCTCATCGTCCCCATCGCGGAATGGGTGTTGCGCACCGCCTGCGCGCAGAACCGGGCCTGGCAGGACAGCGGGCTCGGGCCGTTCACCGTCGCCGTCAATGTCTCGGCGCGCCAGCTCGTCCAGAACGACCTGGAGCGGCAGGTCGAGGGCATCCTGGGCGAGACCGGCCTCGCGCCGCAGTACTTGGAGCTGGAGCTCACCGAAGGGGCGGTGATGCGCCAACCCGAGGACATGCAGAGGCGCTTGTTGCGGGTCAAGGAGGCGGGCTGCCGCATCTCGATCGACGACTTCGGGACCGGCTACTCCAGCCTCAGCTACCTCAAGCACTTCCCCTTCGACCGGCTCAAGATCGACCAGTCCTTCGTGCGCCACCTCACCAGCAACCCGGACGACGCGGCCATCACCCGCACCATCATCGCCATGGGTCACGTCCTGCGCCTGCGCGTGGTGGCCGAGGGGGTGGAGACCGAGGCACAGCTCCGGTACCTCCAGCGCCTCGGCTGCGATGAGGTCCAGGGTTTCTATGTCAGCCAACCGGTGCCGGCCGAGCGCGTGACGGCGATGTTGAACGAGAACCGCTGCTGGATCCCCAAACCGATGTCGACCGACGATCGGCGTGTGCTCCTCATCGTCGACGACGACACCGATGTGGTCCAGGCCTTGTTGCGCCAGCTCGGCAGCGACGACTGCACGGTCCTGACCGCGCCAAGCGCCGGCGTGGCCTTCGAGCTCCTCGCCACCCACGAGGTGCGGGTGGTGATCTCCGATCAGCGCATGCCCGGCATCGACGGCGTCGGCTTTCTCAGTCGGGTCAGGGAACTCTATCCCGAGACGGTGCGTATGCTCCTGACCGCTCATGCCGATCTCGAGCTCATCACCGAGGCCGTCAACAAGGGCTGGATCTACAAGTTCATCACCAAGCCCTGGGAGGCCGGTCAATTGCGCCAACAGCTCCGCGAGGCCTTCGTCCACTATGAGAACGCCACCCGGGAGAAGACCACCCGGCTGCTCCCAGCGGGGCCGGCCGAGCGCCAGGGCATTCCGGACGGGCGACCGGCGCCACTCTGCGGCGCCTGACGACATTCGCTCCCTCAGGGCGAAGCCGTATCTGGACCTCAAGGCGAAGCCGTATCTGGAAAAGGCGGCCAGCCCATCGTCCGTCCGGCCAGGAGGTGGAGGTGGACGTGGAACACCGACTGGCCGGCGTCGGCATTGCAGTTGATCACCGCTCGATAACCGTTGCTAGCGAATCCTCGATCTTTTGCGATCGTGCGTGCCGCGAGGAACAGCTTCCCTACCGCCTCGGCATCGCCGGGCTCGAGGTCGTTCAGGGTGGCGATATGCCGCTTGGGCACGATGAGGACATGCACCGGCGCCCGGGGCTGGATATCGTTGAAGCAGAGCACATCGCTGTCCTCATAAACGATGCTGGGGGTGATCCGGCCGTCGACCATCTTGCAGAACAGACAATCCATCATCATCCGCCTATATTATCTTTTCCACAATCAAGATTATCTGGCCACGATGAAGGCGGCGCTGTTACCGCGCAGCACGTGCAGGAGTACGGCGGATTGGATGCGGTTGACCTGACCCAGGAACTCTCCCGGATCCGAGACCGGGACCTGATTGACCGATAGCACGATGTCCCCCTCCCGCAGGCCGTTCCGCCAGGCACGGCTGCCCCGTTTGACCTCGTAGACCATGACCCCCTCGACCTCGCCATGGGCCGGCGAGCGCTCCGGGATGTCCCCGAAACGCGCGCCTTCGAGGCGCGGATTCTGAAGCGCCGAGCCGCTCGTCACCTGGTCGATCTTGGCCGACACGGTGGCGCTGATCTCTACGCGGTCGTTCTTGCCGAGCAGGCCCTTGCGCAGCACCTCCAGGGTGACCTTGTCCCCGATGCGCAGGAGCCCCACCCGATTGCGCAGGCCGCTCGCGTTGCGCACCGGCGTGCCGTTGACCGCCACCACCAGATCGCCGGCCTTGAGGCCCGCCTTGGCCGCCGGCGACCCCTCGATCACGCCCACGACCACGGCGCCCTCTTGTTCGTTCAGATCGAAGGCCTCGGCCAGATCGGGGTCCAGGTCCTGGAGTTGGACGCCCAGTTGCCCGCGCTTGACCTCGCCGTGCCGCGCCAGCTGTTCCATGACCTGGCGGGCCATATTGATGGGGATGGCGAACCCGATCCCGATGCTGCCACCGCTTTGAGAGAAGATCGCGGTGTTGATCCCGACCAGGCGGCCTTGCAGGTCGACCAGGGCCCCGCCGGAGTTTCCGGGGTTGATGGAGGCGTCGGTCTGGATGAACTCCTCGTAGCCCTCGATGCCCAGGCCGCTGCGCCCCAGCGCGCTGACGATCCCGGAGGTCACGGTCTGGTCGAGTCCGAAGGGGTTCCCGATCGCGACCACGAAGTCCCCGACCTTGAGCCCGTCGGAGTCACCGAACCCGAGCGCGCTCAGCCCCTCGGCGGCGACTTGGATGACGGCCACGTCGGTCTCGGCATCGACGCCCACGCGCTTGGCGTCGAGCTTGCGGCCGTCGCGCAGCTTGACCGTGATGTGCTCGGCATTGGCGACGACATGGGCGTTGGTGATGATGAGCCCCCGACCGGCATCCACGATGACGCCGGATCCCAGGCTCTGCGTCTTGCGCTCGCGCGGCTCGTCGGGCACATCGAAGAAGTGGCGGAAGAGCGGGTCGTCCAGGAGCGGGTTGCGGCCCACCCGGACCTTGCCTTCGGTCGCGACGTTGACCACGGCGGGCGTGACCTTTTCGAGCATGGGCGCGAGACTCGGCGTCTCGCCCCCGAACCAGGGCAAGGCCGCGTGGGCGCCACCGGTCAATAACAGCAACGCGGCGGCGATGACCGGCGCCCGCGGCACGGCCCTGCACGTCACCCCCTTCGCGTTTTCCTGATGCATGCAGCTTGTTCCCCCATGGGGCAGCGGCGCCCTTCTTCTCCAGGGCAATTCTTGCACGCCGCGCCCCCGCCTGTCACACCGAAGGCATTGGCCGGATGGCGCAGGACACACCGGCAAGCAATGGCAGGGTGGGTTAGACGCGCCGCACCAATGGCCTATCCCCAATGGGCTATAGAAATCTGCCGCAGCCTCGACGCGCGTCGTAACCCACCGAACGGCGCTACGAGCTCTAGAGTAGAGGAGGGAGACCGGAGACTTCAGGTGGGTGCATCACTCAAGGACAGCCGCTTGAGCTTGGCGAACCGCGCGAAATCGCGGTCCGCGGTGAGCAGTGCGGTAACGCGATGTTCGACGCACACCGCGGCGATCTGGGCGTCGAAGGCCAGGTTGCCGCGCGCGTCGGCCTCCCGTAGATGTTGGGAAAAGAGCTTTGGATAACGCGGACCTGGATTGAGCACCCGCAGGCTTGGGCTTGCCAGCAATCCGAACAGCGCTTCCAGCGCGGATTCAAGGCGGGTCGGCGGGTCGAAAATGCGCGGATGAGTCACGACCCGCACGAATTCGCCCAGGCAGAATACGGGCAAGCCCCATAGCAATGGGTCTTCGGCAAGCCGGGTCAGCCAAGCGAGCGCGCTCACGTGTTCCGGCACTTCCTCCCGGTGAGCATAGATCAGGATACTCGTGTCCACCGCGATCACGGACGTTGTTCCATCCGGTCGATGAGTGAGTCGCGGTCGCTGAGGTCCACCCCGGGGCGAAGCCGACCGCGCACCGTCTTCCATTGGAGCGTAAAGGGGGGCTGCCCGTGCGCGTTAGCGGCAAGCGCGTCGTGCAAGGCGGCTTCGATGAGTTGTGTGATGGTGCGGCCCGTGTCCGCCGCGTGGCGCCGCACTTGCCGCATGAGCTCGTCATCCAGATTTAAGGTAGTACGCATGCAGATGAGCATACTCACTCGGCATACATCTGTCAACGAATGGCAAGCGAGAGGTGGTCACTCACGCTTGGCGCGCCAGGGCCAGGCGGTCCTCGTTGAGCCCTTCCCAGAACGCCGCGACGCCGTCCAGCATCTCGTTGCCGAAACCGATGAAGGCGTTCTGGTCGAGCGCGCGCTCGAAATACAGCTCCTCCAGCTCTTCCTGGGTGTGCTTTGCATGCTGGGCCTCCAGGCGCGCGTGCCAGGTGAAGAAGGCGAGCGGGAGGTCCTCTCCGCTGCGCGCGTTGTAGCGCTGGAATCCGGTGATGAGCTCGTCCCAGAAACCGGCGGCGGCCCAGTTCTCGACGGCGTAGCTCGCGGCCTGAGAGACGAGATACTCCGGGCTGCCGTAGAGCCTGACCAGCTCGTCGCAGAAGAAAAGGGTCGGCGGGGTCCCGTGGCGGCGTTTGCCCACGTCGTTGAAACCGAGCGAAAGGCGTTCCGCGATCTGCAGGAGCCACTCGAAGTGCGCGGCCCGGAAGCGGAACACGCCGCCCTCGACCGTGCCCTCGGAGGACACCAACTCGGGATCGGTGTCGCCGCCGTTTTCCGAGGACACCGCCCGTCTGCCGCCGGCGTTGAAGACCACCCCGATCTCGTTGGCGAGGATCTCTTTCGAGGCCCGCATGCCCTGGAGCGAGTCGGCGTTGATGGTCTTGAAGAGCTGCGCGATCAGGAACAGGTTGGAGAACACCGAGAACTGTATGAGGAAGGCTCGCACTTGCTCGCGGGTCTGCTCGCCGCGGCTGAACCAGGCGGTGTACGGGTTCCCGGTGATGATGCGGTGCTGAAGCAACTCGCTATTGATGCGCCTCTGGAAGGCGAGAAAGGATCGGGCCTTCGCGACGCTGTACCCGCCCTCCATGACGGAGCGTAGCGAGTGGGACGTCAGGCCCTCGAGGTGATGTTTCTGGGCGAAATGCCTCAGGGGATCTGGGGCAATGGCATTCATGATGTGTCCTCCCGATGATTGCCATCCGGGTGCAAGCTTTAGACCCGCGCGCGTGTGGGGAATTCCGAGCGGCTATTCCGCGTCCGCCTGCGCTTCCGGGGCCGCCTGCCGGAACGCCGGCAAGGTCAGGCAATGTGCCTCGATCGCCTGGATGTGGGGAAAATCACGGAGATCGCAATCGAAACGGCGGGCGTTATAGACCTGGGGGATGAGGCAGACATCGGCGATCGTCGGACCCTGGCCGAGACAGTAGGGACCCGCTCCCGCATCGGCACCGAGCATGGTCTCCCCGAGCATCGTCTCGAGCGCACGGAACCCTTCCTGTATCCAGTGCCGGTACCACAGCCCGCGCGCCTCCGGGCCTTGGCCGAGCGCATGCTCCAGGTACCTCAATACGCGCAGGTTGTCGAGGGGGTGGATGTCGCAGGCGACGAGCCCGGCGAACGCCCGCGCCCGGGCGCGAAGCTCCGGCGCCGGGGGTAAGAGCGGAGGCGTGGGGAACCCCTCGTCCAGGTACTCGAGGATGGCCAGCGACTGGGTCAACACCCGGGCGCCGTGCGCGAGAACGGGGACAAGGCCCTGGGGATTGAGCGCCCGATAGGCCGCTTCATGGTGCTCGCCCCGCGCCAGGTGGACGAAGCGCGGCTCATAGGCGATGCCCTTGAGGTTCAGGGCGATGCGAACCCGGTAGGCGGCCGAGCTGCGAAAATAGGTGTAGAGGACTATGACCGGCGCACCTCGACGCGCTGCTCGATGGCGCCGAAGATCGTCCGCCCCTCGGGATCCGGCATCTCGATCCGGACCGATTCCCCGTGGTCGAGGTAGGGCGTCAAGGTCTCGGCGCCCGACTGGGTCTCGACGGCCCGCCGCTCCACGATGCAGCAAAAGCCGATCTCCGGGTCCCGGTTGCTCACGGTCCCCGAGCCGATCACGGTGCCGGCCGGAAGCGGCCGGGTCTTGGCGGCATGGGCGATGAGCGCGGGAAAATCGAATCGCATGTCGCGACCCGCATCCGGCCGGCCGAAGGGCTCGCCGTTGCGGTGCGCGAGGAGCGGTAGGTGCAGCCTTCCCCCGTCCCAGGCGGCGCCCAGCTCATCGGGGGTCACGGCCACCGGCGAGAAGGCCGGCCCCGGTTTGCCGTGCAGGAAGCCGAAGCCCTTGGCCAGCTCCTGCGGGATGAGGAAGCGCAGCGACACGTCGTTGACGAGCAGAACGAGCGCGATGTGTTCCCCGGCATCGCCCCCCGTCACCCCTTGGGGCACATCGTCGGTGATGACGGCAACCTCGGCCTCGAAATCCAGCCCCCACCCCGGGTCCGCGATCTGGATCGGGTCGCGCGGCCCGAGGAAACGCGCGGACCCGCCCTGGTACATCAGGGGATCGACCTGGAACTCGGGTGGCATGTCGGCCCCGCGGGCACTCCGCACGCGCTCGACATGCGACAGATAGGCGCTGCCGTCCAGCCATTGGTAGGCGCGCGGCAGCGGTGCCGCGAGGGCGGCCGGCTTCAAGGGGAAGGCGTCCAGCTCATCCTGCATGAGATCGGCGTACAGGACCTCGAGCCGCGGCGCGATCCGCGCCCAACCATCGAGTGCCGCCTGCAGCGTGCGCGCCCCCGGCGAGGCCGGCACTGCGATGGTGAGATCGCGGTCCACGACCAAGAGCGTCCCGTCACGGCCGCCCGATTTCAAGGTCGCGAGCTTCACCGCGCCTTCCAGGAATCGACATAGCCCGGCCATTCGATCCCATCGGGCAGTACGGCCACCTCCAGGGCATCGCGGGCGTCGATCATCACCGCCACCTCGTCGGTCTCGCCGCCGCTCCCGAGCCTGCTCGCCGCGAGCGCCTTGGGGTGCGGGCCATGGGTGATGCCCGAGGGGTGCAGCGTGATCATGCCCGGATGGATGTTGTCGCGCGAGAAGAACCGGCCCCGATGATAGAAGATCACCTCGTCGTAATCATCGTTGTTGTGAAAGAAGGGCACACGCAGCGCGCCCGGATCGGTCTCGAACGGACGGGGGACGAAGGTGCACACCACGAAGCGCCCGGCCGCGAAGGTCGTGTGCGCGGACGGCGGCACGTGGTAGCGGTGGCTCATGAGGGGCCGGATGGCGCGCCAGTTCACACGGACCGGGGTGAGCGTCCCGTGCCAGCCGACCGCATCCAGCGGGTTGAACGGATAGGTCACGGTGCTCAGCAACCCGCGGCGCTTGACCACGACCCGCCACGGGCCCTCCTGCGCCTGGGCGCGGAACCCGCCATCGATGCGGGGGGTGTCGAGCATGGCGGGGTCGAACACCGCCTGCCCGCCGACGATGCCCTTGTCCGGGAGCCGGTAGCTGTCGTTGGTGGCCTCGATGAGGAGGGCGGTCAGGGGCGTCTCGTGTTCCAGTTCCAGCCGCCACAGCGTCCCGCGCGGGAGCATGAGGTAATCGCCCTCGCCGAGCCTGAGATGGCCGTAGTCGCAGAAGAGGGACGCGGAACCCTCGTGGATGAACAAGAGCTCATCGCCGTCGGCGTTGCGGACCAGGTGGTCCATGGGCGCCTCGCTGCGCCAGATGCGGAGCTGCAGATAGGCGTTGCCGAGGAGCGGGCGCGCCTCCCAGGGTGAGGCGCGGGGCGCGAGGTCTTTGACGGCATCGAAGGCGCGGGGTCGCAGCGGTCCCTCGACCTTGGTCCACCCGGTCGGCGGGTGGCGGTGGTACATCTGGGTCGCCGGACCGTAGAAGCCCTCCTTGCCGATCTCGCGCTCGAAGGTGCCTTCGGGGAGATCGGCGTGCGCCTGGCGCGAGGCCTCGCCTTCGACGATGGGCAGAGAGATCCAGTGACGCACCTCAGATCACCCCGCGCCGCAGCTGATCGCGCTCGATGGCCTCGAACAGGGCCTGGAAGTTCCCCTCCCCGAAGCCTTCGTTCCCGTGCCGCTCGATGATCTCGAAGAAGATGGGCCCGATCACGGTCTCGGTGAAGATCTGGAGGAGCAGCGCACGAGCCCCCGAGCCGTCGATCAGGATGCGGTTCTCGCGCAACCGGCAGAGGTCCTGGCCATGGCCCGGGATGCGGCGCTCCACCGCATCGTAATAGCTATCCGGGACATCCATGAAGCGCACCCCGTTGCGCCTGAGTTGCTCGACCGTCGTGTGGATGTCCTCGGTGGCGAGGGCGATGTGCTGGATGCCCTCGCCGCGATAGGCACTCAGGTATTCCTGCACCTGCGACTTGGGGTCGGCGGGCTCGTTGATGGGGATGCGGATCCGGCCGCAGGGGCTCACCAGGGCCCGTGACCTCAACCCCGTCGCCTGGCCGTGGATGTCGAAGTATCGGATCTCGTGGAAATTGAACAGCCGCTCGTAGAACCCGGTCCATTCGTCCATGCGCCCGCGGTGGACATTGTGGGTCAGGTGGTCCACGGAAGTCAGACCCACGCCCGCCGGGTGCGGCTCGGCGCCCGCGAGGGGCTCGAAATCGACATCGTAGATCGAGCGCTCGCCGTAGCGATCGATCAGATAAATGAGGCTGCGCCCGATCCCCCGGATGGCCGGCAGGTTCAGCTCCATGGGCCCGGCCGTCCCGTGAAACGCGCGGGCGCCGAGCCCGGTGGCCCGTTCCAGCGCCCGGCGCGCGTCGCGCACACGCACGGCGAAGGCGCACACCGAAGGCCCGTGGACCTTGGCGAAGGCCTGGGCGAAGCTGTCCGGCTCCTGGTTCAGGATGAAGTTGATGTCACCCTGCCGGTACAGGACCACCTGCTTCGAGCGGTGGCGCGCGATGGCGAAAAACCCCATGCGCTCGAAGAGCTGCGCCAGGGCCTCCACATCGCCGGCCGTATATTCGACGAACTCGAAGCCGTCCGTCCCCATCGGGTTTTCGATCGTATCCATCGTCTGTCCCTCGCCGTCACCGCCGGGCTATCCCCCTTGGTCTAGTAGACCGCCTACCTGCGCCCAAGATTCCGCCCACCGTCACGCGCCGATCTCGGTGCGCACGTCGAACACCTCCCGAGAAGAAGGTCAGGTCCAGTGCTTGCGGAAAAACGCGACGCCCGCCGATCCCCCCGGTCCCGCGTTTGTAGCAGAAAAAGGATAGGAGATTCAACGTGGGCTTGCAATCGAGACTGCTTGGTCAGACGGGCTGGGCGGTGACTGGGCAGTCTGGAAGGGATCCGGCGCCGGGGGGAAGCGCTCAGTCGGGGGGGCCCCGTGGTTGGCGGCGGCTCAGTGAAGGGCGAGCATGGCACTGTCAGTCTTTGAAGCGGCGATCGTACTCGCGGGAGATGCGCGTGAGGATCGCGCCGTTGTGAGCTCGGTGGCCTTGAGATCGGCCCACGAGAAGGGGTAAGGCTCTGCATTGGTGACGCGGTAGCGCAGTATCAAGAACTCATCGAAGCTCGGTTTGGCTTCGGCCACGAGGCGAGCTTCGGCCTTGCCGGCCTCCTGGTGGGGATGCTTGTGCTCCTTCCCGTCGGTGGTAAACACGCGGGTCTTTTCATACCCCGTGGTCACGGTGGCGCTGTTTATACCGACGATGCCCACGCAGATCGGGTTTCCGGCACCGCGGCGGAACTGGCCGACCTGTTTCACGAGATCACCGATGACGCGGTCGATCTGCTTGATCATGGCCTTGGCCAGGATCTTGACCTCGACGCCGATCTCGACAGTGGCAACAGGACCGTGTGAAACCTTGAATCCCGGGTCGTCGATGGGCGTAGCCATGGGGATCAGCTCGCCGAAGGTGCCGTCGCCTCGACGGGCCTTGACCCCTCTCCTGCGGTTTTCGGCGTTCAGGACACGCTCCTTCTCGTCGATCCGCTTCCGGAGCAGGGCCGACTTGCCGATGCCGTAGAGGTCCTCGTAGAGCTGCATGGCGACGAAGTCACCGAGGCTAGGACTCGGCGGTGGATTCTCGAGCTTTTCCGAGACCGAGGGCTCGCGGCCGTTGATATTCAGGATCCCGAGCTCGGTAGTCTGACAAGGATAGGAGATTCAACATGGGCCCGCAATCGAGAATGCTTGGTCGGACGGGCTGGGCGGCGATTTGGCGGTCTGAAAGGGGTCCGGCGCCAGGGGGAAGCGCTCGGTCAGGATGGCCCCGTGGTTGGCGGCGGCTCAAGGGTGAGTCTTGGGGGTGGTGTCCGGTGCCTAGCCCGCATTTCTCGTGCGCCGTGCAAAGGCACGGTCTTTCAGCGGGTGCGAACCCCGCC
>JBOIDT010000063.1:0-16374 GCA_050740755.1 Gammaproteobacteria bacterium
CATACGATTGTATGACGGACCGCTCCTTCGCGTCAATCGGCGGGAGACCACCCCTCTGGTCAGCGGCTCACTGCCGCCCGCACGGCGACGTCGTCCCCGGATCCGGCAGGGGTCCTGGCAGGGATGCCTGGGGCTTGCCCGGGAGCGCGGGGTTTTCGGCCGGCGGGTTTTCGGGACGGGGCGGGGGCTACTTCCAGACCTCGACCACCGCGACCTTCCACGGATGGCCGTCTTCGATGTCCGCCGCCTGCCAGGTCGCGATATGGTAGGAGACGTCGCCGTTGGTCGCGGGGTATTCGTAGAAGCCGATGCCGGCGTCCTGGTCCCGGACCTCTCTAGCCAGTTGGCGCAGGGTCGGGAAGGCCGAGTAGCGCTCGTCACGGAAGAAGTTGCGGCCGACTTCGGCGCGGTCGGGGCCGTGGACCAGCTTGCCGTTGCCGTCGATGATCCACACGGCGCGCGCCTCGGTGTGGCTGTCCGGAGGCACCAGATCCGCGAATAATCGCGGCGCTGGCTCGGTCCCGGCGGGGCGCTCGGCCAGCGCCGCGGTCAGTGTCCTGGCGAGGCTGCCGGCTTGCAGCAGGTTGTGGTCGGCGATGCGCGTGATGTTATCGAGCGCCGAGTCGGCGCGCGCATGGGCCGCCGCTGCCGAACGCTCGGCCGTTTCGGCAGCGCGCCGCGCCAGGTGCGCGTCACGGCCGAAATCGACCGCCAGACCCGCGCCGGCGAGGACGGCGACGATGGCGACGACACCGGCGATGACCGCCGTCTTGTTGCGGGCGACCGAGCGGCGCAGGAGCTCGGCGCGGGAATAGGCGTAGGTGCTGACCAAGCGGCCGTCGCGGTAGGCGCGCAGCTCGGCGGCGAGCTCGCCGGCATCCCGATACCGCATGGCCTGGTCTTTCCTCATGGCCTTGTCGCAGATGGCGACGAGCTCGGGCGGCACCGGCGCCGGCGCCTCGCAGGCGGAGGGCATGGGCCCGGGCGAGCCGAGCGCTGCCAGGATGCTGTAGACGTCGCCACCGAGCGGCGCGTGACCGACCAGGAGCTGGTAAAGGATACAGCCGAGTGCGAAGACATCCGTGCGCGGATCGATGTCCCCGAATCCGGGATCCAGTTGCTCGGGTGCCATGTAGGCGGGGGTGCCCATGATGGCGCCCTGGCGGGTCAGATCGGCGGGCCTCTCTTCCGTGATCCGCACCGTGCCTGCGGCCGCCGTATCGGCCTCGGCCGCGATCTTGGCGAGGCCCCAATCGAGTAGGATCGTTTCACCGAAGCCCCCCAAGACGACATTGCCGGGCTTGAGATCGCGGTGCACGACGCCCCTGGAATGGGCGTAGGCCATGGCCTCGCAGATGTCGATGAAGCTACCAAGGAGCTGCAGCCGTTTGGCCAGCGCGGCCTCGGGACGGCCGGCGGTGCGGGCCGCGAGGGCCTTGGACAGGGTGTCGCCGCGTACCAGGCGCATCACAAAAGGAGACCCTCTGGAGGTGGCGCCCAGATCGTAGACGGGAACGATGCCGGGATGCTCGAGGCGGCCCGTGATCTGGGCCTCGCGCACGAAGCGGTCGTGGATGCGCGGGTCCAGCGACTCGGCGTCCGCGTGCATCTCCTTGATGGCGACCTCGCGGCCGATGCGTTCGTCGAAGCCGAGGAGCACGCGCCCGACGCCGCCGGCCCCGACCTCGCCACGCAGCGAATAGTGCTCGGTGAGGCGGATCGGGGCCGGGACCTCCGGGCGGCGGCTATCCAGACGGGTGTCGAGGACGGCGTAATCGACGATCGTGGTGAGCTCGGCGGCGTTGCTTTTCATGACTGTCCCTTCACGATGGGGTCCCGATATACCGGTAGCGCGGATCCAGCCGCACGGCACGGCTGCGCTTACGTCGTCGAAAACGCCGGTTTCTTAACTTCCGGCTAGGCTTCCCCGCCCCCGATCAGGGCCTCGGCCTCGACCAGGAGGTTGGTGCGGCAGATGGCGCCGCCGAGGTAGAGGCAGCGGGCCGGGAACCTCAGGTGTTCGTCGAAGGCCCGTTGCACGACGGGAAAATCCTCGGGGTGGCGGACATAGACCTTGAGCAGGGCCCGCGTCTCCCCGGCCGTGAGACCGATGGGGCGGCCCGTGCCGTCGCGGAGCGAGCGGGCGGTAGCGATCACGGTCTCGATGTTGCGCAGGGTCTCGACGGCCTGGCGGTAGGGATCGCCGGGATGCCGGCTGGCGTGCCCCACGATGCTGGAGGTCCCGGCGATGAACAGGTGTTGGCCGCGCCCCGCGTCGTACAAGGTGGCGCGCGCGAAGGACGGGCTGCGCGGGCCGTAGAGGGGCGGATACTTGTAGGCGCTCACCTGGCGCGGGTTCTCGATGTGCAGCCCGCGGGTCTTGCCGGCCAGGAAATAGATCTGAACAGGACCGGAGCGCGTGCCGATGGCGGTGGCCGCCGGGAGCCGGCGCCGGAAGTCCGATTGCCGCAAGTCCGATGAAAGCTCGGCGAAGGCCCGGTAGCGGCCCAGACAGAATTGCTGATAGCGCTCCAGACCGGCCTGTTCCCGGTTGATGCCGGGAAAGTAATTCCACACCCGCAAGAGGTGCGGATAGCCGAGCGCCCGGGTTTCGCCCAGGATGGCCCGGTAGCTCCGATAGACCAGCGCATCCAGGGAATCGCCCGGCGATTCGATCGCGAAAAGATGAACGAACAGGACATCGCCGTTCATCGCCAGCCGCATCCCGCCTATGTCGAGGCCGGCCGGGTCGAGGCAAGCCTTGTCGAGGCAGTTGATCGGAGCGCTCGTGGTCCAGCGCTCCGTTACCGGTGATCCGGCGAGCAGGGGAAGGTCGAGCTCGATGACCGGGTGCGATGCCGCTTCGTTGCGCGGGTTGCTCGCACCGTAGCGGATCTCCGCGAGCACCGTGCCGCTCGCGGGAGCGGGTGGATCGTCATCGCCGAGGACCATCGCGAGCGACGGGGCCGGGGCCGCGCACGAACCTTCCCGCTGTGCATCGTCGCGGACCCCGGCGGCCGGCATGCGGTCCCCGCGGGGTGGCTTCACGTCCCGACGGCGCGCAGTTCCGATCGATGCCGCCGGCACCGGTACGCGGACCAATTACCTCTGATCTTGAAGAGCGCCGTGAGGTAGTAGCAGAGCTTGAAGATGAGCACCGGGACGCGCCCCGGTGCCTGGCCGAAGGCGTTGCCCGCGAGCAGCGCGAGTACCGCCTGCTCGATGCCGAACCGGCTGCCCTCGATCAGGAACAGGTCCCGGAAGGCGGGCTGGGTGAAGCGGTAGATGAACCAGGAGAAGGTCTTGACCCCGCGGCGGACGGTGCGCTCGAAATCCCGCAGGAGGGCGGGATAGGCGGGGCTGTCGCGGAGACAGGCGTCCACGACCTCGGCGCCCAAGGTGCCGCTGTTGAGCGCCAGGTGTACACCGCTCGAGAACACCGGATCCACGAAGGCGAAGGCATCGCCGACGAAGAGGTGGCCGGCCCCGCTCATGGTCATGCGCCGGTAGGAGTAGTTGCCCGCCGTCTGGGCCGGCATGAGCGATCGGGCCTCGCGCATGCGCTCCGCGATGGGCGGGCAGAGGCGGATGGTGTCCCACAGGAACGCGTCGAGGCCGGTCTTGCGGGCCTTCAGATAATACGGCCAGCATACCGCGCCGACGCTGGTGGTGCCGTCCTTGAAGGGGATCATCCAGAACCAGCCGTGCTCGAACCAGGCCACGCTGATGTTGCCCTCGTCCAGGCCCGCCTGGCGCGCGACACAAGCGAAGTGGCCGAAGACCGCGGCGCTCCTGTGTTCGCGGTTGGGTTTCTTGCCGCCGAGCTGGGTGGAGAGGAGGGTGTCGCGGCCGGTGGCATCGATGACGAAGCGCCCTTGCCACACCAAGGCCCTCCCGGCGCCGTCCTCCGCATGCACGAGCGATGGCTGATTCGGCCGGAAATCCACCCGTTTGACGCGCACCCCCTCGTGGACCCGGGCGCCCTTGGCGGCGGCGTTGCGGAACAGGATCTCGTCGAACTCGGCGCGCTTGACCTGATAGGCGTAGGGCCGCGATTCCCCCACCGCATTGGCGAAGTACACGATCCGCGTGCGGCCGTCCTCGGGAGACAGCAACTCCGCGCCGTACTTGCGGATCCCGATGCGGTCGACGGCGTCGAGGACGCCCAGGCGTTCCAGCATGGGCATGCTGTGCGGCAGGAGCGATTCCCCGATGTGGAAGCGCGGGTGATGGTCCTTCTCCAGGACCTCGACATGCCAGCCCTTCTCGGCGAGCAACCCGGACACCGTCGAGCCCGCCGGCCCCCCGCCGATGACGACGACATCACAACGGCTCGGCTCGCCGTGTCCGGGCGTGACCCTATCCCCCATGTTTCCTCCCCCCATAGGCGCTGCCCGGCCGGTATTCTAACGCAACCGCGGGATCCGCAGCCTTGCTATGCCTGGCGCGCGGACGGTGGCTGTCGGGGCGGACGGCGTCCGCCCGGACGGGCTCGCGCCGCCACAAAGTGTCGGCATCTTCACCGGCGCTCAGCGCCGCTTGCCGCGCCACTCCTCGTTCTGGATCACATCCCCCATCTTGCTGCCGGGCCGGACCTGGCCCTGATAGATGAGGAAGCGCCCGCCCGGCCCGCCGGGGGTCGCGGCGTGCTCGCTCCAGGTCCACAGGTGGCCGCCCACCGTGTCCAGGATCACGATCTTCTCTCCCCCGAAACCGGTGGCATCGGGGACGGCCAGCATCTGGTAGCGCCCATCGGCGTGGGCGGAGGGGCCGTGGAGACCGGCGCAGAGCAGCACGCCTGCCGCGAGGAATCGTTTCATAGAACCTTGCTCTCCGAAGTCGGCTGGTTGGTTGGTGGCGCGGGGGATATCGGCGCGCCATCGGGCGAGTGCACGGGCGCGGCATGATGACACGCCGGACTTCACCGCTACAATCCGATCCACGATCGGACGAGGGGGTCCCGGCAAGGGGGACCGGCGGCGGCTGCGCGCTTTGCGGCCGGCGCACGAGCCGCTACCATCCCACCGTGTTCTGGGGGAGTGCATGCACGAGACGCTAGACGACACGGTGCGACAGGCCCTGCGCGAGGACGTCGGCAGCGGCGATCTGACCGCGGCCTTGGTGGCGGAGTCCCTGCGCTCCGTGGCGTACGTGGTGAGCCGCGAACGGGCCGTCCTGTGCGGCACGCACTGGTTCGATCGTGTCTTCCAGCAGCTCGACACCAGGGTACGGATCGAATGGCGGGCCGAGGACGGAGAGGATATAGAGGCCGGAAAGGCGCTGTGCCGCCTGTCGGGACCGACGCGGGCCTTGCTGACCGGTGAGCGCACGGCCTTGAACTTCCTGCAGACGCTCTCGGGTACGGCCACGAACGCGCGCCGGCATGCCCGCGCGGTCGAAGGCACCGGCGCCAAGCTCCTCGATACCCGCAAGACCATTCCGGGTCTGCGCGCGGCGCAGAAATACGCGGTGCGCTGTGGCGGCGGGTACAATCATCGGCTCGGGCTCTACGACGGCATCCTCATCAAAGAGAACCACATCAGCGCCGCGGGCTCGATCGGAGCGGCCGTCGCGGCCGCGCGCTCGTTGTATGCCGGGACCCCCATCGAGGTCGAGGTCGAGACACTGGCCGAGCTGGATCAGGCGATCGCCGCGGGTGCCGACATCGCGCTGCTCGATAACTTCTCGCTCGGCGATCTGCGCGAGGCCGTCGCGCGTAACGCCGGCCGGGCGCGGCTGGAGGCCTCTGGCGGCTATGACCTCGCCACGCTCAAAAAGGCCGCCCTGACAGGGGTCGATTACATCTCGGTCGGGGCCTTGACCAAGCACGTGCGGGCCATCGATCTATCGCTCCGGTTCGCGGGCGTCGCGTGAAGCCGGGTTCGAGCGAACCGCCCACGATGCGCGCCGTGATCCCCGTCGCCTTGGCCGGGCTGCGCTCGGATCAGGCCCTGGCCCGGGTGTTCCCGGAGTACTCCCGCACCACGCTCAAGTCCTGGATGCTCGCGGGCCGGGTGCATGTCGATGGGCGCTCCGTAGAACCGCGGCACGTCGTCAGCGGCGGGGAGGCGGTCGAGCTGGCGCCGCCACCTCCCTGCGCGATCCTCGAACGGCCCGCGGCCATCCCCATCGAGGTGATCCACGAAGACTCCGAGATCTGGGTCGTGAACAAGGCGGCCGGCCTCGTCGTGCATCCGGGGGCCGGGAACCGCGAGGGGACCTTGCTGAACGCGCTCCTGCACCTGGACCCCGGCCTCGCCGCCTTGCCCCGGGCCGGGATCGTCCACCGTCTGGACAAGGACACCTCCGGCCTGCTCGTCATCGCCCGCAGCCCGCGGGCCCACAAGAGTCTGGTCGCCCAGCTCAAGGCCCGCCGGATCACCCGCGAGTACCAGGGGATCGTGAGCGGTGCCATGGTCGCGGGTGGCTCGGTCGAGGCCGCCATCGGCCGCCATCCGACGCACCGGACGCACATGGCGGTCGTGGAACGGGGCGGCAAGCCGGCCGTGACCCACTATCGCGTGATGCGGCGCTTTCGCCTGCACACCCATGTGCGGCTCCTATTGGAGACCGGTCGTACGCATCAGCTCCGGGTCCACCTGGCCCACGTGCACTACCCGCTGGTGGGCGATGCGGTCTATGGTGGCCGCCCGCGGTTGCCGCCCAAGGCCCTGCCGGCCCTGGCCCAGGCGCTCCGCGAATTCCCGCGACAGGCCCTGCACGCCGTCCGCCTGGCGCTGGAGCATCCGGTGGGCGGTGCAGCGCTGTCGTTTGTGGCTCCGCTGCCCGCCGACATGGCGGCACTCATCGGGCTATTGTTCGAAGACGCGGAGCGCGCGGGGCCGGTCAATGCACGGTGACGGCGTGGCCCCTGCCGATCCCTCGGGCGCGTTCGTGCTGCCCGAGTGGCCGGCGCCGGAGACCATAGGGGCGCTCACGACCACCCGCCAGGGCGGGCATCGTCTCGGACCGTACGGCGCATTCAACCTGGCGTTGCACGTCGGTGACGAGCCCAGGGTCGTGCTGGCCAACCGCGGCGCGCTGGTATCCCGCCTCGGATTATCCCGATCGCCGCGCTGGCTGGACCAGGTACACGGCGCCCGGGTGATCGACGCCGCCGACGCCAGCGCCGATCCCGAGGCCGACGGGGCCTGGACCTCGGTGCTCGGGGTGGCCTGTGCGGTCCTGACCGCCGACTGCCTGCCGATCCTTCTATGCGACCGCGCCGGGACCCGGGTCGCCGCCCTCCACTGCGGCTGGCGAGGGATCGCGAAAGGCGTGATCGCCGCGGGGATCGCGGCGCTGGACCATCCCCCGGACGGGCTCCTGGCCTGGCTGGGTCCGGCGATCGGGGCGGGTTGCTACGAAGTCGATGGGCCGGTGCGGGACGCCTTCATCGGCTCCAGCGCGGACCTCGCCGAGGCATTTTCCCCTTCGCGGCCCGGGCATTCGTACCTCGACCTCCACCGGGCGGCGCGAGTGAGTCTCGGTAGGTTGGGGGTGCGGGCCGTTTATGGCGGCGGCTACTGTACTTATGGAGAGCCCGATCGGTTCTTTTCCCACCGCCGTGACGGCACTACGGGCCGCATGGCGAGCCTCATCTGGATCCGTTAGCACACCTGCGTTCCGGAGCCGTAGCGCTGCGATCCGGCCGCGCCTCTTCGGGTCTCGCGTCTTCGTCTATGTTTCCCGCCGCTCTGGCGGCGATGAGGACGTCACCCGCCGGCCCTACCCATCGGTCAGGCCGTTCACGCCATGAGCTTGTTGCGGATCCCGGCAAGGGCCTGGGCGAGCGCGTCATCCCGTGGCCCAGCCCCCTGTGTCCCCCCACCCTGTGCCCCCGCTCCCTCCGGCAACCTGCCGTCGGGCGTGAGCATATCGATGATCTGGGGCAGGAGGGCCGCCAGGCCCTGACTGGCCTCTTGGTTGGTGACGCCCGCCGATTGGGCTACCTGTTGGATGCGGTCCTCACCCAGGGCTTGGTGCATCTGCTCCGCGGAGGCCGCGCGGTTCTCCCCGGTGCCGATCCAGGACGAGACCACATCGTCCAAGCCCTTGTTTCGAAACGTCTGCACCAGACCCGCCAGCCCGCCCGTTTGCGGGTTATTGAGCATGGTGATGGCCGCATCGATGATCTTGCCGGCCGCCGGACCCGCAACCGCCCCGCCCACTAAAGCAAAGAGTGTCTTCCAAAGGCTCATGGCATTTCCTCCTCATGTCCTCGGTGTAGGTGTATGCTTCTCGACCAGCCCATCCAGGGGCAGCGATAGCGCCTGGCCCTCGATCACCCCCGATCGTCCAGATCGGCGGAACATTCGCCCTCCCGTGGCCTGCTGACGGCCTGGATACTCCTGGCGAGCCCGCACCACGTAGCCGAGCAAGGCACCACCGGCCGTGGATAGGGTCAGCAAGCCGACCGTCACGAACTGGGTCACCAACAGGATGCCACCCAGGCCCAGCAGCGCCGCGAAGGCCAGACCGACCTTGAAGCTCGCCCCGGCTTGCACGCGGCGAATGGTCTTGAGGGTCTCGCGGTGGGTCTGTGCTATCAGCTTGCTCTTGTCTTTTTCCGATTGTAGACGGATCTTTTCCCGCTCCCGGGCAAAATCGTCTTTCACGCGAGCGACGGCGTGGTGCCTGGTGCCCTTGGCGATCGCCGCGAACCAAAGCGCGGCGAATATGCCGATCAGCAAGGCGAAGACGGCGAACACACCCCAATGCTCCACCGAGCGTGTCTGCAACACCGCGATCGCCATGACGACGGCGGCGGCCTGAGCGAGCAGGATCCCCGCCAGGTACTTGAGAACCGTGATCAGGCTGAAGCGCTCCACCGTGACGCTACCCGTCTAGTCAATGGCAGGGCCTTGCGAAAAACACCGGTCGTCCTTCCTGAGCGCTCTCAGGTAGAGGTCGCCGGCGCGCGCCTCTGCGTTCTGATGTACCACACGCCACCGGCCATGAACACGATGGCCAAGAGCAAGATGATCCATACATAGGCGGCGAGATGCATGGCTACCACGAGGCTGGCGGCGAGGAATCCCCCCACGATGTAGAAGCGCCAGTCGGCATAGACCCCTTGAACAAAGAACGCAAACGCCAAGAGCAGGAGGACGACGAAACCTACCGCCTCGTAGTTCAAGAGACCCACGCCCAGGAGCCTGTAGGTCAAGTGCACGGCCACCCACAACCCGATCCAGTGGAATAGCTGCCTGCGCAGGAGCAGGCTCCATCTATCGGGGTCCGCCCGCAGGAGCGGCCACTGGGCCAGGAGGCTGATGGCCCCGAAAACCGGGACCATGAGCATCCAATAGAGGCTGCTCGTCTGTGGGGAGACGCGCGTGAGCGCGATACCGATATAGGACAATCCGATCAGCGCCCCGAGGACCACGGCATCATTGGCGAACGGGAAGATATCGAGCTTGGCCTTGATGGTCGAGAGCTTACCGGAGATTATCTCATTGAGTGCCATGATGGAGTGCCCTCGTCGTTATCAGTTGACCTGCACCCGACTTCGACTCGCCAGCACAGCAGGCCCTCATGATAACCAGCGGGTCGCATCATGCTGGGGCTCGTCGATTAGCCTGTGCCCACTTTCGCCGCGACATGTCGGTAACGTAGGACTATAGGAAACGCAAGGCCGTAAGGCAACCCGTGTCGGGTTTAGAGCAGGGACCCGCGTGGCTTCGAAGCCACCAGCACCCCACGTCCCGGGCGAGCGGGCGGGTCACACCTCCCGGCAACTCAGGATCGCCATGCTGCTCATCAAGGGCTGCTCGTGGAGGATGAAGGCGCGTTTGGGGGACACCCGGGAGGTACACGTCGATCGTGATCGAACCCTCTTGGTCCTACGTCGCATGGAGGCGAAAGGCCAGGAGTGGGCCCCCCGAACGGATCTCTCGGCTGGCCGTGAGCGGGCCATCGATCGGGATGTAGGGAGAACTCGATCCTCCGGGCGAGGTGTCCCGATCGGTTCAGATCGAGGTGCAGCCGATCACCCGCACCGGGACGCTGATAGCCGAAGAACGACCCGAGCGACGTCTCCACCGTGCAGTCGAGCACCGGCCACCGCGCCTGGCCCCCCGACCCCCCGACGCGCACGGCGCCGACAGCCCCGGGCTCGTCAGGGCGGCCAGGGCTAACTAGCGGAGGTAGCCGCTCTCCCGGAACCACGCGATGGCCTCCGCCAGCGCCTCTTCGGCCGGCCGGAAGCGATAGCCGAGCTCGCGCTCGGCGCGTCTGCTCGTGAACGGCTTGCCGCCAGCGCGTTCGTGCGCTTGGCGCACAACTCCGCTTAGCCATAACGGCCCTCGGCTGGCCACCCCGCGACTGGGAGGAGCGAAGCGGTTCGCCGGGCAAGTTGGCCACCCCGACGTGCGGTGCGTCCCCGTAGCGCGGCCTGAGCGCGGCTAAGGCAGTCGTCATCGCCAGTAGCGACGCCGTGTCAAGCTTGCCAGACGCCCGGGACCGACACTTGCAGGAGCGAGCGTGGGAGGCTACCCTGTCAGTGAGGTGCCCCGGACCGCACGGGGATCCATAGCCCGCCTGAAACGCCGGGCGCCTGCTAGTGACTTGGCGACCCCACGGCCGAAACGTCGTGGGGTCTTTTCTTTTGCGCCTCATGGCATGCGCACCAGGTGGACACGTGGCGCAAGGGTCTCGAAGACGCGCCGGAGTTCATCGGATCGACCCCCCGTGGAGTGCAACGACAGCTCGTCGTTGTGGGCCCAATCGCACATGTAGGCAACAAAGTCGGCAAGCTGGAGGTTGCCGTAGAAAGCCGAGAAGCCGAACCACGGGAGTTCCGCGAGGCGCACAACTGGACGTCCTCCACGCCATTGGCGGAACGCATCGACCACTCGGCGATCCTGGACGCTGGTGTGCAAGTCGGAACGGGCATCGATCATCAGCATACCCGAGCTTTCGACTTCCTCGAGTTCTCTTTCGATTTCATTCAGCAGCCCCCACAGGACCAACCGATAGAGGTGGTCTTCAGTTTCCACCGACTCGGGTCGCGCTTGTCCGCCTGTATGGCGATGACCCGGCACGGCAGGCCCGCGATGAACTCCGCGACGGACGCCATCATGTGGACGCGATGCTCCCACTTTACGCCTTGGAGGAGCTTCTCGCCCCTGCGCAGATCGCGGCCTTTGATCTCGAAGTCCTCGGGCGGCGCCCATGACACCATGCGGCGCTTCAGTGCCGCCAGGGAAGAGTCCAGCGAGGCGGCCGCCTCGGCGGGCAGTCCAAATGCCGCAAGGACGAAGAACGGAGTTTGGCGGTCCTTGAGGGAAGTGCCGCTTTCGTCGACGTAGAAAAGACGCATCGGCTCAGAGGACACGCATTAAGCAAGTGGACGATCGGGGGCGCACCGAGAAATCAGGGTGTAGTACCAGTCGGAATCGAGACGATGCCTCTTCAGGGTAAGGTCCCCAAGCCGCGGGGGAAGCTGTCTTAATTAATGCCGACCGCATATTTGTTCGTGTCAAAAACGGCCTCTCAGCCCACTGCGAGTCGGAGTGCCGCCGCGCCGGGTTAGCGCAGGTAGCCGCTCTCCCGGAACCACGCGATGGCTTCGAGAAGCGCCTCCTCGACCGGCCGGAAGCGATAACCGAGCTCGCGCTCGGCGCGGGTGCTGGTGAAGAACATGCGCTTCTTGGCCATGCGGGCACGATCGATGGTGACCGGCGGCTCGCCGGTGCGAAAGAGGCGCGCCAGGCCCTCGGCGAGGTAGCCGATGGGCAGGATCAGGGCATGCGGCAGCCGCAGCCGCGGGGGGCGGCCGCCGCACAGCTTGGCGATGGTCGCGAGGATCTCCCGCAGCGTCAAGTTGTGCCCGCCGAGGATATAACGCCGGCCCGGCTCGCCGCGCTCGAAGGCGAGCACATGGCCCTCCGCCACGTCATCGACATGCACCAGGTTCAAGCCGGTATCGACATAGGCCGGCATGCGCCCCGCCGCGGCGTCGCGGACCATGCGGCCGGTGGGCGTGGGCTTGACATCGCGCGGGCCCACCGGGGTCGAGGGATTGACGATCACGGCCGGCAGTCCGTGCTCCGCGCACAGGCCGCGAACCACCTCCTCGGCCAGGAACTTGGAGCGCTTGTAGGGACCGATCATATCGGCCAGGCCGACCGGCGTGTCCTCGTCCGCGGGGCTCCCGTCGGCATTGAGCCCGAGCGTCGCGACGCTGCTGGTGTAGACGATCCGATCGACCCGCGCCGCCAGGGCCGCGCGCATCAGCTCGCGCGTCCCATCGACGTTGGCGGCATACAGAGGCCTGGGATCGGGGGCCCACAGTCGATAATCGGCCGCGACGTGGAACAGCGCGGTGCATCCGTCGAGCGCCGCCTGGAGCGAACTCCTATCGGTCAGATCACCGAGCGCGACCTCTGCATCCAATCCTTCGAGATTGCGGCGATCGCTCTCCGGCCGCGCCAGGACGCGCACCCGGTGTCCCGCCGTGAGCAGGCGGCGTGCCACCGCCGAGCCCACGAAGCCCGTGGCGCCGGTCACCAAGACGGTCATCGAGCACCCCGAACTTGCCCTTGCTGAATAAACTGCCGGCCGACGAGGACGGCCGCGATGGGCGCGCCGATGGCCGCCGCGATCAGGAACGGGAGGAGCCCCTCGAGGGCCGTGACGAGCGGCAAGAGATAAAGGACATCCTCGGCCTCGAAGCCGAACCACGACCTCTGGGCGGTGGCCACCTTGCCGTGGGCCTCTTCCATCCGATGGCGCAGGTAAAAGATCGCGGCCACGGCGAGGGCGGCGACGATCCCGGCCGGCAGGCCCCACCCTGCGCCCCCCGAGGACCAGAGGCCGAGTCCGATGGCGGCGAACAGAAGCACGTGGAGGAGGGCATCGGTGGCCAGATCGTACAAGTGGCCCGCACGGCTGGTACGCCCGGTCAGACGCGCCAGCTCACCATCGCCGTGATCGAGGAGGTTGGAGAGCACGAACAGCCAGGCGCCGAGGGTCGGCCACCCGCTCGCGAGGCATGCGAGCGCGGCGAGGCCGACGGCGAGCCGCACGGTGGTGAGATGGTTGGGCCTGACGCGCGTCCCCTGCAAAGGCCGGACGAGCCACAGGGCCAGACGCGCGTCAAAGGGTCTTTGCGCGACCGCGGCGTTCGATCCGCTCAACGGCCGCCCCCTCCGGCGGCGCGCGCGGTCGCGAGAGGTTCCAGTATAATCCGCTGCGCCACCCGCCGAGAAAAAACGTGCATTCTCCGGGATCGATTCCCAGATCGATTCATACGATGAGCCCCACCGCTCTGTTTCGAGCCCGGCCGCGATGGGCGTACCTCATTGGGGGATTTTTCGCGCTCATGCTGCCGTCGGCGGTTTGCGCGCACGCCATCGTGGTCGAATCGGTGCCGGTACACGATGCCAGGCTGGAAACGTCCCCGTCCCGCATCCTACTTCGCTTCAATACAAAGATCGAGCACGGTCTCTGCCGTGTCAGACTGGAAGGTGCGGACGGGTATATCGAGACGCCGCTCGACCCGCCGGAGGCCCCCGAGCGCCTGCAGGCGCGCGTGCCACCGCTCGTCCCGGGCACCTATCTGCTCCGCTACCGGACCTTCTCTCCCGACGGTCACGTGACCGAAGGCGTCCTGCGTTTTCACGTAGGGGATAACTATAAAAGAGACTTGGGCTCGGCGCGTCCATGACCCCCCTCGCCGGACTCCTGGATGTGGTCTTGCGGGGCATCTCGCTCATCGCCTTCGCCACCGCGGTCGGTGGCGTCGCCTATGTGCTCTGGGCCCTGAGACCTTTTGAGGAGTGGACCGCCCCCCTCGCGGGGTTCGTGCAGCGTGCACTACGGCTCATCACAGGCGCCGCCTTCACGCTCGCCGGCGCTCAGGCGCTCGTCCTGTTCGTCCTGCATCCCTGGACCTTGGCCGACGAGGCCGGCCGCTGGCCGCTCGCGACATTGCTCGGCACGGACTACGCCCGCAACGAGCTCATCGCTATCGCCCTGGCACTGCTTCTGGCGGCGCTCGGACGTATCCTGATGGCTCGGCCACGATCCAGGCCACTGTGGACCGGGGCGGTCGCGCTGGTGCTTGCCTTACTGGTCAACTCGGCCTGGCTGGCCCATGGCGTCAGCCGCCTCACGCACCGCGAGGTGTTGATGGCCGTCACGGTCTTGCACGTGGCCGGTGCCGCCGTGTGGATAGGCGGGCTCATCCACCTGGTGGACTTCTGGCAGCTCCGGCGCCGGGAAGCGCATGCGGGCGGCTACGGCCCGGTGGTGCTGGCACGCTTTTCGGACCTCGCGATCGCGAGCGTCGCCCTCTTGGTCTTGCCGGGTCTGTATCTCGCGTGGGTCTACGTCGGCGATCTCGACGCGCTCATCGGCACGGGGTATGGGGTGATGGTGCTCACCAAGGTGGTCCTGCTCCTCGCCACTCTGACGCTCGGCGGCATCAACTTCCTGCTCGTGAAGAGCTGGCGGCGATCGTGGCCGGACCCGGGCCCGGCACGACGCATCTCGGCCCTGGTGGAGGCCGAGGTGGGGCTCGGTGTCACCATCCTGTTGGCCGCCGCGTCCTTGACCTCGCTGCCGCCGTCCATCGATATCGGTGCCGATCGCGCGAGCCCGGCCGAGGTCATGGCGCGCTTCGTCCCCAAGCTCCCGCGCCTCGCCTCGCCGCCGGTGCAAGACCTCCTGGCCAGCGCCGGGCGCATCGACGACACGCTCGCAGAGCGCCAGCCCGCGGAATACGCCTGGTCGGAATACAACCACCACATGGCCGGGATGTTCGTGTTCGTCATGGGGCTTTGCGCGCTCATGGAGCGGCGGCAGGCGGCCCGTTGGGCGCGGCACTGGCCGCTCATCTTCCTCGGGCTCGCCGGATTCCTCTTTGTCCGTAACGACCCGCGTGCCTGGCCGCTGGGCCCGGCCGGGTTCTGGGAGAGCATGGCCCTCCCCGATGTCCTCCAGCACCGCCTGGCGGTCGGCGTGGTGGTGGCGCTCGCGCTGTTCGAATGGCAGGTGCGCACGGGCCGCCTGCAAAACCCGCGATGGCGACTGGTGTTTCCGCTCCTGTGCGCGACCGGCGGCGCGCTCATCCTCACCCACTCGCACGCCATGTTTAACCTGAAATCGGAGTTTCTCGCCGAGGTCTCGCACGCGCCGCTCGGGATCTTCGCCGTCCTCATGGGCTGGGGCCGCTGGCTGGAGCTGCGCCTCCCCGAAGAGGACCGGCGCATCCCCGCCTGGGTGTGGCCGGTGGCGTTCACGCTCATCGGGTTGACGCTGCTGCTCTATCGAGAGATCTAGCCAAACATCTTTGAAATTTCAGACCTAGACACGCTCGCGCTCGCTCCGGGAGGGCACCGAGACACTCCCTCCCCTGTCCGGGCTTTTTGCGGACAAGGGCGGGGAGGGGGCTGACCAAGCCCTGTCCTGTCCGCAGCGCCTTTACCCCCACCCTGACCTTCCCCCGCTCCGGGGCCGCACCCGAGCGTAATCGAAGAGCCGTCATATCGCCGTGCCGCCGAGCCACAGGGAGTCGACGCGCCCGGCCGTCAGGGTGATCTGTCCGGGGTACCGATCGCCGCCATCGATGCTGAACTCGAACCGATAGCGGCGGCGGATGCGGACCCGTCCCTCCGCGTCGCGGGTCAGGCCCAGCCTTGCGAGGGCCACCGTCTGATCGAGGAATTGCATGTCGGCGCGCTCGCACGCCGTCTTGCATTCCCGCAAGGCGAATTCCCTGGCACGCAGGGCGATCCCGCCTGACGCACCATTCCTCTCGCCCGCTCCCGCGCTCGGCAGTCAATCGGGAAGAAAGTTGCCATCGAGCAGTTGGTCGATAGCGTAAGGGCATGCTAGGGGGAAGACGTGGCGGTCCAGCTCGGTCTCGATCACCGCGTCCCGGACCGCCTTGGCATAGATGTCTCCCAGCTCCTCGGGATCGTCGAGAAGCGGACGCAAGCTCGGGGACTGTTTTAGCAGCCTATCGACTGCGTCCCGTTGATGGCCAATGGTCAAGAGCCAGCTCTTGCCGCGGCGCTCCGGCTGGTATTGACACTTGAGCAGGTGAGATACCAGCACTTGCAAGCGGCTTTGCAGTTCGCGGCGTTCGCTTGCGCCCATGCCTTCGAGCTCCTCGGCGATGTGAAGCACGTCGATGTCCGCTAGTTTTCGTTGGCGCAAGAGCGTCGCGTTCTCTAGCGCCCAGGCGTGAAAGTCACGCTCGTATATTGCCTTCTCTACCGGCATCGCCAACCCTTCCTTCAACCACGCCTCTCCACATCTCGAACGGCGGGATGTGCGGCGACTGACCTCCCCGGCTCAGGCGCGTGCACAAGCATAGGCAAAGTCAATGCCGTATGGAAACAGCAGCAAGAGCAGGGATCCCTT